>JBBNAI010000702.1:0-9153 GCA_037994305.1 Pseudomonas sp. | reverse complement strand
CGGCCCTTGAGCGGCACCGCGAGGTTGGCCTGGCGGCCGTGCAGGCTGGCGCCGTCGTCCTCGGCGAACACCGCGACCGAGCGGATGCCCAGGTCATCGCAGGCGCGGGCGATACGAATGGCAATTTCGCCGCGGTTGGCGATCAGCAGGGCGGAAAACGGCATGGTGGCTCCAGGCGGACGAGGCGAATGGTCCAGCTTAGGCGGTTGCGCCGGCGCACAGAACGGTTGCCCAGTGCGCCGAATATCGCCACCTGCTGCGTGGTTATCGAGCGGCCGGTCTTTTGGCCGTTTCGGCACTGGCGAGCGTGGCGTGGGTACTGGTTCAATCCGAGCCTCGATAACAATAAGAACCGGATGACTCATGTTCGAATTGCTGCATGAAATGAGCTGGGTGCTGTCGCTGCGCAGCCCCGAGCTAACTCAGTTGGCCAACGCCTTGACCTGGCTCGGCTATGGCACCTTCCTGCTGTTTGCCATCCCCATCGGTTACTGGGGCTGGAACAAGCACAGCTTCTTCCGCCTGCTGCTGTTGATCGGCATCTCCGCCTGGCTCAACGCCTTGTTCAAGGACCTCTTCCAGGACCCGCGGCCGCCGCTGGAGCTGCGCCTCGATGACCGTGTGGGCGCCAGCTACGGGCTGCCCAGTGGTCATGCACAGCTGGCGGTGGTGCTGTGGCTGGGGCTGGCCTATGAGGTGCGGCGATTGTGGCTGACGGTGCTGTGTACGCTGATCTGCCTGGGCGTGTGCCTGAGCCGGCTGTACCTCGCCGCCCATGATGTCGAGGACGTGCTGGTCGGCGCATTGCTCGGCGGCGCCACCCTGCTGGTGTTTGCGCGGCTCAAGGGTCTTGCCTGGTGGCCAGCGGCCCATGTTGGCTGGCACGTGCTCAGCATTGTGCTGGTCGGCGCGGTGAGCCTGGTGTTGTGGCCGGGCGAGGCGCCGGACTATGTGCCGCTGTTCGTCGGCCTGCTGGCCGGTGCGGTGGTTGGCTGGCGTGTCGAGCGGCGGTTGCTCGATTTCAGCGCAGCGCTGCCGCTCTGGCGGCGTGTGCTGGCTGCGGTGCTCGGGGCGCTGGGATTCATCCTGCTGCAGAAGCTGCTCAAGGTCTTGGAAGTGCAGCTCGGCCTGCAGCCGATGGCCTGGCAGGTGCTACGCGGCGCGCTGATGGGGTTGTTCGTGACCCTGGCGATGCCCTGGCTGCTGGTCCGCATGCGTGTGCTGGTGGCGCGCACGGCATGCGCGCCTCGCGGCGAAGCCGTGGCCGCGGAGTAGCTCGGTAGGGGCGCACCATGAAAAACGCCGGGTCGATGCCCGGCGTTTTTCATGGAGGACAGGCTTAGCTGCGGCGTTCGACGATATAACGCGCCAGCTCGCGCAGCGGTTCGGCGCTGTTGCCGAACGGGCGCAGGGCGTGCAGGGCCTGGTCGCGTAGTTCCAGGGCGTAGGCCTTGGCGGCGTCGAGACCGAGCAGGGCGGGGTAGGTCGGCTTGTGGTTGGCTTCGTCCTTGCCCTGGGTCTTGCCCAGGGTGGCGGTGTCGCTTTCCACGTCGAGGATGTCGTCCTGCACCTGGAACGCCAGGCCGATGGCCCGTGCGTACTGCTGCAACGAGCGCAGCGCGGCCTCGTCGGCCTTGCCGCTCGCCAGGGCGCCGAGCTGTACGCTGGCTTCGATCAGGGCGCCGGTCTTGTGCCGGTGCATGGTTTCCAGGGCTTTCTGGTCGAGCTGGCGGCCGACCGACTCGAGGTCGATGGCCTGGCCGCCGACCATCCCGGCCGGGCCGGCGGCGCGTGCCAGGCCGAGGACCATGGACAGGCGCAGGTCGGCGTCCTGCGGGTTGCGCCGTGGGTCGGCCAGGGCTTCGAAGGCCAGGCTCTGCAGGCCGTCGCCGGCGAGAATGGCGCAGGCTTCGTCGAAGGCCTTGTGGGTGGTCGGCTGGCCACGGCGCAGGTCGTCGTCGTCCATCGCCGGCAGATCGTCGTGCACCAGCGAGTAGGCGTGGATCAGTTCCACCGCGCAGGCGGCGCCATCGGCACGGTCGAGGTCACCCTCGAGGGCCTCGCAGGTGGCGTAGACCAGCAGCGGGCGCACGCGCTTGCCGCCGTTGATCACGCTGTAGCGCATGGCCTGGTAGAGGCGCGCCAGTTCGCTGCGCGGGGCATCGAAGAGGCTGTCCAGGGCGGTATCCACCCGGCTCTGGCAGCGCTGCTGGTAGGCGCCGATCATGCCTGGTCGTCCGCGTCGAAGGGGGCTTCCTCCAGCTCGCCGTCGCGTTCCAGCAGCACTTGCACCTTCTGCTCGGCCTGGGCCAGGGCGGACTGGCAGTCACGGGTCAGGCGGATACCCTGCTCGAAGGCGGTCAGCGAGTCTTCCAGCGACAGCTCGCCACCTTCCAGACGCTCGACCAGCTGTTGCAGGTCGGCAAGGGATTGTTCGAAGTCGACGGCGGCTTTCTTGCGGGCCATGGCGGGCGGTCTCGGTGCAGGTGAAACGGGAGCGGCACCAGCGGTGCCGCGCAATGGGGCGAACCGTGGAACTCAGAAACGCAGCACTTCGCCACTGTTGTGGGTCGGGGCGACCATGGGGATTTCCTGGTTCTTCGGCTTGCTCGGTCGGGCGGGCGGCGGCGTTGGCTTGCTCGCTTCGGCGATCGGCTGGTTGCGCAGTGGCTCGATGGCTTCGGCCAGTTGCTGGACCAGTTGGCGCAGCAGGCGGCTCTGTGCCTGCACCTGGTCGGCGGCGCTGCCGTCGTGCGGCTCTTGCAGGCGCAGCAGGCGGCTGTCACGCAGCTTGCCGCTGCGGTCGAGCAGGCGCCACTGGGCTTCCAGCACGGCCGGGTGGTCGGGGCCGGAGTCCAGGCGGCTGATGTTCAGCAGCACCTGTACGTCGGGGGTGAAGCCATTGTGGGCCGGGGCCAGCACCAGGCGCTGGCTATCCAGCTTGGCGGACAGCTGGCGCAGCAGCACCTGATCGATATCGGCGGCCAGGCTGCCGGCCCAGCGCGCATCGTCGGCGGGCACCAGGCTGCCGTCGGTCTGGCGCTGGAGGAAGGCTTCACGCTGCAGGTAGTCGGCAATCAGCACCGGGCCGAGCAGCACGGCCAGGCCCTGGCTCTGTTTCGGCACGCCGGGGCTGCCGGCATCCAGCTGGTACAGCGGTACCGGTTTATGCGCCGTGCAACCGGCCAGGCCGAGCAGGCCGGACAGCAGCAAAACAACGGGGAGGCGCAGCACAGTCATTCATTTCACCCTGGTAGTTCCGGCAGGCGGCCGGTATTGATACTCGGCGCAGGCGTGCAACCTGCGGCCGCCTATCATCCTTCAAAGTGCCCTCGGACTCCAGCCCGAAGCGCCCTGCGGGCTCTGCAATGGGCCTTGGCTGTGGGTTGTGACGGCTCATCCGGCAATCATGAAAAAGGGAGGCCGAGGCCTCCCTTTTGCATTGCGCCGGCAATCAGCTCGGGCTTTCCACCAGCAGCGTGTCGACCCGCTGGAAGCCGCGCGGCAGCTTGTTGCCACGCCGCCCGCGTTCGCCCTTGTAGTGCTCCAGGTCGTCCGGTTTGAGCGACAGGGTGCGTTTGCCGGCCTGCAGCACCAGGGTGGCGCCGGCAGGCAGTACGGCCAGGTCGGTGAGGTATTCCTCGCGGCTGGCGACGCGGTCACCGGGGATGCCGATGATCTTGTTGCCCTTGCCTTTGCCCAGTTGCGGCAGGTCGGCGACCTTGAACAGCAGCAGGCGGCCTTCGGTGGTCACCGCTGCCAGCCAGTCTTCCTCGCGGTTGGCCACCGATTTGGGCGGCACCACCAGGGCGCCGGTGGGCAGGGTCAGCAGGGTCTTGCCGGCCTTGTTCTTGGCCTGCAGGTCCTCGCCCTTGACCACGAAGCCGTAGCCGGCGTCCGAGGCGATCACATACAGCGCGTTGTCGTCCGGCAGCAGCACGCACTCGAAGGTGGCGCCCGGTGGCGGTTGCAGGCGGCCGGTCAGGGGTTCGCCCTGGCCGCGCGCCGAGGGCAGCGAATGGGCCGGCAGCGAATAGCTGCGCCCGGTGTTGTCGATGAATACGGCGAACTGGTTGGAGCGGCCTGGGGCGGACGTCTTGAAGCCGTCGCCGGCCTTGTACGAGAGGCCGGTGGCGTCGATGTCGTGGCCCTTGGCGCAGCGCACCCAGCCTTTTTCCGAGAGCACCACGGTGACCGGCTCGGTCGGCATCAGCTCGTTTTCGCTGAGGGCCTTGGCCTCGGCGCGGGCGACGATCGGCGAACGGCGGTCGTCGCCGTACTTCTCGGCGTCGTCGAGGATTTCCTGGCGCACCAGCTTCTTCAGCTTGGTTTCGCTGCCGAGCAGGGCCAGCAGCTTGGCGCGTTCCTTGGCCAGCTCGTCCTGCTCGCCGCGGATCTTCATTTCTTCGAGACGGGCCAGCTGACGCAGGCGGGTGTCGAGGATGTAGTCGGCCTGGATCTCGGTGAGGCCGAAGCGCGCCATCAGCACCGGCTTGGGCTGATCCTCGGTGCGGATGATGTGGATCACTTCATCCAGGTTGAGGAAGGCGGTGAGCAAACCTTCCAACAGGTGCAGGCGTTTCTCGACCTTGTCCAGGCGGAACTGCAGGCGGCGGCGCACAGTGCCGACGCGGTACACCAGCCACTCGGTCAGCAGGGTGCGCAGGTCTTTCACCGACGGCTTGCCGTCGAGGCCGATGACGTTGGTGTTGACCCGGTAGCTGGACTCCAGCTCGGTGGTGGCGAACAGGTGCTGCATCAGCTCGTCGGCATCCACGCGGTTGGAGCGCGGGATGATGACGATGCGGCAGGGGTGCTCGTGGTCCGACTCGTCGCGCAGGTCGGCGACCATCGGCAACTTCTTCGCCTGCATCTGCGCGGCGATCTGCTCCAGTACCTTGGCGCCCGATACCTGGTGCGGCAAGGCGGTGACCACGATGTCACCGTCCTCGACGCGGTACACGGCGCGCATGCGCACCGAGCCCTTGCCGGTCTCGTAGATCTTCAGCAGGTCGGCACGCGGGGTGATGACTTCTGCCTCGGTGGGGAAGTCCGGGCCGAGGATGTGCTCGCACAGCTGCTCGACCGTGGCGTTCGGCTCATCCAGCAGGCGCACGCAGGCGGCGGCGACTTCGCGCAGGTTGTGCGGCGGTACGTCGGTGGCCATGCCCACGGCGATGCCGGTGGTGCCGTTGAGCAGGATGTTGGGCAGGCGCGCCGGCAGGGTCGCCGGCTCGTCGAGGGTGCCGTCGAAGTTCGGCACCCAGTCGACGGTGCCCTGGCCCAGTTCGGTCAGCAGCACTTCCGAGTAGCGCGACAGGCGCGCCTCGGTGTAGCGCATGGCGGCGAAGGACTTCGGATCGTCCGGTGCACCCCAGTTGCCCTGGCCGTCGACCAGGGTGTAGCGATAGCTGAACGGCTGGGCCATCAGCACCATGGCTTCGTAGCAGGCGCTGTCGCCGTGGGGGTGGAATTTGCCGAGCACGTCACCGACGGTACGCGCCGATTTCTTGTGCTTGGAGTCGGCGTCCAGGCCCAGCTCGCTCATGGCGTAGACGATGCGCCGCTGCACGGGCTTGAGGCCGTCGCCGATATGCGGCAGCGCGCGGTCCATGATCACGTACATGGAATAGTTGAGATAAGCCTGCTCGGTGAAGTCGGCGAGGGAGCGCCGTTCCACGCCGTCCAGGCTCAAATCGAGGGAGTCGCTCATGCGTGCCTCATGGTCATTTCAGTGAAGTCGATTGGCGCAGCACCAGGGTGCCGCCCTTTTGAGTGAATTCGAGTTGCTTGAGGGCGCTCATGCCGAGCAGCACCTCGTTGCCGTCCATGCCGGGAGTGATCAGCGCCGCCACGTCGTGCAACTGGATATCGCCGAGCTGCAGGCTGGTGAGGTGCGTGCGGTAGCCGGTGGACAGGCCATTGGCGGTTTTCAGGGTGACCGGCGCACCGCGCTTGAGACCCAGCTGCTTGGCCAGGTCGGCGGGGATCGCCACGGCGCTGGCGCCGGTGTCGAGGAGGAAGGTCACGGTCTGCCCGTCGATCTGCCCATCCAGCAAATAATGGCCGCCGCGACCGCTGGCCAGGCGCACTTCGATGAAGCCTTCGCCATGCATCGATTGCGGCTGCTGGTTGGGGTTGGCGCGGCGCTCTTCCCAGTTGCCGAACCAATAGGTGGCCAGCGCCAGGGCGGCGATCCAGGCGCAAATCAGCATCACGCGGCCGGCGCGCTGGCCGGCAGGTTGCGTGTCGCTCATGGTGCGCTCCAGCCGCCCTTGGGCGCGGCGAAATGCCAGATCAGTGGGCGCTCTTCGCCGTCGTCGCGGTGTGCATCACCGTTGTCCACGCCCAGCCAGGCGCCGTCGGCATCCAGCCACAGCGCTTCGGCCACGCCGAAGGGGCCGGAATAGCGGCGACCATCGGCGAGGGCTTCGGTGGCGAACGACCAGCACTTCTCCACCTTGCCGGCGTTGAGGTCACGCCGGCAGATGCGATGGGCGGCGCGCTCCAGGGTGAACAGCTTCTCTTTGAAGAAGTGCACATCGGAGAAGTCCCGCGGCAGGGTGATGCCGCTGTCCGGCTCGGCCACCGAGGGTTCCTTGCCGGCTTGCGAGAGCAGCACGCAGCCGCCACTGCAGGACCAGCTGCTGTTCGGTTTGTGCAGCACCAGCAGGCCACGGCGCTCGCGCTCGGCGGCCAGCCACAGGCGTTTGCCATCTGGGGCGACGCTGATGCCTTCGAGCTGGGCGTTGTAGTGCAGCAGCATGCCGCTGGCGCGCGCCTGGCGCACCAGGTTGGCCGGCAGGTTGAGCCATTCGGCCTGGCCGCCGGCGGTGATCTGCAGCACCGCGGCATGGGCTTCACTGGCCAGGTAACGATTGCCCAGGCTGTCGCAGCTCAGGCCTTCGAAGTCCAGGTCGGCGCCACGCAGGATATTGGCCGCCCAGGTGCGCATGCGCAGGCCCCAGGGCAAGCCGCTGGCGGGCGGCGGTGGGGCGTCGAAGTGTTCGGCTTCGGCGGCCCAGACGTTGTCCTGTGGTTGCAGGCGGTAGAGGCGGTTGTCGTCATGATCGGACACCGCCTGCCACTCGTTGCCACAACGGGTGAGGCCCGACAGGTTGCCGCTGGGCATGCCGTCGATCGGATACTCGGCGAGCAGTTTCAGCTCGGCCGGCACGGCGATGGGCGCTTCGGCGGCGCACAAGGCGCCGCTGAACAACAGGCTTGCCAGTGTTGCCGTCAGCCTCACGCCAGGACCTCGGCGAGGTTGCCTTTCGACTCCAGCCAGCTCTTGCGGTCGCCGGCGCGTTTCTTCGCCAGCAGCATGTCCATGATCTCGATCGTGCCCTCGAAGTCTTCCAGGGTCAGCTGCACCAGGCGCCGGGTATTGGGGTCCATGGTGGTTTCGCGCAGCTGCGGTGGGTTCATTTCACCGAGGCCCTTGAAACGGGTGACCTGCGGCTTGCCGCGGCGCTTCTCGGCGACCAGACGATCGAGGATGCCGTCGCGTTCGGCGTCGTCCAGGGCATAGAAGATTTCCTTGCCCAGGTCGATGCGGTACAGCGGCGGCATGGCCACGTAGACGTGGCCGGCATCCACCAGCGGGCGAAAGTGGCGGACGAACAGGGCGCAGATCAGGGTGGCGATGTGCAGGCCGTCGGAGTCGGCGTCGGCGAGGATGCACACCTTGCCGTAACGCAGCTCACCGAGGTCGCTTGATCCCGGGTCGACGCCGATGGCCACGGCGATGTTGTGCACTTCCTGGCTAGCCAGCACTTCACCGCCGTCGACTTCCCAGGTGTTGAGGATCTTCCCGCGCAGCGGCAGGATCGCCTGGAACTCCTTGTCGCGCGCCTGCTTGGCCGAGCCGCCGGCGGAGTCACCTTCGACCAGGAACAGCTCCGAGCGCATCGGGTCTTGCCCCGCGCAGTCGGCCAGCTTGCCGGGCAGTGCCGGGCCCTGGGTGATCTTCTTGCGCTCGACCTTCTTGCCGGCCTTGAGGCGGCGCCCGGCGTTGTTGATGGCCAGTTCGGCCAGGGCCAGGCCCATTTCCGGGTGACCGTTGAGCCACAGGCTGAAGGCGTCTTTCACCACGCCGGAGACGAAGGCCGCGGCCTCGCGCGAGGACAGGCGTTCCTTGGTCTGCCCGGAGAACTGCGGCTCCTGCATCTTCATCGAGAGGACGAAGGCGATGCGTTCCCAGACGTCTTCCGGGGCCAGCTTGACCCCGCGCGGCAGCAGGTTGCGGAACTCGCAGAACTCGCGCATGGCATCCAGCAAGCCCTGGCGCAAGCCGTTGACGTGGGTGCCGCCCTGGGCGGTGGGGATCAGGTTGACGTAGCTTTCCTGCACGCTTTCGCCGCCTTCGGGCAGCCACAGCAGGGCCCAGTCGACGGCTTCCTTGTTGCCGGCGAGGCTGCCGACAAAGGGTTCTTCGGGCAGGCGCAGGTGCTCGCTGACCGAGTCGGCCAGGTAGGAGCGCAGGCCGTCCTCGTAGTACCAGCGGGTGGTTTCGCCGTTACTTTTGTCGCTGAAGGTGACTTCCAGTCCTGGGCACAGCACGGCCTTGGCTTTGAGCACATGCTTGAGGCGGCTGACCGAGAACTTGTGCGCGTCGAAGTACTTGGCGTCCGGCCAGAAGTGCACGCTGGTGCCGGTGTTGCGCTTGCCGACCGTGCCGACCACGGCCAGGTCGCTGGCCTTGTAGCCGTCGGCGAAGCTCATCTGGTACTCGTTGCCGTCACGCTTGACGGTGACCACTACCCGCGTGGACAGCGCGTTGACCACCGAGATGCCCACGCCGTGCAGGCCGCCGGAGAACTGGTAGTTCTTGTTGGAGAACTTGCCGCCGGCGTGCAGCTTGGTGAGGATCAGCTCGACGCCGGGCACGCCTTCTTCCGGGTGGATGTCCACCGGCATGCCGCGGCCGTCGTCGAGCACTTCCAGGGAGTTGTCCTCGTGGAGGATCACCTGGATGGATTTGGCGTGGCCGGCGAGGGCCTCGTCGACGCTGTTGTCGATGACTTCCTGGGCCAGGTGGTTGGGCCGCGAGGTGTCGGTGTACATGCCCGGGCGCTTGCGCACCGGGTCGAGGCCGGAGAGGACTTCGATGGCATCGGCGTTGTAGGTGTTCTGCTGGGCCATGGGGTCTCT
>JBBNAI010000701.1:0-8371 GCA_037994305.1 Pseudomonas sp. | reverse complement strand
TCAAGTCGCCGTCCATGGCCGCCGTCGCCATCCGTGCCGCGGTCGAGCGCTCCGGCATCGAGCCGGGCGAAATCGAAGACCTGGTGATGGGCACCGCCATGCAGGGCGGCACCGCCTCGACCAACCTGGCGCGC
The DNA here is from genome assembly GCA_037994305.1 of Pseudomonas sp. Taxonomy (GTDB): domain Bacteria; phylum Pseudomonadota; class Gammaproteobacteria; order Pseudomonadales; family Pseudomonadaceae; genus Aquipseudomonas. The sequence continues at coordinate 8,237 of JBBNAI010000701.1, read as the reverse complement.
CTGTCGCTGCTGGCCGCCGGCCTGCCGCTGACCGTCAGCGGGCAGACCATCGACCGCCAGTGCGCCTCCGGCCTGATGGCCATCTCCATCGCCGCCAAGCAGATCATGGTCGACGGCATGCAGGTCACCGTCGGCGCTGGCCAGGAGCAGATCAGCCTGGTGCAGAACACCCACATGAAGTGGACTGCCGCCGACTACGATCCGGCCGTGGTGAAGATGGCCGAAAACGCCTACATGCCGATGCTGCAGACCGCCGAAATCGTCGCCAAACGCTACAACATCAGCCGCGAAGCCCAGGACGCCTACTCCCTGCAATCGCAGCAACGCACCGCCGCCGCCCAAGCCGCCGGCCTGTTCGCCAATGAAATCGTTCCGGTCAGCGCACGCAAGAAACTGGTCGACAAGGAAACCGGCGCGGTGACGTTCGAAGACGTCACCCTGAGCATCGACGAAGGCAACCGCCCGCAAACCGTGCTGGGCGACCTGAGCAAGCTCAAACCGGTGATCGAAGGCGGCTGCATCACCGCCGGTAACGCCAGCCAACTGTCCGACGGCGCCAGCGCCAGCGTGCTGATGAGCGGCTCCCTGGCCGCCCAGCGCGGCATCCAGCCGCTGGGCCTGTACCGCGGCATCGCCGTAGCCGGTCTGGCTCCGGAAGAAATGGGTATCGGCCCGGTGTTCGCCGTACCGAAACTGCTCAAGCAACATGGCCTGACCGTCGACGATATCGGCCTGTGGGAGCTCAACGAAGCCTTCGCCTGCCAGGTGCTGTACAGCGCGCAGAAACTCGGCATCGACCCGGCCAAGCTGAACGTCAACGGTGGCGCCATCTCCATCGGCCACCCGTACGGCATGAGCGGTGCGCGCATGGTCGGTCACGCCCTGCTGGAAGGTAAGCGTCGTGGCGTGAAGTACGTGGTGATCACCATGTGCGTCGGCGGCGGCATGGGTGCTGCGGGTCTGTTCGAAGTGCTGTAAGCACGACTTCGCAACGACTACAAAACGGAGGCTTCGGCCTCCGTTTTTGTTTGTGCGCCAGAGTCGCGCGGGCGCCCTTCCGGGACGGCGACTATAGTCAGATCGCACGGCAAGGTCGTAGCCGCCCAAAGCCATTTACTCAGGAGTTCAGGTATGCGAATCGTAGCGACCCTTGTATGCGCACTCTTACTTTCCCCGACCCTGCCATCGCTGGCATTTGCCGGTTCGGATTGCAAAGACGCAGGCAGCGCAAGTGACGTCAGAGATTGCCTTCGAGATCAGGACAGCGATCAAAAAGGCAAAGGCAATTGCAATGAGAAGGGCAATTGCGACAAGGCAAAGGGTAAAAGCAAAGATGATTACGACAACGATGATTACCTGATCAATTGCCACGAGATCAACAGCCTCACCCTGCGTCGTGAGTGCCTTGATAAACGCCGGGACTGAACTCCTGCTGGCAACGGCTACACGGCGACTCCGCTCACCTGAAAGAGTCGCCGGCTAGCCCCCAAGCCGGCATGCAATAGAGGGCAGCGCCGAGCTGCCATGCCTCAGCAGCCCCTCCCCCCTCGTCCATCAGCGTGCATCAAAGCTCTTCCGGGGCTCTCTCACTCAGCACCCGCAACGCCGTCACCCACTGCGGATGTTCGTTAAGGCACGGCACCAGCACCAGTTCCTCACCACCCGCTTGCTGGAACTGCTCCTGGCCACGTATGCCGATCTCTTCCAGGGTTTCGATGCAGTCGGCGACGAACGCCGGGCACATCACCAGCAGCTTTTTCACCCCGGCCTTGCCCAGTTCGTCGAGGCGCGCCTCGGTGTAGGGCTCGATCCACTTGGCGCGCCCCAGGCGCGACTGGAACGACACCGACCACTGACCCGGCTGCAAGCCAGCGCGCTCGGCGAACAGTTCGGCGCTGCGCAGGCACTGGGCGCGGTAGCAGGTGGCAAGCACCTGTAGCGAAGCCGTCTTGCAGCAATCGGCACCTTTGAGGCAATGACCGCCGGGGTCGAGTTTATGCAGATGGCGCTCGGGCAGGCCGTGGAAACTAAGCAGCAGATGATCGAAGCCTTGCGCCAGGTGTGGCTGGGCACTGGCGACCAACGCATCGAGGTACTCCGGCTGCTCGAAGAACGGCGGCAGGATTGCCAGTTGCAGGGGCAACTGCTGGTCGCGCAGCACGCGCTTGGCTTCCTCGATCACCGTGGTTGTGGTGCTGTCGGCGAACTGCGGATACAGCGGCGCCAGGGTCACCCGCTTGACGCCCTGCGCGGCCAGGCGCAGCAGCGCCTTCTCGATCGACAGCTCGCCATAACGCATCGCCAGGTCGACCGGGCCGTGCCGCCACAACGGCGCCATCGCCTGCTGCAGGCGCTGGCTGAGTACCACCAGCGGCGAGCCTTCCGGCCACCAGATCGAGGCGTAGGCGTGCGCCGACTGCGCCGGGCGCTTGATCAGGATCAGCGACACCAGCAGACGACGGATCGGCCAGGGCAGGTCGATCACATAGGGGTCCATCAGGAACTGGTTGAGATAACGACGCACATCGGCCACCGAAGTGGAGGCCGGCGAACCGAGGTTGACCAACAGCAATGCGTGATCTGTCATGCAGCGTCCTTGAGGATGTCGGCCAGGGCCACATCGATAGCGGTAAAACGAAATACGTAGCCAGCCTGCTCGGCGCGCACCGGCAAGGCCTTCTGCCCGCCGAGCAGCAGGCCGGACAACTCGCCCAGGCCAACCTTCAGCAGCAAGCCCGGCAGCGGCAACAACGCCGGGCGATGCAGTGCCCGGCCCAAGGCGGTGGCGAAGGCCTTGTTGCGCACCGGCTGCGGCGCGCAGGCATTATAAGGACCGCGAGCGGTCTCCTGCCGCAAGAGAAAATCGATCAGGCCGATTTCATCCTGCAGGTGAATCCAGGGCATCCACTGCCGGCCATTACCGATCGGCCCGCCCAGCCCCAGCTTGAACGGCAGCAACAGGCGCGACAAAAAGCCGCCCTTTGGCGCCAGTACCAAGCCGGTGCGCAGCAGCACCACGCGGATACCCTGTTCCTCGGCGCGCAGCGCGGTCTCTTCCCAGGCGCCACACAGCTGGGCGGCATAGTCCTCGACCACCGGAGGCGTGTCCTCATGCAACTCGCGCTCGCCCGCATCGCCATACCAGCCCACGGCCGAGCCGGAAATCAGAAGCGCGGGTTTCTGCTCGCGCGTCTCCAGCCAGGCCAGCAATTGCTCGGTCAGACCGATACGACTGGCCCACAGCAGCGCCTTGCGCTTGTGCGTCCAGGGCCGCTCGGCAATCGGCGCACCGGCCAGGTTGATCACGGCATCCAGCGGGCCATCGCCGTAGTCCTGCAGGCTGCCGATACCGCGCACCGCCGCACCACACAGAGCGGCTACCTGCTGCGGGGTGCGGCTCCACACCGTCAGCTGATGCCCCTGCGCCAGCCAGTGCCGGCACAACGCGCGCCCGATCAAACCTGTACCGCCGGTCAGCAAGATGTGCATGACGTCCTCCTTGCGTGGCGTGAAGCGCCAGACTCACCCTAGTCTGAGTCATGAAGTCCATTCGTGCCTTGCCTGCTCCCAGCCAGCGTCGCAGTTTTAGCAGGACGGTGATTTGAACCGATAAAAATTGTACATACAAATAGATTTGTACAATAAAAGTCAGCATCGTAGCCTGTACCCAAGGACACGAGGTAGACCATGAACGCACCCATCGCCATCATCGGCACCGGCCTGGCAGGACTCTCCGCCGCCCAGGCGCTGCATGCTGCCGGCCTGGAGATCGTACTGTTCGACAAGAGCCGTGGCAGCGGCGGGCGGATGGCCAGCAAGCGCAGCGAGGCCGGCTCGCTGGACCTTGGCGCGCAGTACTTCACCGCCCGCGACCGCCGTTTCGTCGAAGTGGTCCAGCAGTGGCAAGCTCGCGGCTGGGTCGCCGAATGGGACCCGCAGCTCTACCACTGCAACGAAAACGGCCTCAGCTCCTCGCCCGACGAGCAGGTGCGCTGGGTCGGCACGCCGCGCATGAGCGCCATCACCCGCGCCATGCTCGGCGCCTTGCCGGTGCATTTCAGCTGCCGCATCACCGAGGTGTTTCGCGGTGAGCACTACTGGGAATTGCAGGATGCCGAAGGCCAGAGCCACGGCCCGTTCAGCAGCGTGATCATCGCCACCCCCGCGCCACAAGCGGCCGGCCTGCTCAGCGCCGCACCGAAACTCGCCAGCGCCGCCGCCAGCGTGGTGATGGAGCCGACCTGGGCCGTCGCCCTGGGCTTTGCCACGCCACTGGAGACCCGCGTCGAAGGCTGCTTCGTGCGCGGCAGCCCGCTCGACTGGCTGGCACGCAACCGCAGCAAACCGGGGCGCGACAACAGCCTGGATACCTGGGTGCTGCACGCCAGCAGCAGCTGGAGCCGGCAGCACCTGGACCTGCCCAAGGAAGCGGTGATCGAGCAACTGCACGGCGCCTTCGCCGAACTGATCGGCTGCCCCCTGCCTGCCCCCGCTTTCAGCCTGGCGCACCGCTGGCTCTATGCGCGTCCGGCCAGCGCCCACGAATGGGGCGCCCTCGCCGATGCCGACCTGGGCCTCTACGCCTGCGGCGACTGGTGCCTGTCCGGCCGGGTAGAAGGCGCCTGGCTGAGCGGCCAGGAAACCGCCCGCCGTCTGCTTGAGCACCGCCAATGAGCGACCGGACGCGGCTCAACCCGCGCAAGCTGCTGCTGTCGAAATGGACCGCGCGCCAACCGCAGAACCGCGAGAAACACTTCCTCGTCAGCGAGCTGTTCTGCGACGAGGAAGGCGTGGTGCTGCAGATCGAACCGCAGGCCGTACTCACCCAGCGCAGCGAGCGCCTCGACTGGCGCGACCTGCAGGACGGCACGCGCTGGCAGATGGGCTGGAAGTAGCCATCCTGTGGGACAATGCCCGCCCCGCCCAGTGAACCGCTCGCCATGCCACACAAGCCCAGTCGTCCCGCCCAACCTGCCAAGCCCGGTGAAAGCCAGGCGTTGCTGCATCCGCGCAATCGCCATCAGGGCCGCTACGACTTCCCCAAGCTGATCGCCAGCAGCCCGGAACTGGGCGAGTTCGTCATCCTCAACCCCTACGGCAAGCAGAGCATCGACTTCGCCAACCCCGAGGCGGTACGGGTGTTCAACCGCGCCCTGTTGCGCCAACTGTATGGCATCGCCCACTGGGACATTCCGCCCGGCTACCTATGCCCGCCGATCCCCGGCCGCGCCGATTACGTGCACGGCCTGGCCGACCTGCTGGCGGCGGAGAATGGCGGCGCAATCCCACGCGGCAAGGCGATCCGGGCGCTGGATATTGGCACCGGTGCCAGCTGCATCTACCCGCTGCTCGGCCATAGCGACTATGGCTGGGGCTTTCTCGGCGCGGACATCGACGACACCGCCCTGGCCTCGGCCCGCACCATCATTCAGGCCAACGGCCTGAGCGAGGCCATCGAACTGCGCCAGCAACAGCAGCGCGGGCAGATATTCAAAGGCCTGTTGCAGGAAGGCGAGCGCTTCGAGCTGACCCTGTGCAACCCGCCCTTCCATGCCAGCGCCGAAGAGGCCGCCAGCGGCAGCCGACGCAAGTGGAAGAACCTCGGCAAACTCGACCCCGCACGCAAACTGCCGGTGCTCAACTTCGGCGGGCAGAGCGCCGAGCTGTGGTGCACCGGTGGCGAAGCCAGCTTTCTCAAACGCATGGTCAACGAAAGCGCCGGCGTGGCCAGCCAGGTACTGTGGTTCAGCAGCCTGGTATCCAAGGCCAGCAATGTGTCGACTACCGAAGCCCTGCTGAAGAAAGTGGGCGCCGTGGACGTGCGCAGCGTGGCGATGGCCCAGGGCAACAAGCAGAGCCGCTTCCTTGCCTGGACCTTCCATACGCCCGAGCAACGTGCGACCTGGTTGCGCGAGCGCAGCGCGGGCTGAGGCCATGCCGTTCAGCCTGCTGGCCGCCTGCGAGTACCGCGAGGAGATCCGCAAAAGCCGCTTCCTCGCCCTCGCCGCGCCCATCACCAGCGCCGAGCAGGCCCAGGCCTTTATCGAGACCCACAGCGACCGCAGTGCCTCGCATAACTGCTGGGCCTGGAAGTGCGGCAACCAATACCGCTTCAACGACGATGGCGAACCGGGCGGCACCGCCGGCCGACCGATACTCGCGGCCATCGAAGGCCAGGATTGCGATCAGGTGGTGGTGCTGGTGATCCGCTGGTACGGCGGCATCCAGCTCGGCACCGGCGGCCTGGCTCGCGCCTATGGCGGCAGCGCGGCCAAGTGCCTGCAGGGTGGTGAACGAGTCGCCCTGGTGCAACGGGTACAGGCGCGCTGCCATGTGCCATTCGCCGACCTCGCACGGTTCAAGGCACGCCTGGGCGACTGGCAGATGGTCATCGAGCAGGAATCATTCGACGCCGCTGGCGCGGTGCTGCACCTGGCACTGCCGGCCGCACAACTCGATGAGGCAACACGTCAGCTGGCGGACCTGGGGCGCGGGCGGATCACTCTGGAGCTGGCGACTTAGAGCCGTCGATCGCTCCCACGCCGGGCGTGGGAACCATCAGCCCCAGTAGGCCGCACTACATCGCCCACTCCTGCACCACCATGTGCGTCTTCACCCGCTGCATGCCGGGGAAGCGTTCGATCTCACCACGGATCTCGGACAGGCGCGCCATGCTGGCCGCCTCGACCTGCACCAACATGTCGGTCTCGCCGCTGATGCCGCAGCACTGGCGGATTTCCGGAAAGGCGCGCATGCGCTCGACATAGTCCAGGCAACGACCATCCTTGTAGAACAGCTCGAGAAAGGCCTTGATCGCCGCGGGCGCCGGGTCGGCGACGCGGGCGTGATAGCCCTGGATCACCCCGGCCTGTTCCAGTTGGCGAATCCGCTCGCCCACCGCCGAGCGCGACAGGTTGACCTCGCGGGCGATCTGGCTGACAGAGGTGCGAGCGTCCTGGCGCAGCAGGGTGATGATCTGGTGATCGAACTTGTCCACGGTGTTCTCGACAACAGGCAGTTTGACGGGCGATTCCGCCAGTTTGCCGGTCATCGGCGGCGACCTGGCAGCAGCGATGGCAGCGCCAGCCGCTTAACATGGCGGGATTGCAAAGAAGCCGCGAGCATACAACATGAGTCGTCTGAACAAGGAGTTGGGCCTGCTACAGGGAATCGGGCTGCTCAGCACCTCTCTCCTCGGCACCGGAATCTTCGTGGTGCCGGCGCTGGCCGCCACGGCCGCCGGCGGCGCCTCGCTGTGGGCCTGGCTGATCCTGATCGTACTGGTACTGCCGGTAGCCTTCACCTTCGCCCAGCTGGGCAAGCACTTCCCTCACGCCGGTGGTGCGCCGCACCTGATCGGCCGCGCCTTCGGCCCGCGCATGGAGCGCTTGATCGCCTTCCTGTTTCTCGCCGTACTGCCGGTAGGCCTGCCGGCAGCGCTGAACATCGCCACCGGCTTCTGGCAGGCCGTGTTGCCCATCGGTCGCGGCGAAGCGCTACTGATCCAGTTCGCCACCCTCGGTGCCATGCTCCTGCTCGGCCAGCGCCCGGCACGCGCCTCGGGCGTGGTACAGGGGCTGATCGCCCTCGCCATCATCGGCACGGTGGCGCTGGTCTGGTGGGTCGGCGACCTGCCGCTGCACAGCCAGCCGCTGCTGCCACCCATCAGCGGTTCCTGGCACCTGCTGCCGGCAGCGCTGGGGGTGATGTTCTGGTGCTTCGTCGGCATCGAGGCCTTCACTCACCTGGGCGAAGAGTTCAAGAACCCACAGCGCGACTTCCCTCTCGCCCTGCTGTTCGGCGTGCTGCTGGCCGGCCTGATCTACTGGGCGTTCTCGGTGGCGGTGCTGAGCTTCAACGTGTACGGCGATGTGCACAGCGATGCTGCTTCGCTGCCACGCCTGATGGATCTGCTGCTGGGCGAAAAAGCCCGCTGGCTGGTGGCGCTTATCGGCTACCTGGCCTGCTTCGCCTCGATGAACGTCTATGTACAGGGCTTCGCCCGCCTGATCTGGAGCCTGGCCGACGAAGGCAAGCTGCCGGCACCGCTGGCCCAGCGCAACCAGCATGGCGTACCAGCCAAGGCGCTGCTGCTGGTGATTCTCTGCTGCTGCCTGTGCACCGCGCTGGCTGGGCTGTTGCAGCTGTCGGTGGATGACCTGATCCGCTACGCCAACGGCAACTTCATCCTGGTCTACCTGCTCAGCATGGCGGCTGGCTGGGTGCTGCTGCAGGGC
>JBBNAI010000700.1:0-3871 GCA_037994305.1 Pseudomonas sp. | reverse complement strand
CCCCTATTGGTGACGTTGGCACCGGGCGAGCCCGGTGATTGTCGGGGACTTAAGCCAGAACGGCCTTAGCTTTCTCGACAATCGCAGCAAACGCCGCTTTTTCGTTCACTGCCAGATCGGCCAGAACTTTGCGATCGATTTCGATGGAAGCTTTTTTCAGACCAGCGATGAAACGGCTGTAGGACAGACCGTTAACACGAGCACCGGCGTTGATACGAGCGATCCACAGAGCGCGGAACTGACGCTTCCGCTGACGGCGGTCACGGTAGGCGTATTGGCCTGCCTTGATCACAGCCTGCTTGGCAACACGGAACACACGCGAACGAGCGCCGTAGTAGCCTTTAGCGAGTTTCAGAATTTTTTTGTGACGAGCACGAGCGATAACGCCACGCTTAACACGAGCCATGAGTAATTTCCTCTATCTTGACCGATTAACGAACGCGCAGCATGCGCGCCACTTTAGCTACGTCCGACGGGTGCACCATGGTGCTACCGCGCAGGTGACGCTTACGCTTAGTGGACATCTTGGTCAGGATGTGGCTCTTGAAAGCGTGCTTGTGTTTGAAGCCGGTAGCGGTTTTGAGAAAACGCTTCGCGGCACCACTCTTGGTTTTCATTTTTGGCATGTTTTGTACTCCGCATTCATTAACTACTGATAACCATCAGGCCTGCCAGTGCCCGGGAGATTATTTACGCTTTTTGGGAGCGATGACCATCATCAGCTGGCGTCCTTCCAGCTTGGGATGCTGTTCAACGGTGCCGAGTTCGGCGAGGTCAGCTTCAACCCGCTTCAACAGCTCCATGCCCAGTTCCTGGTGGGCCATCTCACGACCGCGGAATCTCAGAGATACCTTGGCCTTGTCCCCATCTTCAAGGAAACGTACCAGGTTGCGTAGCTTTACCTGGTAATCCCCATCTTCCGTCCCTGGACGAAACTTGATTTCTTTAATCTGCTGCTGGTGCTGGTTCTTCTTAGCAATAGCGGCTTGTTTCTTCTTTTCAAACAGGTGCTTGCCGTAGTCCATGATTCGGCAAACTGGTGGAAGCGCGTCGGCGGAGATTTCCACCAAATCGAGCTTGGCCTCTTCAGCCACTCGCATCGCTTCATCAATCGAGACAACGCCAATCTGCTCGCCGTCAGCGCCAATCAGGCGCACTTCACGAGCGGTAATGTTCTCGTTGATCGGTGCCTTAGGTACGGCCCGCTTATCCTGTCTCATTTCACGCTTAATAATGATTACTCCGAATCTTGGCGACCACGCCGGGAAACCGCTTGCTTGAGCTGCTCAGCAAATTGCTCGAGGGGCATGGAGCCCAAGTCGACGCCTTCGCGAGTACGCACAGCAACGGATCGTGTCTCAACCTCCCGATCTCCAATAACCAAGAGATAGGGAACCTTGAGCAAAGTATGCTCGCGGATTTTAAAGCCGATCTTCTCGTTTCTCAAGTCAGACTTGGCACGGAACCCGCTTTGACCGAGAGATTTCTCGACCTCAAGGGCAAAATCGGCCTGTTTATCAGTGATATTCATCACCACGGCCTGAGTCGGTGCGAGCCAGGCCGGGAAGACACCGGCATAGTGCTCGATCAGCATGCCAACGAAGCGCTCGAAGGATCCGAGGATCGCGCGGTGCAACATCACCGGACGCTTACGGTTGTTATCTTCGGCGATATAGCTGGCATCCAGACGTTCCGGGAGGTTCGGATCGTACTGTAGGGTGCCGCACTGCCAGTTACGCCCCAGGCAATCTTTCAGGGTGAATTCGATCTTCGGACCGTAGAAAGCGCCCTCGCCCGGCTGGTATTCCCAGGCCAGACCCGATTCGTTCAGGGCATCGGCCAGCGCACCTTCGGCGCGATCCCACAGCTCGTCGGAACCTACTCGCTTGACCGGACGAGTGGACAGTTTCATCGAGATATCGGAGAAACCGAAGTCCGAATACACCTGCAGCGTCAGCTTGATGAAGTCCGCAGCCTCTTTCTTCACCTGATCTTCGGTGCAGAAGATGTGCGCATCATCCTGGGTGAAACCACGCACGCGCATGATGCCGTGCAGCGCGCCGGACGGCTCGTTGCGGTGGCAAGCACCGAACTCGGCCATACGCAGCGGCAGGTCGCGGTAGGATTTCAGTCCCTGGTTGAAGATCTGCACGTGACACGGGCAGTTCATCGGCTTCACCGCGTAGTCGCGGTTTTCCGAATTGGTGGTGAACATGTTCTCGGCGTAGTTGGACCAGTGACCCGAGCGCTCCCAGAGAACACGATCGACCACCTGCGGCGTGCGCACCTCCACGTAACCGTGCTCACGCTGCACCTGGCGCATGTACTGTTCCAGCACCTGGTACAGGGTCCAGCCATTCGGGTGCCAGAACACCATACCCGGCGCTTCTTCCTGCAGGTGGAACAGATCCAGCTGCTTGCCGATGCGGCGATGGTCGCGCTTCTCGGCCTCTTCAATGCGCTGGATATAAGCGGCCAGCTGCTTCTTGTCGGCCCAGGCGGTGCCATAGATGCGCTGCAGCTGCTCGTTCTTCGAGTCGCCGCGCCAGTAGGCACCGGAAATCTTGGTCAGCTTGAAGGATTTGAGGAAGCGCGTATTCGGCACGTGCGGGCCGCGGCACATGTCGACATATTCTTCGTGGAAGTACAGACCCATGGCCTGCTCGTCCGGCATGTCCTCGATCAGGCGCAGCTTGTATTCCTCGCCACGCGCCTGGAACAGCTCGATAACCTCGGCCCGCGGGGTCATCTTCTTGATGACGTCGTAGTCATGATCGATCAGCTCAGCCATGCGCTTTTCGATCGCAGCCATGTCCTCCGGCGTGAAAGGCCGACCGATGGCGATGTCGTAATAGAAGCCTTCATCGATGACCGGACCGATCACCATCTTGGCGTCCGGGTACAGCTGCTTGACCGCGTGACCAATCAGGTGCGCGCAGGAGTGGCGGATGATCTCCAGCCCCTCTTCGTCTTTCGGCGTAATGATCTGCAGGGTGGCGTCGCTCTCGATCAGGTCACAGGCATCTACCTGCTTGCCGTCGACCTTGCCGGCCAGCGTGGCCTTGGCCAGGCCGGCGCCGATGGACTGAGCCACCTCAAGCACGGAAACGGGACGATCGAACGAACGCTGACTGCCGTCGGGAAGAGTAATGATGGGCATGGCGCCTCCTCTCCTAGTGGTGACCCCTACCAAAGGTCACGTGGGTTGGGATGAGCCAGGAAGCGATCCGGAGGTATACCTGCCGAACAATGGCAGGGGCCTTGCGGCCAACCAGAAGCGGACCAGAGTCACTGGAGGTAAAGAAGATCGGATGCTTTCAGAAAGCCGAAGCCCTGACAAGCAGCCGACAAAAGGGCCGCACAAACAACCCTGTTCTAATTCAGCAGGCGCCGCAATCTATCAAAATGAAGACTTTACGCACCTAACGTGCTGATACCAAAGATAAAAAATAAATTCTTCGACACCAACAAGGCGCGCACTTTACCACAAAGAAATCAATCGCTTGGCATTGTATTTTCCGGCATCAGGCTCCCTGCCCCACCACAGCCTGCGCCCTATGGCCCAGCGATACCTTTGGAGCAGGGCTCTCGCCGCGCAGTAGCCGGCTCAGCTCAGACATGAATGCTGCCTTTAGGTGTATCGAGTGGGCAGATCAAGGGAACATCCGCCGACGTTCATGACTCAACCGGTAGCAGTGCTCGGAATACCGCCCCGAGTACGGCAAGACTGCTATGAGGAGGCGTTGAACCATGACTCGTGGAAGCAAAGCAGCCTACAGCGCGAAACAGAAGCGCCAGGCACAACACATCGAGGAAAGCTATGAGGCCCGTGGCGTCAGCCAGGAGGAAGCCGAGGCCCGTGCCTGGGCCA
>JBBNAI010000699.1:0-4054 GCA_037994305.1 Pseudomonas sp. | reverse complement strand
TGGCCGAACTGACCGAGTGAAGTTTTTTTGCCGGCCTTGTCGATCGGCCGGCGCACCGTGCGACTAGTGGATAACCGCAGCGAAAACGCTGCCAGGGAGGAAAGCGATGAAATACCTGTGCCTGATCTACAGCGATGAAAAGCTCCTGCACAGCCTGCCGGAGAGCCCGCACGACGGTGAGTGCCATGACTATTTCCAGAGCGTGCAGCAGAGCGGGCGGATGCTCGCCGCCGAACCGCTGGAGCCGGTCGCCACCGCCACCACGGTACGCGTGCGCGGCGGCAAGCTGAGCATCACCGACGGCCCCTTCGCCGAGACCAAGGAGCAGTTGGCCGGCTTCTACCTGATTGAGGCGCGTGACCTCAACGAGGCGCTGCAGATCGCCGGCGGCATTCCAGCGGCGCGGGTTGGCAGCGTCGAAGTGCGCCCGGTGCGCCAGCTGCAGATCTGAGGCTTCACCCCTCTCCCCTCGGGAGAGGGAGCTAAGCGTGCACGTCCGAGGCCATGGTTTGGCCTGCTGTCTCGCCACGCATGCATCTATGGTTTGAACCGAGAGGCATCGAGATGAATACCGATTACCCGAAAGTCGCCAGCCGCGAGGAATGGCTGGCCGCACGCCTGGCCCTGCTGGAACAGGAGAAGTCCCTGACCCACCAGCGCGACGCGCTGAATGCCCAGCGTCGGCAGCTGCCGATGGTGGCCATCGAGACGGATTACCGCTTCACCGGCCCCGAGGGCGAGGTGGGCCTGGCCGAGCTGTTCGCCGGACGTCGCCAGCTGATCGTCTACCACTTCATGTACCACCGCGACAAAGGCGAAGGCTGCCCCGGCTGTTCCTTTCTTGCCGACAACATCGGCCACCTGGCCCACCTGCATGCCCGCGACACCAGCCTGGTACTGGTCTCCAACGCGCCGCTGGCGGAGCTGGAAGCGTACAAGCGGCGCATGGGCTGGACGCTGCCCTGGTACTCGTCGTTTGGCAGCCGCTTCAACTACGACTTCCACGTCACCATCGACGCCAGCCAGGCACCGGTCGAGTACAACTACCGCGACCAGGCCGAGCTGCAGCGTATGGGCCAGCTGGACATGGTGAAGGGCGAGCTGCCCGGCGCCAGCGTGTTCCTGCGCGACAGCGAGCAGGTGTTCCACAGCTACTCCACCTATGCCCGTGGCCTGGACATGCTGATGAACGCCTACCACTACCTCGACCTCACCCCCTTCGGGCGTGGCGAAGGCTGGGGCGGCATGCCCGATGTGGACGGCAAGGGCATGAACTGGACCCGGTTGCACGACCGTTACGAGAACGCCACGGCCAGCGCCGAGGCCCATGACTGCTGCGCCGCCGCGCGCACTTGAGCGAGGACAATTCCATGACTGCCACCACCGCATCCCGCGAATCGACCAGCCCGCTGCGCGACCTGCTGGACAGCTGGGTCAAGGCCAACCTGGCCAAGGACCTGGACGCCATCGTCAGCCACTACAGCGCCGACGTGCTGGCCTTCGATGCCGTCATGCAACTGCAGTTCAAGGGCCGCGATGCCTACCGGGCGCACTGGAAGGTGTGCCTGGAGATGTGCGCCGGCCCGACCACCTTCGAGGTCAACGAACTGGAGCAGGAAGCCAGTGGCGAGCTGGGCTTCGGCCACTTCCTCTGTTACTGCGCCGGTACCGACGCCGAGGGCAAGAGCCAGGGCTGCTGGCTGCGGGTCAGCCAGGGCTATCGCCGCGAGGGCGGGCGCTGGCGGATCGCCCACGAGCATTTCTCGGTGCCCTTCGACCCCGAGAGCGGGCAGGCGTTGTTCGAGCTGAAACCCTGAGCGTTGCCGGTGGCCAATGCGGCACCGATTGAAAAGGAATAACAACAATGAGAGGACGCAAGATGCTGGGCATTATTCTGCTTGTCGTACTGGCCCTGGTGGCCGGGTTTGCGGTGTTGGCTTCGCGCCAGCCGGATGAGTTTCGCGTTGAGCGCAACATCCTGATCCAGGCCCCGGTGGAGCGGGTATTCGCCCAGGTCGAGGACTTCCACCAGTGGCATCAGTGGTCACCCTGGGCCCGGCGCGACCCGGCCATGCAGGTCAGCTACGAGGGCGCGGCCAAAGGTGTCGGCGCGGTGTATCGCTGGTCCGGCAATCGCCAGGTGGGCAAGGGCAGCTGCGCTATCAGCGAGAGCCGGGCGAACGAATTGGTGCGCATGCAGCTGGAGTTCCTCGAGCCCTTCCAGGCCAGCAACGTGGCCGAATTCCACTTCCAGCCCGAGGCCGGCGGCACGCGGGTGAGCTGGAGCATGAGCGGGCGCAGCAACTTCATCAGCAAGGCCATGGGCCTGCTGTTCAGCATGGACAAGATGGTCGGTGGTGACTTCGAGCAGGGCCTGGCCAGCCTCAAGGCGCGTGCCGAGGCCGCGCCAGCGCAGGGCTAGCGGATGGAGTTGGACGCGTGGCGAGCAGAGCGCGGCGCTACTGCTCTACAATCGCCCTTTTGCTGCCTGGCTAAGGAGTCTCCGTGGCATCGGTTATCGCGGTCGAGAACCTGAGCAAGACTTACGCGTCCGGCCATCCGGCGCTGAAGAACATCAACCTGGACATCCAGCAGGGCGAAATCTTCGCCCTGCTCGGCCCCAACGGCGCTGGCAAGACCACCCTGATCAGCATCATCTGCGGCATCGTCAATCCCGGTGCCGGCCAGGTGCGCGTGGGCGGTTTCGACATCAAGGCCGACTACCGTGCGGCACGCTCGCAGATCGGCCTGGTGCCCCAGGAGCTGGTCAACGACGTATTCGAAACGGTCTGGGCGACGATCAAGTTCAGTCGCGGCCTGTTCGGCAAGAAGCCCGATCCGGCCTACCTGGAACGCCTGCTGCGTGACCTGTCGCTGTGGGACAAGCGCGACGCGAAGATCTTCGAACTGTCCGGCGGCATGAAGCGCCGGGTGATGATCGCCAAGGCGCTGTCCCATGAGCCGTCGATTCTGTTCCTCGACGAACCCACCGCCGGGGTCGACGTCGAACTGCGCCGCGACATGTGGAACATGGTGCGCGGCCTGCGCGAGCGTGGGGTAACCATCATCCTCACCACCCACTACATCGAAGAAGCCGAGGAAATGGCCGACCGCATCGGCGTGATCCGCCAGGGCGAGATCATCCTGGTGGAAGACAAGGCGGCGCTGATGCACAAGCTCGGCAAGAAGCAGCTGACCCTGCAGCTCAAGCAGCCGCTGAGCAGCGTGCCGGTGGAGCTGGCCGGTTACCCGCTGGAGCTGGCCGACGAGGGCCATGCACTGGTGTTCACCTTCGACGCCCAGCGCGAGCACACCGGCATCGCCGAGCTGCTCAAGGACCTCGACCGCTACGGGGTCGACTTCAAGGATCTGCAATCCAGCCAGAGCTCGCTGGAAGATATTTTCGTGAATCTGGTAAGGACGCGGGCATGAATTTCCACGCCATCAAGGCCATCTATCTGTTCGAACTGCACCGCACCTGGCGCACCCTGCTGCAAAGCATCGCCACCCCGGTGATTTCCACCTCGCTGTACTTCGTGGTGTTCGGCTCGGCCATCGGCTCGAGCATGACCCAGGTGCAAGGCGTCAGCTACGGCGCCTTCATCGTGCCGGGGCTGATCATGCTGGCGCTGCTCAGCGAGAGCATCTCCAACGCCTCGTTCGGCATCTACATGCCCAAGTACTCGGGGACCATCTATGAGTTGCTCTCGGCGCCTATTTCCTACCTGGAAATCCTCGTCGGCTTCGTCGGTGCGGCGGCTACCAAGTCGATCATCCTCGGCCTGATCATCCTGGTCACGGCGCGCCTGTTCGTCGACTTCGAGATCGCCCATCCCTTCGTCATGGCGCTGTTCCTGGTGCTGACGGCGGTGACCTTCAGCCTGTTCGGTTTCATCATCGGCGTGTGGGCCGATGGCTGGGAGAAATTGCAGGTGGTACCGGCGCTGATCGTCACCCCGCTGACCTTCCTCGGCGGCAGCTTCTACTCCATCAGCATGCTGCCGGAGCTGTGGCAGAAGGTGACCCTGTTCAACCCGGTGGTGTACCTGATCAG
>JBBNAI010000698.1:0-3275 GCA_037994305.1 Pseudomonas sp. | reverse complement strand
GGCTACGACATCGTCGACCTGGGCGTGATGGTGCCGGCGGAGAAGATCCTGCAGACGGCGATTGCCGAGAAGTGCGACATCATCGGCCTGTCCGGCCTGATCACTCCCTCGCTGGACGAGATGGTGCATGTTGCCCGCGAAATGCAGCGCCAGGGCTTCAGCCTGCCGCTGATGATCGGCGGCGCCACTACCTCGAAAGCCCACACCGCGGTGAAGATCGAGCCCAAGTACCAGAACGACGCGGTCATCTACGTCACCGACGCCTCGCGCGCCGTGGGCGTAGCGACCCAGTTGCTGTCCAAGGAAATGAAGCCGGCCTTCGTCGAGAAGACCCGCGCCGAATACGTGGAAGTGCGCGAACGCACCGCCGCACGCAGCGCGCGCACCGAGCGCCTGCCCTACGCCGCCGCCGTGGCCAACAAGCCGGCGTTCGACTGGAGCAGCTACCAGGCCAGCAAGCCGAGCTTCACCGGGGTGAAAGTGCTGGAAGACATCGACCTGGCAACTCTGGCCGAATACATCGACTGGACGCCGTTCTTCATCTCCTGGGACCTGGCCGGCAAGTACCCGCGCATCCTCACTGATGAAGTGGTTGGCGAAGCTGCCACTGCGCTGTTCGAAGATGCCCAGGCGATGCTGAAGAAGCTGATCGACGAGAAGCTGATCAGCGCCCGCGCGATCTTCGGCTTCTGGCCGGCCAACCAGGTCAACCACGACGACATCGAAGTCTACGGCGACGACGGCCAACCGCTGGCCAAGCTGCATCACCTGCGCCAGCAGATCATCAAGCCGGACGGCAAGCCGAACCTGGCCCTGGCCGACTTCGTCGCACCGAAGGACAGCGGCATCACCGACTATGTGGGCGGCTTCATCACCACCGCCGGCATCGGCGCCGAGGAAGTGGCCAAGGCCTACCAGGACGCTGGCGACGACTACAACTCGATCATGGTCAAAGCCCTGGCCGACCGCCTGGCCGAAGCCTGTGCCGAGTGGCTGCACCAGCAAGTGCGCAAGAACTACTGGGGTTACGCCCAGGACGAGCAGTTGAGCAACGAGGAGCTGATCAAGGAAGCCTACAAGGGCATCCGCCCGGCCCCCGGCTACCCGGCCTGCCCGGACCACACCGAGAAGAAGACCCTGTTCACCCTGCTCGACCCCGAAGCCGAGTTCAACCAGGCCGGGCGCAGCGGCGTGTTCCTCACCGAGCACTACGCCATGTTCCCCGCCGCTGCTGTCAGCGGTTGGTACTTCGCCCACCCCGAGGCGCAGTACTTCGCCGTGGGCAAGGTGGATAAGGACCAGGTGGAGAGCTACACCGCCCGCAAGGGCCAGGAACTGGCCGTGAGCGAGCGCTGGCTGGCGCCCAACCTGGGTTACGACGACTGACGTAAACAAGGCCCGCACATGCGGGCCTTGTTTATTGGCCGCACGCTGATTAACGTCACCGCTTTCCCAACAGACGGCTAGTACATGGAACGGATCAGCATCATCGGCAGCGGCTTCTGCGGCACCGCCCTGGCGATTCAATTGTTGCGCCAAGCCACCCGCCCGTTGCATCTGCGCCTGTTCAACCGCTCGGGTCAGTTGGCCCGTGGCCTGGCCTACGGTACCCGCTCGGCCAGTCACATTCTCAACGTGCCGGCCGAACGGATGAGCCTGTTCGACGAACAATCCTCGGACTTTCTCACTTTCGCCCGCCAGCACCTGCCTAACGCACAACCCGGCGACTTTCTACCGCGCAGCCTGTATGGCGATTACCTGCAACAACGCCTGCAAGAGGCCATCGAAGCCAAACAGGCGCTCGTCCATTTCGATTGCCTGGCCTCTCACGTCATTGACCTGCAGCAAACTGCAGAAGGCATGCAGTTATGCCTGGATGATGGCCAGACGATCATCTGTGATCGCGTGGTTATCGCCACCGGCAACTTCTCCCCCGCCACACCGCCACCCTTGCGCGGCATAGCCGACGACCCCCGCTACATTGCTGACCCCTGGCGCGAGGACGCACTGCTGCACGTAGCAGACGATGCACGGGTATTGCTGCTGGGCAGCGGCCTGACCATGTACGACATGGCGCTGGCCTTACAGGACAAGGGCCACCGTGGCCCGCTGCAAGCCATCTCGCGGCGCGCCTTGCAACCCCATGGCCACCGTGACAATGCACAGCACCCGAAGCTGCCACAGCTACCTGACACGCTACTCACAGGCGCCGACAAGCTCAGCACGCTGGTGATGCAGGTCCGAACCTTCGTTGCTGATGCACAAGCCGATGGCTTCGACTGGCGCGACGCAATCGCCGCCCTGCGCCCGATTACCCCTGCCCTCTGGCAAAACCTGGACGATCAGCAGCGCCGGCGCTTCCTGCGTCACCTGCAACCCTATTGGGAAGTGCATCGGCACCGTGCCGCGCCGCCCATCGCGCAGCGCATCGATAGCCTGCGCCAGGATGGGCAACTGCGTGTACAAGCCTGCCGACTGCTTACAGCCAGTGCGACCGATGAAGCACTGCTGCTGAGCGTTCAGCCACGCGGGACCTGCGCTACGACAACGCTCAGCGTCGATCACATCATCAACTGCACCGGCCCGTGCAACGACCTGCAGCATCTGGGCGAAC
Organism: Pseudomonas sp.; assembly: GCA_037994305.1. GTDB lineage: Bacteria > Pseudomonadota > Gammaproteobacteria > Pseudomonadales > Pseudomonadaceae > Aquipseudomonas. The sequence continues at coordinate 661 of JBBNAI010000698.1, read as the reverse complement.
CGATGTTCAACGCCCTGCACAGCCGTGGAGCAATACGTCAGGACGCCAATCGAATCGGCCTGGAAGTTGACACCCATTACCGTCTGCTGGATGACAGCGGCAACGCTCAACCGAATCTGTACCTGCTCAGCCCAATGCTGCGCGCCCACTACTGGGAAAGCTCGGCGGTGCCCGAGCTGCGTCAGCATGCACAGCAGTTGGCTACGATACTGCTCGGCTAATGAGCGATAGCGACACCAGCTGGTAGCTGCACGAACCGCCATAAGGACGAGCATGTCACCCATCACCTATATAACCCGCCACCCCTCCGCCGGCCTGCTGTTCGTCCAGCTGCTCGGCGTGCTGCTGTACCCCTGGATGGAAGACACGCAAATCGGCCGGGCGCTGTTCGGTGCCTTCGGCCTGCTGGTGCTGGGCATGGCGCTGCATGTGGTCAAGCGCAGCCCGGTACAGACCTGGGTGGCCGGGCTGCTGGCCCTGCTGGTGGTGGGCCTGAACCTGCTCGACAGGTTCACCCCCAGCCCACTGCTGGAGGCGCTGATCGCCATTCTGGAAGCCGCGTTCTACGCCTATGCGGCGGCCAGCCTGATCGCCTACATGACTGCCGACCAGCACGCCACCACCGATGAGCTGTACGCGGTCGGCGCGACCTTCACCCTGC
>JBBNAI010000697.1:0-1252 GCA_037994305.1 Pseudomonas sp. | reverse complement strand
GGCACCGACACCGGCGGCTCGATCCGCCAACCGGCGGCGCTGACCAACCTCACCGGGATCAAACCGACCTACGGTCGCGTATCGCGCTGGGGCATGATCGCCTACGCCTCCAGCCTCGACCAGGGCGGCCCGCTGGCCCGCACCGCAGAAGACTGCGCGCTGATGCTGGCCGGCATGGCCGGTTTCGACGCCAAGGACTCGACCTGCGTCGATCAGCCGGTGGACGACTACCTCGCAGCCCTGCAGCAACCGCTGAGCGGCCTGCGCATCGGCCTGCCGAAGGAATATTTCGGTGCTGGCCTCGACAGCCGCATCGCCGACAAGGTGCTGGCCGTGGTCGAAGAGCTGAAGAAGCTCGGCGCCACGGTCAAGGACATCAGCCTGCCGAACATGCAGCACGCGATTCCCGCCTACTACGTGATCGCACCGGCCGAGGCCAGCTCCAACCTGTCGCGTTTCGACGGCGTGCGCTTCGGCTATCGCTGCGAGAACCCGGTCAACCTAGAGGACCTGTACAAGCGCTCGCGCGGTGAAGGCTTCGGCGCGGAAGTGAAGCGCCGCATCATGGTCGGCACCTACGCGCTGTCCGCCGGCTACTACGACGCCTACTACCTGAAGGCACAGAAGATCCGCCGCCGGATCAAGAACGACTTCGTCGCCGCCTTCAACGAAGTCGACGTGATCCTCGGCCCAACCACGCCGAACCTGGCCTGGAAACTGGGCGAAAAGAGTGCCGATCCGGTCTCTGCCTATCTGGAAGACATCTACACCATCACTGCCAACCTGGCCGGCATCCCCGGCCTGTCCATGCCCGCCGGCTTCGTCGACGGTCTGCCGGTTGGTGTGCAACTGCTTGCGCCCTACTTCCAGGAAGGTCGCCTGCTGAATGTCGCCCATCAGTACCAACAGGTTACTGACTGGCACACACAAGCACCGACTGGCTTCTGAGGACGACACACATGCAATGGGAAACCGTGATCGGGCTGGAAATCCATGCCCAGCTCAGCACCCAATCGAAGATTTTCTCGGCCAGCGCCACCACCTTCGGCGCCGAGCCCAACACTCAGGCCAGCCTGGTTGACCTCGGCATGCCCGGCACCCTGCCGGTGCTGAATGCCGAAGCGGTGCGCATGGCCTGCAAGTTCGGCCTGGCCATCGACGCACACATCGCGCCGAGCAACGTCTTCGCCCGCAAGAACTACTTCTACCCGGACCTGCCCAAGGGCTACCAGACCAGCCAGATGGATCATCC
>JBBNAI010000696.1:0-4738 GCA_037994305.1 Pseudomonas sp. | reverse complement strand
AGCATGACCGGGCCGACCGAGTTCGGCGGCCAGGGTTTCCCGCAGTTGGTGGCCTTCGCCTTCCACGAGATGCTGATGGCCTCCTCGCTGTCGTTCCGCATCTACTCAGGCCTGACCGAAGGCGCGGTGCTGGCCCTGCACAAGCACGGCAGCGCCGAGCTGCAGCAAACCTACCTGGCCAAGATGGTCAGCGGCCAATGGACCGGCACCATGTGCCTGACCGAACCGCAGGCCGGCACCGACCTGGCCCTGCTCAGAACCCGCGCCGAACCCCAGGCCGACGGCAGCTACAAGGTCAGTGGCAGCAAGATCTTTATCAGCGGCGGCGAGCAGGACTTCTCCGAGAACATCATCCATCTGGTGCTGGCCCGCCTGCCGGATGCCCCGACCGGCGTGAAGGGCATCAGCCTGTTCCTGGTGCCCAAGTTCGTCGCCCAGGCCGACGGCTCGCTGAGTGCGAAGAACGCCCTGAGCTGCGGCGCCATCGAACACAAGATGGGCATCAAGGGCGCCTCCACCTGCGTGATGAACTTCGACGGCGCCACCGGCTGGCTGATCGGCGAGGCCAACCAGGGTCTGGCCGGGATGTTCACCATGATGAACGACGCACGCTTCCAGGTTGGCCTGCAGGGCCTGGGCATCGGCGAGGCAGCCTTCCAAGGCGCCTTGAGATACGCGAAGGAACGTCTGCAGTCGCGTGGCCTGAGCGGCGCCGTGGCACCGGAGAAAGCCGCCGACCCGATCATCGTCCACCCGGACGCGCGGCGCATGCTGCTGACCCAGAAGAGCCTGGTCGAAGGTTGCCGCATGCTCGCCGCCTACACCGCGCGCCAGCTCGACCTGGAGCACGCTGCCATAGATGCCACCGAGCGCAAGGCCGCCGGCAAGCGCGCCGCGCTGCTGATCCCGATCGTCAAAGCCTTCTTCACCGACATGGGCCAGGAAGTCGCCAGCCACGCGGTACAGGTCTACGGCGGCCACGGTTTCATCCGCGAGTGGGGCATGGAACAACTGATGCGCGACAGCCGCATCACCCAGCTCTACGAGGGTACCAACGGCATCCAGGCACTGGACTACATCCGCCGCAAGGTGCTCGGTGATGGCGGCAGCGAGCTCAATGCGCTGATCGGCGAGTTCGCCGACCTGGCTGACCAGGCCAGCGCACGGCCGGCACTCGCCGAGCTGGGCAAGGTGGTCGGCGAGCGCCTGAGCCAGTGGCGCGAGCTGAGCGCCGAAGTGATCGCCATGAGCCAGCGCGACGCCCAGGAGATCGGCGCCACCTCGGTGGACTTCCTGCAGTACTCGGCCTACGTGCTGCTGGCCGGTTTCTGGCTGCAGGCCGCCGCCAAGGCCCAGGACGCCCTGGATGCCGGCAGCAGCGAAATCGAGTTCTACCAGGCCAAGCTGCACAGCGCCGCGTTCTATGTGCGCCGCGTGCTGCCGCGCGCCAGCAGCCACCGCGAAGCCCTGTTGGGTGGCGCGGACTGCCTGATGGCGATGCCGGAAGAAAGCTTCGCCTTCTGATGCGCTTTGGCGTTGAGCGCAGCGATGCCCTGCAGGTCTCTGCATGGGTATCCCTGCGCTCAACCCATCCTGCGGATTTCGCCTACCGGGGTAACCCCGATCTGACCGAGAGCCTTTGGTGAAAATAATAAAAATAGCCCTCTACGCACTCCTGCTGATCGTCGTCATTGCCGGCGGTCTGTATGCCTATTTCCTCCACGCGCCCAAGCCCGCCGCACCGGCCTTGAGCGCTACCCTGCAGCACGAGCGCATCGAACTCGGTGGCCTGCAGCGCGACTACGCGTTCTATCTCCCGGCCAAGCTGCCAGCCAACGCGCCCCTGCTGTTCGTCCTGCATGGCTCGCTGCAAACCATCGAAGACATGCGCACCTTCACCGGCTACCAGTTCGAGCGCCTGGCCGACCAGCACGGTTTCATCGTCGTCTACCCGCAGGGTTTCAAGAACAACTGGAACGACTGCCGCCGCACGGCCGACTACCCGGCGCGCACGCAGAACATCGATGACAAGGGCCTGATCGCCGCACTGATCCAGCGCTTCGCCGCACAGCATGGCGCCGACCCGCGCCGCGCCTTCCTCGCCGGCTATTCCAACGGTGGCCACCTGGGGCTGCGCATCGCCCTGGAACAACCGCAGCTGCTGGCTGGCGTCGCCGCCATCGCGGCCAACCTGCCAACCGACGACAACCTCGACTGCACGCCGTCCGGCCAGGCCGTGCCGGTGCTGTTCATGAACGGCACCCGTGACCCGGTCAACCCGTACAACGGTGGCGTCGTCACCCTGTTCGGCCTGGGCAATCGCGGCACCGTGCGCTCGTCCTACGAATCGGCGCTGTACTTCGCCAACCTGGCCGGGTATCCGCCTGCCGCCGTGCACAGCAGCACCGTCTGGAGCGACCCAGACGACCGTGCCCGTCGCGTGACGCTCGACCAGTGGCAAACCGGTGACCGTGCCGAAGTGGCACTGTATTCGCTGATCGGCGGCGGCCACCTGATTCCCCAGGCGCAGTTCCGTGCTCCGCGCCTGCTCGGCCCGACCCTGTCCGGCTTTGCCGGCCCACAGGTGATCTGGGACTTCTTCACCCGCCAGCGCCCTGTGCCGGCGCAGCCCTAATCGTCCGGAGGTATAGCCATGCAACCCTTCAGTTTCGCCACTACCGCGCAAATCCTCTGTGAATCCGGCTCGGCCGTACGCCTGGCCGAACTGTGCCGCGAGCGCGGCGCCCAGCGCGTACTGATCGTCACCGACCCGGGTATCACCCGCTTCGGCCTGCTCAATGGCGTGCTGCCGGGCTTCGCCAGCGCCGGTTTGAACGTCGAGGTGTTCGACCAGGTGGTGGCCGACCCGCCGGAGGCCATCGTCCTCAATGCCGTGGAACGTGCCCGCGCGCTCGAAGCGCAACTGGTGATCGGCTTCGGTGGCGGCAGTTCGATGGACGTCGCCAAGCTGGTCGCCCTGCTCGCCCACCCGAGCTGCGCGCAGTCGCTCAAGGACATCTACGGCGTGGGCAATGCCAAGGGCCAGCGCCTGCCGCTGATCCAGGTACCGACCACCGCCGGCACTGGTTCGGAAGTCACCCAGATCGCCATCATCACCACCGGTGAAACCACCAAGATGGGTGTGGTCTCGCCGCTGCTGCTGCCGGACCTGGCCGTGCTCGACGCCGACCTGACCCTCGGCCTGCCGCCGGCCGTGACCGCGGCCACCGGCATCGACGCCATGGTGCATGCCATCGAGGCCTACACCAGCAAGATCAAGAAGAACCCGCTGTCCGACCTGCTGGCCCGCGAGGCCCTGCGCCTGCTTGCCGCCAACCTCGACCAGGCGGTGCACAACGGCCAGAACCGCGAGGCGCGCCAAGCCATGCTGCTCGGCGCCCTGCTCGCCGGCCAGGCCTTCGCCAACTCGCCGTGCGCGGCGGTACACGCGCTAGCCTACCCGCTGGGCGGGCACTTCCACATTCCCCACGGCCTGAGCAACGCCCTGGTGCTACCGCACGTGCTGCGCTTCAACGCGCCGCTGGCGATGCCGCTGTATGCCGAACTGGCCCCGCTGATCCTCGGCGAGCGCCTGCAGCCGGGTGACGCGCAGAGCCTGTGCGAGCAGTTCATCAGCGAGCTGGCGGCACTCAACCAGCGCTGTGGCCTGCCGTCGCGCCTGCGTGACGCCGAGGTGCCAGAAAACATGCTCGAACAGATGGCCAGCGACGCCATGCTGCAGCAGCGCCTGCTGGTGAATAACCCACGCGAAGTCAGCGAAGCCGACGCCCTGGCGATCTACCGCGCCGCGTACTGAGTAGGGGGGATCGCGCATCATCGATCCACCGAGCGCGACCGAAGGTGGATGTATAGAGCGACATCCACCCTACGGAGCTGCCCCCCTCTCCCTCCGGGAGAGGGCTAGGGTGAGGGAAAGCGAGTTGCCCGCAGCCCCTTCCCTCCCCTGAAGGGAGAGGGGTGACCTGACCAATAACCCGCAATACAGCCCACGAATCAAACTATCCCGCGCACCGGCCAGGCCTTAGGGTGGTACGCAAGCAAGACGAGAGCAGAGCATGAGCCAGCCCGAACACCTGCGCAGCGACTACGCGCACTTCCAGCCGATCACCACACGCTGGCACGACAACGACGTCTATGGTCACGTCAACAACGTGGTCTATTACGGCTTCTTCGACAGCGCGGTGAACACCTACCTGATCGAAGTCGGTGGCCTGGATATCCACGACGGCGACGTAGTCGGCTTCGTGGTCAGTTCGTCGTGCGACTACTTCGCCTCCATCGCCTTCCCCGAGCGCATCGAGGTCGGCCTGCGGGTCGGCAAACTGGGCAACAGTTCAGTGCAGTACGAGCTGGCCATCTTCAAGGCCGGTGAAGAGCAGGCCTGCGCCGCCGGCCGCTTCGTCCACGTGTTCGTCGACCGCGCGAGCAATCGTCCGGTAAGCATTCCCGACAACCTGCGCACGGCGCTCGCCCGCCTGCTGCGCGACTGATCAAAAACAACACCTGAGGAATCCGTCATGCAAGACGCCGTCATCGTCTCCACCGCCCGCACCCCGATCGCCAAGGCCTTCCGCGGCGCCTTCAACGACCTCAAGTCGCCGTCCATGGCCGCCGTCGCCATCCGTGCCGCGGTCGAGCGCTCCGGCATCGAGCCGGGCGAAATCGAAGACCTGGTGATGGGCACCGCCATGCAGGGCGGCACCGCCTCGACCAACCT
>JBBNAI010000695.1:0-1652 GCA_037994305.1 Pseudomonas sp. | reverse complement strand
CAAAACCGCTCCATCTGCTCGGCCCAGCGCTGCATGCGCGGCGCGTCCAGTTGCACCAGCAGGGCGTAGCGGCGGCCGCCCCAGACGGCCAGGTGCAGGGCTTCGACGGTTGCCGGTGATGGGGTGGCAGGCAGGTCGTCAGCGGCGTCGAGCACGCGGCGCCAGATCCCCAGTAGTTCTTCATAGGCACGCTGCTGGTGCTTCTGTTCGGCAACCAGCGATTCCAACTCGAGCATGTCGGGATGGAACCAGGACTGGTTGCCTTCCACCCCCGAGAGAATCCGCACCAGCTTGCTCAGGCGGGCCTGCCAGGTCAGCCCTGTCGGTTGCACGGCCTGCAACTCGATGGCCTCCAGCAGGGTTTCGATGCAGTAGCGCACGTAGCCGGAATGCAGTGCGTGTTTGCTGGGGAAATAGTCGTACAGGGTGCCGACGGCCACACCCGCTTCCAGGGCAATGGCGCGGGTGGTGAGTTTGTCCCAGCCATCGCGCTGCCAAATCCGAACATAGGTGTCGAAGATCGCCTGCACGGTGACCTTCGCCCGGGCCTGGGTCGGGCGTTTGAGCGGTTTGGCGCGGCTTTCGGCAGGTGGTTTGCTGGTCATGGCTTTCCGAACCCGTCAGTCATGGGCACAGGCTACAGTCATTGCCCCTTCGTTTCACCCGTCCAAGGTGTGCCCAGATGACCGTGATCAGCCAGCTCCAGAACAACAAGCGAGACCTGCAGCAAACCCGTATTGCCACGCGCCCGCTGCCTGCCTTGCGCGAGGGTGAAGCCCTGCTGCGCATCAGCCAGTTGGCCCTGACCACCAACAACATCACCTACGCCGCGTTCGGTGAAACGCCGCACCTGCGCTACTGGGATTTCTACCCGACCCACGACGCCGACTGGTTCCACATGCCGGCCTGGGGTTTTGCCGAAGTGGTGGAGTCGACGGTCGGTGGCCTGGCCCCTGGCGAGCGCTTCTATGGTTTCTGGCCGGTTGCCAGCCATGTGCTGATGAAGCCGGTGCGTGTTGGCGAGCGCGGTTTCTATGACGGTGCCGAACATCGTCTGGAGCTGACCTCGGCCTACAACCAGTACCAGCGCATCAGCACCGATGCCGCCTATCGCGCGGCGGACGAGCACTACCAGATGCTCCTGCGTCCGCTGTTCATCACCTCGTTCATGCTGGCCGACTTCCTCGAAGACAACGACTTCTTCGGCGCCCGGCAGGTCGTGGTGTCCAGCGCGTCGAGTAAAACCGCCTATGGCACGGCGTTCTGCCTGGAAAACAACCCACGGGTGGAACTGGTTGGCCTGACCTCGGCCGGCAACACCGACTTCGTCGCCGAGCTGGGCTGCTACGCCCGTGCCGTGGACTACAACCAGGTGGAAAGCCTCGATCCGTCGGTACCGACCCTGTACGTGGACTTCTCCGGCAGCCGCGACCTGCGCGCACGTATCCACCAGCACTTTGGCAGCCAGCTGGTGCACGACTGCTACGCTGGCTCGGCGCAGAGCCACGAACACATCAACAGCGCCGACATGGATTTGCCGGGCCCGCAACCGCAGCCGTACTTCGCGCCGTACCAGATCAAGAAGCGCAACGCCGACTGGGGCGCCGAAGAGGTGACGCGCAAGTTCAACGCGGCGCAGCTGGCGTTCATCA
>JBBNAI010000694.1:0-3491 GCA_037994305.1 Pseudomonas sp. | reverse complement strand
CAGTAGAAGAAACTCGCCGGGTTGAACGCCAGGCCCCAGCTGCGCGGCTGCGCCAGCAGGCAGATGCGGCCTTGCGGGACATGCCCGAGGGCTGCGCCGACCCGCTGGCGCACGGCGTCCACCAGGGGCGTGCCGTGGCGAGTGAGCTGCGGCAGGAAATCGCTTTCGCGGAAGGCGAAGGCGGCCCATGGCGAACGCCCGGCCAGGGGCGACAGGGCCAGCACGGCGTCCTGTTCGGCCAGGTCGAGGTAGAGCATGCCCATGCGGTAGCGAAAGGCATGGCCGCGCGGCAGCAGGCGCCGGTGGCTGACCCAGCCGCGATAGAGGGCGCTGTTCACAGCTGCTCACCGAAGGCGGCGGCCACGCGCAACGCGCTGACCACGCCGTCTTCGTGGAAGCCATTGGCCCAGTAGGCGCCGCAGTAGTAGCTGTGCTGCGCGCCGTTGAGCTCCGCCCAGCGCGCCTGCGCGGCCACGCCGGCCAGGCTGTACTGCGGGTGGGCGTAGGTGTAGCGGCCGAGGACTGTGGCCGGGTCGATGGCGGCCGTCTGGTTGAGGCTGACGCAGAAGGTCTGCGGCGCCTGGATGCCCTGCAGGATGTTCATGTTGTAGGTGACGGCGGCGGGTTGTTCGCGCGGGCCGCCGAGGCGATAGTTCCAGCTGGCCCAGGCCAGTTGGCGCTCGGGCAGCAGGCGGGTGTCGGTGTGCAGCACCACGTCGTTTTCGGCATAGCGCAGGGCGCCGAGGATCTCCCGTTCGGCCTGGCTGGGCGCGGCCAGCAGCGCCAGGGCCTGGTCGCTGTGGCAGGCGAAGATGACCTTGTCGAAACGTTCGGCGCCGGCCGGGCTGTGCAGGGTCACGCCGTCGGCATCACGCTCGATGCGTTGCACCGGGCAGTTCAGGCGAATCCGCTCGGCGAAGCTGGCGCACAAAGGCGCCACGTAGCTGCGCGAGCCACCCGCGATGACCCGCCACTGCGGGCGATGGCTGACTGAGAGCAGGCCGTGGTTGCTGAAGAAACGCACGAAGAACTGCAGCGGAAAACCGAGCATGTCGGCCAGCGACATGGACCAGATCGCCGCGCCCATCGGCACGATGTAGTGGTCGATGAAGCGCTGGCCGTAGCGCCGTTCGCGCAGGTAGTCGCCGAGGGTGGTGTCGGCGGCGATGCGCTGCCGGGCGAGGTCGTCGAGGGCCTCGCGGTTGAAGCGCAGGATGTCGCGCAGCATGCCCCAGAAACGCGGCGACAGCAGGTTGCGGCGCTGGGCGAACAGGCTGTTGAGGGTGTTGCCGTTGTACTCGCAGCGGGTCAGCGGGTCGTGTACCGAGAAGCTCATCTCGGCGGGTTGCGTGGCCACGCCGAGGCGTTCGAGCAGGGCGATGAAGTTGGGGTAGGTCCAGTCGTTGAACACGATGAAGCCCGTGTCGATGGCATGGCGGTGCCCACCCACCTCGACATCGACGGTGTGGGTGTGCCCGCCCACCCAGTCGCTGGCCTCGAAGACCGTGATGTCATGCTGGCGATTGAGCAGGTAGGCGCTGGTCAGGCCGGAAATACCGCTGCCGATGATGGCGATGTTCATGGTCTGGAATCCGCGTCGGAGGATGTGCGCGCCAGGCGTTTGCCCAGCGCCAGTTGCAGGCGTTTGGGCAGGTGCGCGAGTAACACCAGCACGGCGATGAACAGGCGCGGGAAGGCGATTTCCAGCGGGCGCCGATCGAGGCGCTCGGCGATGTAGCGGGCGGCTTTATCCACCGGCCAGCGCATCGGCATGGGGAAGTCGTTGCGCTGGGTCAGCGGGGTGTCGACGAAGCCGGGGCTTACCAGGGTGACATCGATGCCGGCACTTGCCAGGTCGATGCGCAGTGACTCGAACAGGTAGCGCATCGCCGCCTTGGATGCGCCATAGGCGCCGGCACGCGGCAGGGGGAGGAAGGTCACCGAGCTGCACACCGCTACCAGATGCGGGTTCTGCCCCAGGCGTAGCAAGGGCAAGGCGGCCTCGACACAGAGGCTGGCGGAGAGCAGGTTGCTGCGCACCACGCGCTCGACCATGGCGGCTTCGAAGGTCGCCACGTCGATGTACTCACAGGTGCCGGCGTTGAGGATTGCCTGGTCGAGGGCGCCCCACTGGCTGGCGATACGCGCACCGATGGCCTGCACCTGCTCGGCGTCGGTGAGGTCGCCGGGGGCCAGCAGCACCTGCTGCGGGTAGCGCTCGGCGAGGGTTTGCAGGGCGCCGGCATTGCGCGCACTGACGGCCAGGCGATGGCCCTGCTGCAACAGCAGGTGGGCGAGCGCTTCGCCGATGCCGCTGCTGGCGCCGGTCAGCCAGATGCGCTTGCTCATGCCAGGCGCCCCTTGAGCCAGGCGATCACGCGGCCGAGCACGGGCAGGTGCTCATAGAGCAGCGCGCCGGCATCGAAGTAGTCGCGGTGCTGGTAGACCTTGTCCCACCACAGCAGGTGCGAGCAGCCGTCCACGCGGATCGGCTTGCCTGCGGCCAGGCGCGGGTGGCGATAGGTCATGGTCCAGCGCAGGTAGCCTTCGCCGTCGCTGACCTGGTCGTAGCCGTGGAACTCGAAATGCAGCTGGTCGATGTTGGCGTACAACTCGCCGAAGTAACCGCGCAGTGCTGGCAGGCCGCGTACTTCATGCAGCGGGTCGCGAAACAGGATGTCGTCGCTGTACAACTCGCGCAGCGGGTCGAGGTTGTCGGCATCGAGCGTGGCGAAGCGTTCGGCAAACTGACGGAGGAAGTCAGACATGCGCGACCTCCAGCGGCGGCAGGCTGCGGAACGCCTGCAGTACGCGCTCGCGGCTGTGCGCCAGGTCGACGATCGGGCGCGGGTACTCGGCCAGGCCGAACACGCCGCCCATGGCTGATGGATCGTGGATGTCGCGTTTGTTCAGACCCACCAGCTCGGGCAGCCAGGTGCGGATGAAGCGCCCATCGGCGTCGAACTTCTGTGACTGGCTGATGGGGTTGAAGATGCGGAAGTAGGGCGCCGCATCGGTGCCGGTGGAGGCGCTCCACTGCCAGCCGCCGTTGTTGGCCGCCAGGTCGCCGTCGATCAGGTGGCGCATGAAGAAACGCTCGCCTTCGCGCCAGTCGATCAGCAGGTTCTTGGTCAGGAACATCGCCACCACCATGCGCAGGCGGTTGTGCATCCAGCCGGTGGCCAGCAGTTGGCGCATGGCCGCGTCGATGAGCGGGATGCCGGTGCGGCCCTGTTGCCAGGCGAGCAGGTCCTGCGGGGCGTCACGCCAGGGCAGGGCCTCGGTCTCCGGGCGAAAGGCGCGGTGGCGCGAGACGCGCGGGTAGCCGACCAGAATGTGCTTGTAGAACTCGCGCCAGAGCAGTTCGTTGATCCAGCTGACGGCGCCGGGGTTGCCGCTGTCGAACTCGCCCTGGTTGCCGCGCAGCGCCGCATGCAGGCACTGGCGCGGGGAAATCACCCCGGCGGCCAGGTAGGTCGACTGCTGGCTGG
>JBBNAI010000693.1:0-10239 GCA_037994305.1 Pseudomonas sp. | reverse complement strand
TGCGTGAGCGCCTCGATCGGGTGCGCCAGGAAGCGCGCCAGCACAAGGATCACGCCCATCAACTGGCCGTGCGCCTGGGCTCGATCAAGGCTCAGCATGAGTCGACTCGACAGGCCCTGGAACGCTTGGAACTGCAGTTCGAACGTGCCATCGAGCGCCGCGAACAGCTCAACCTCAACCTGGAAGAGGGCGAGGCGCCGCTGGAAGAGCTGCGCATGAAGCTGGAAGAGCTGCTCGACCGGCGCATGGGTGTGGAAGACGAGCTCAAGCTGGCGCGTCTGGCGTTGGAAGATGCTGACCGCGAGCTGCGCGATGCCGAGAAGCGCCGTACCCAGGCCGAGCAACAGGCGCAGTTGCTGCGCAGCCAGCTGGAGCAGCAACGCATGAGCTGGCAGGAGCTCAGCGTGCGACGCAAGGCGCTGCAGGACCAGTTGCTGGAAGACAATTACGACCTGCATGGCGTGCTGGCCACGCTACCGCCGGAGGCCAGTGAAAAGGCCTGGGAAGAAGAGCTCGAACGTCTCGCCGCGCGCATCCAGCGCCTAGGTCCGATCAACCTGGCGGCGATCGACGAGTACCAACAGCAATCCGAGCGCAAACGCTACCTCGACGCACAGAACGCCGACTTGGTAGAAGCGCTGGATACCCTGGAAAACGTCATTCGCAAGATCGACAAGGAAACTCGCAACCGCTTCAAGGACACCTTCGACCAGATCAACTCCGGGCTGCAGGCGTTGTTCCCGAAAGTCTTCGGTGGCGGACATGCCTATCTGGAACTGACTGGCGAGGATTTGCTGGATACCGGCGTGGCAATCATGGCCCGCCCGCCAGGCAAAAAGAACAGCACTATCCATCTGTTATCCGGTGGGGAAAAAGCGCTGACGGCACTGGCGCTGGTATTTGCCATTTTCAAACTGAATCCGGCACCGTTCTGCATGCTCGACGAAGTGGATGCACCGCTGGACGACGCCAACGTTGGGCGTTATGCGCGCTTGGTCAAGGAGATGTCGGAAACCGTGCAGTTCATCTATATCACCCACAACAAGATCGCCATGGAAATGGCCGATCAGTTGATGGGCGTGACCATGCATGAACCTGGCTGTTCACGGCTTGTCGCAGTAGATGTCGAGGAGGCGCTGAGTCTGGTCGAATCTTGATCAGTGCGGCGCGAGATATATCCAGTTACGTCTGTCGGTTCTAACTTGAGTTAAGTATTTATGTTGTAGTTCAGGGGCTTAGTCGAAGTACCAGATTGTTTTCGACGAACTCTTTTCGGATACGACATAAATGGCCAAGATTGCCTTGTAACGGTGCACATTTACCGTTCGTCGTGCTAGTTTAGGCCTCAATTTTGTTACACGCGGAAGGCACCTGTAGAAACATACAGTTGTTCGCGTTGTTCAGGGGCAGGACGCCCTTATTCATCATCATCTTATTTGGTTCAGGGGCTCGAAAACTTCATGGAAATCGGTCTGCGCGAATGGCTGATCGTCATCGGCATCATCGTTATCGCCGGCATTCTCTTCGATGGCTGGCGGCGGATGCGCGGCGGTAAAGGCAAACTGAAGTTCAAGCTCGACCACAGTTTCAGCAACCTTCCCGATGACGACGGTGATCCGGAGCTGCTTGGCTCCGCCCGCGTGATCGAGCGCAAGCGCGAGCCGGAATTCCACGAAGAAGACATGCCGTCGCTGAGCGCATCCGAGCTCAATCGCCGACGCAACCTCGAACCGCAGCAGGGCGACCTGAACCTGGACACCGAAGAACCGGTGCCAACCCTGCTGACCCCTGTTGACGACGAAGAAGCGCCAGAGCAACCACTGAGCAAGAGCCGCGAAGCCCTGCCGGTGGAAGAAGTGCTGGTGATCAATGTGATTTCCCGCGACGAGGACGGCTTTAAAGGCCCGGCGTTGCTGCAGAACATCCTGGAAAGCGGCCTGCGCTTCGGCGAGATGGACATCTTCCACCGCCACGAAAGCATGGCCGGTAATGGCGAGGTACTGTTCTCCATGGCCAACGGCGTCAAGCCGGGGACTTTCGACCTGGATGACATCGACCTGTTCTACACCCCGGCCGTTAGCTTCTTCCTCGGCTTGCCAGGCCCGCGCCATCCCAAGCAGGCGTTTGATGTGATGGTTGCCGCAGCACGCAAGTTGTCCCACGAGCTGAATGGCGAGTTGAAGGATGACCAGCGCAGCGTGATGACTGCACAGACCATCGAGCATTACCGTCAGCGCATTGCCGAGTTCGAGCGCAAGCAGCTGACCCACAAGCGCTAAACCGTCTTCCCTGCGGGGAAGCCTGAAATACTCCAAGAGCAGCCACGGCTGCTCTTGTCGTTTGCGAGATGACCATCATGACCGACGCCGCCACCCGAATCCTGCAGTTGCGCGCCGAGCTGGACCAGCACAACCACCGCTACTACGTGCTGGACGAACCCAGTATTCCGGATGCCGAGTACGACCGCCTGTTCAAAGAACTCAAGGCGCTGGAGGCGGCAAATCCCGAGCTGGTCAGTGCCGACTCACCGACCCAGCGTGTGGGCGGTTCTGCGCTAAGCGCGTTCGGCGAAGTGCGCCATGAAGTACCGATGCTCAGCCTGGGCAACGCCTTCGAGGACACCGACCTGCTCGACTTCGATCGCCGTGTGCGCGAGGGCCTGGATCTGCCGGCGGGCGACCTGTTTGGTGGTGGCGTGGATGTCGAGTACAGCTGCGAGCCCAAGCTCGATGGCCTGGCAGTCAGCCTGCTGTATGAGCAGGGACAACTGGTGCGTGGCGCCACCCGCGGCGACGGCAGCACCGGTGAAGACATCAGTACCAATGTGCGTACCATTCGCAATGTACCGCTGAAACTGCAGGGCGAGGGCTGGCCGGCGGTACTGGAGGTGCGTGGCGAAGTGTTCATGTCCAAGGCCGGCTTCGAGGCGCTCAATGCGCGGCAGCTGGAGAGTGGTGGCAAGACTTTCGCCAATCCGCGCAATGCGGCAGCAGGCAGCCTGCGCCAGCTTGACTCGAAGATCACTGCCAGTCGCCCGCTGGAGTTCTGCTGCTATGGCGTTGGTCGGGTCGAGGGCGAGCTGCCGGCCACTCAGGTGGGCATGCTGCAGCAGCTAAAGGTCTGGGGGCTGCCGATCAGCCGTGAGCTGAAACTGGCCAAGGGCGCACATGAATGCCTGGACTACTACCGTGATATCGGTGAGCGTCGGCAGAGCCTGGCCTATGAAATCGACGGCGTGGTGTTCAAGGTCAATAGCATTGGCCAGCAGCGTGAACTGGGTTTTCGCGCTCGTGAGCCGCGCTGGGCCATCGCCCATAAATTCCCGGCCAGCGAAGAGTTGACCGAACTGCTCGACGTCGAATTCCAGGTCGGCCGTACCGGTGCGGTAACGCCTGTGGCGCGGCTCAAGCCGGTCAAGGTGGCCGGTGTGATGGTGGCCAATGCCACGTTGCATAACATGGACGAAGTGGCGCGCCTGGGACTGATGATCGGCGATACCGTGATCATTCGCCGCGCCGGCGATGTGATTCCGCAGGTGATGCAAGTCGTCCTCGAACGCCGCCCAGCTGATGCGCGTCCGGTGCATATCCCCGAGCAGTGCCCGGTGTGCGGCTCGGCAGTGGAGCGTACCCAGCTGGTCAAGCGCAGCAAGGGCAAGGAAACCCTCAGCGAAGGCTCGGTGTACCGCTGCGTCGGGCGCCTGGCCTGCGCCGCACAACTCAAGCAGGCGATCATCCACTACGTGTCGCGCCGCGCCCTGGATATCGAAGGGCTGGGCGACAAGATCGTCGAGCAGTTGGTCGATACCGGCCTGATCACGTCGCCGGCTGATCTCTACACGCTGACCTACGAGCAGGTCGTGGTGCTCGAGGGTTTTGCCGACCTGTCTACCCGCAACCTGCTGGCCTCTATCGCCGAGAGTAAACGCCCGAGCCTGGCACGTTTTATCTACGCCCTGGGCATTCCGGATGTAGGCGAGGAAACCGCCAAACTGCTGGCCCGCGCACTGGGCTCGCTGACGCGCATCCAGGCGGCGCTGCCTGAGGTGTTGACCTGGCTGCCGGACGTGGGTGGCGAAGTGGCCCATGAGATTCACAGCTTCTTCGAGGATGAGCACAACCGCACGGTGATCGGCCTGTTGCGCGAGCGGGGCGTCGAGTTGCAGGAGGAGGGCGAATTGCATGCCGAGTTCGCCGCCTGCACGACCTTGGCGGGTTTTATCGACAAGCTGAATATTCCCTTCATTGCTGCCACCGGTGCGGAGAAGCTGGCGTCGCGCTTCGGCTCGCTGGAGGGCATCATCGCCGCCGACTGGCTCGATTTGCGCCAGGTCGAGCGCCTCAACGAGAAGGCCGCTCGTTCGCTACGCGATTTCTTCGACAAACCGGAAAATGCTGCGCGAGCCCGCCAGGTCGAGACGCAATTGCGCGATTTCGGCATGCACTGGGAGAGCGAGAAGAAGCAGGTCGAGGGCCTGCCGTTGGCCGGGCAGACCTGGGTACTCACCGGCACGCTGGAAGTCATGAGTCGCGACGTAGCCAAGGACAAGCTGGAAGGGCTGGGAGCGAAGGTTGCCGGCTCGGTATCGGCGAAGACCCACTGCGTGGTTGCCGGGCCGGGGGCTGGCTCGAAGCTGGCCAAGGCCAGTGAGCTGGGCGTCAAGGTACTGGATGAAGCACAGTTCCTCGCCGCCCTGGCAGGTTATGGCGTGACGCTCTGAGCTGTCACGCCGGCAGTCCTCAGTTGAGGCTGTCGACCAGTGCCTTGGCCGGCACCAGCTTGATCACTTTCTTGGCTGCGATCTCGATTGCCTTGCCGGTCTGCGGGTTGCGACCGGTGCGGGCAGGGCGCTCGCTGAGTTTCAGCTTGCCGATGCCTGGCAGGCTGATCTCGCCGTCGTTTTCCAGGGCGTCGGCAACGATTTCACTGAGTTGATCGAGCAGGGCGCGTACGTCGACTTTCTGCAGATCGGTGGCTTCGGCGAGGTCGGAAATCAGCTGGTCTTTGGTGATGGCCATAAGGCGCTCCATGGATGGGGGATTGGGCCCGTCAAGCGGGCGATACGGCGGGCACGCTACCACAAAGCGGGATTATTCCGTCATCTGCGCGTCGGGGTTCCACAGGCTGATGACGAAGCGCAGTAGGCCTTTGATGCCGGGTGTGCTGCCGCTATCGAAGGGCACTTTCACTTCCACCTTGCCCCCGGCCAGAACTTTGGGGTCGAGGTCTTCGCTTGCCAGGCTGAAGCCCTGGTCCTGCCAGGCGTAGCGGATCTTCCAGGCAGCCTTGGCGACGGCGGGTGGCTCCAGCTCCAGTACCAGGGCATTGCGAAACAGCGAACTGCCCTCGTAGTGCTGGTTGATCCAGAGTTTCTGCTCGATCTCATAGTCCGGTACGCGCACGTTGAGAATCAGGTTGTAGGCCAGTGAAGGGCGGTTCTGGTTGACCCGTGCACGGTTGGCGAGAAACACCGAAGACAGGTAAATAGAGCCGTTTTTCTTCGATGCGCTTTTCCAGTCCTGATGGCGCAGGCACGCCACCGAGTCTTCTTCGGCAACCCGTCGGGTCAGGTACCACAGCTTGGCCCGTGGCGCCGCCATGGCTTCGAACTGGTACAGCGCATCGACTTTCTTGCCCTGATCTTCCGCGGCACGCACCTCTGCCGGCAGGCGAATGTCGGTGACATCCACCCACAGGTCGACGCGCACATCGCCGAACAGAAAGCGGGTGAGGTTCTGGTAGGACTCCTCGCTGTTGACGATGCCGAAGTAGCCGGAGTGGGCGCGAAAGGCGAATGCCTTGGCGCAGGGGGCGCCAGGTTTCTGCGCGTCGGTCAGGCCGTTCAGCGTGGCGTTCTCGATGCGCACCAGGCCGTCACTGCCATGTCCGGCGAAGCTGCGCGAGAGGCCCATGGCCACTTCATAGTCGTTGCGGTTGGTGCCGACCATGCAGAAAGTGCGTTCGGCAATCGGGCCTGGCAGCCAGTCGACCCGGCCCTGGGTTTCCTTGGGGAGCTTGTCCAGGCCGAGGAAACCGGCCAGGCGTTCGCGGTTGAAGTTGTTGATGTCGTTCCAGCTCAGCCAGCTGGGGATGTTCTTGCCGATTACATCGATGCCGTTGTGCGGCGTGGCGTAGGTGAAGAACTTGTCGACGTACTGAGCCGCCTTGTTCGGGTCCAGCTTGGGGTTCTGCAGCAGGCCGCGACAGACCAGGCCGCCCATGGAGTGGGCGACCAGGTAGCAGCGGAAATCCTTGGGCGCGACGCCATTGTCAGGGTTGCTGCAGACCAGCTCACGCACCTTGAGGATCAGCTCGCCGAGCTTCTGGGCGAACACTTCCAGCTCTGGCGTCTTGCCTTTGCCAAGCAGCTGCGAGGCTTCGTCGTAGTAGCGGTAGACGATGATCGCGCGGCTGCCGAGCTTGTGATTCGGGTCGTCGTGCCATTCCCTGTCGAGGATGTCGTAGCCGTCTTCGTAAATGTCGCGATAGCCGAAATCGGAGGCCAGGCGGATCACTGGAGATTCGAAGATGTATTTGCGTGGCTGGCGATTGCGATCGGCCACCGCGCGGTAGGTGGTGGAACCGAGGTTGAAGCCGCAGAACGGGTCGGCGCTGGTCTCGTCGATCTCCGACGGGGTCATGGCGTAGCCGCGGACGTAGATGATCGGGTGAAAAGGCGTGTGCTTGCTGGCCATGGGACGCTCCCTGCTCGTAGGTGTTGCGCTCCTGAAACGGCGCGGCACTGCCGAACTGCGGGCAAGCGTCATGGGGCACGAGGCGGGTCGGTAATGGCTGGCGACCCAGCACAGAGGCTAGCTGGCAAGGCGCGGATGTCACGCGGTGAGCGAGGCGAACGGATATGGCAGGGACAGGCGGTCTAGGTGGCTAACGGCCAGTATTCAGCCAGCGTCTATGCTAGTCGATAAGCAGGCATATAAGACCCTGCTGTGGAGCTCGTTATGTTGCGACTGTTCTCTGATTTGGGATTCCGCTGGAAGATTGCCCTGCCGATTCTTCTGCTTGCCGTACTGCTGGTGTTGATGGGCAGCCTGGGTATGCAGGGCATCAGTCAGGTGGCCGACTCCAGCACCCGCCTGACCAATCGTTATCTGCCCGCGATCAGCCTGCTGCTCAACGCCGACCGTGACCTGTACCAGGCCTTCGTGGCTGAGCGCAGCTTGCTCGATGAAGCCGCTGGCGAGCATGTCGCCGGGCTCAAGGCCTCCCAGGCCGAGAACATCCAGCAAGCCTACGACCGCGTACACAAATACGCGGACATGCAGCCCGGCGCCGAGGCGCTGAAGCTGGTGGCCGATTTCGATCGGGGCTTTGCCCAGTGGAAGGCGACCTCGAACAAGGTGGTCGAACTGGCGGGCACTGATCCGGCAGCCGCTTCTGCGCTGAGCTTCGGTGACAGCGAGGCGCAGTTCGAGGCCATGCGCGACCCGATCGACAAGCTCGGCGAGCTGGAAGACAACGCCGCCAATGCCGAAGGCAAGGCTGCCATCGCACTCGGCGATGAGCGTAGTTGGCAACAGGGGCTGGTCATCGGCGTCGGCCTGTTGATCTGCGCGGTACTGGTACTCGGTTTCCCGATCCTGGTCACCCGTCCGCTACATAATCTGCTGCACCGTATCGAGCAGATTGCCGATGGTGACGGTGACTTGCGTGTGCGCCTGGAAGTGACCTCGCGTGACGAGCTGGGCAAGCTCAGCGATGCGTTCAACCGTTTCCTCGACAAGCTGCAGCCTCTGATCAAGGAAGTCGGGCGGGTCACCGGTGAAGTGGCCGACTCGGCGCAAAGCCTGGCAGGCATGGCGGCAGCCAACGATCGCCTGATCAACAGCGAGCACGCGGCGGTGGATCAGGTCAGTACCGCTGCCACTGAGATGAGCACGGCGGTGCATGAAGTGGCGCGCAATGCGCAGAATGCGGCCGATGCCGCGCGCAGCGCCGAGGTGCAGTCACGCGAGGGCGCCCAGGTGGTCGGCGCGACCATTCATGCTATTCGCCAGCTGGCCCACGAGGTGGAAAGCGCCTCCGACACCATCCAGACCCTGGAGCAGGAAACCGCCAACATCGGCGCCGTCCTGGCCGTAATCAAGGGAATTGCCGAGCAGACCAACCTCCTGGCGCTCAACGCCGCCATCGAAGCGGCACGTGCTGGCGAGCAAGGGCGTGGCTTTGCCGTGGTGGCCGACGAAGTGCGGGCCTTGGCGGCGCGTACTCAGGACTCCACCAAAGACATCCAGCAGATGATCGAGCGCCTGCAGGGTGGCGTGCAGAATGCGGTCAAGGCCATGCATTCCGGCAGCGTCAAGGCGCGCGACAGCGTGGATCGTGCGGCGGGTGTGGACCAGGCGTTGTCGGCGACCGGTGATTCGGTGGCGCGGATCAACGACATGGCCGCGCAGATCGCCACCGCCTGCGAGGAGCAGAGCGCGGTGACCGAGGAAATCGCGCGCAACATCAGCGATATCCGCGACCTGTCCAACGAGGCAGCACAAACCTCGGAGCAAAGTACCCAGGCCAGTGCGCGGTTGTCCGAGCTGTCCCATGGTCTGGCGCAACTGGTGGGGCGCTTCCGTGTGTGAGTGATGGCGTATCCAGCGTTACCCAACAACCCGGGCACCTGCCCGGGTTGTTCGTTTCTACCAGGCCAATCCGAAGCAGAACTTGCGCGTCTGCGCTAAGTGGTTGAAGCGCTTGTAACTTTGCGTTCAGTCAGTACAATGGCGCGGCCCGTCGCCAGACGGGCGTCGTTATGGTGACCCCATCGGTCCCCCCGCAACGATTACCCGTTAACCTGGTCAGGCCCGGAAGGGAGCAGCCACGGCGGGAACATTGTGTGCCGGGGTGTGGCTGGTGGGGTTGCCTCCATAACCCGCTCAGGGTTATTCGTTTACTCCCTTGATTCTGCGTATTTCCGACCTGCTGCCAATGCTTGGCTGGGCAGGGCGTTAGCATTCTGCTGTGCGCGTATTGTTCGAGCGACATCACATCTGCCTGTTCATCCCCTGTGATCGCGTATCGGATGGCTAAATGTTGTTTAAACAACAACAAAATCTAAATTTTGTTCAGTTGTTGTTTGATTGATGGTTTTTTGATTGGTATAAAAACAAGATATCTCAGTCGGAGCCACCCTCATGCACCCCCGTGTCCTTGAAGTCACCGAACGTCTGATCGAGCGCAGCCGTGCCACGCGCGCGCGTTATCTGGCGATGATTCATGCGGCGGCCAGTGAGGGGCCGGTGCGCGGCAAGTTGCAGTGCGCCAACTTCGCCCATGGTGTGGCCGGTTGCGGTAGTGAGGACAAGCAGCGCCTGCGCCTGATGGATTCGGCCAACGTGGCCATCGTCACCGCCTACAACGACATGCTTTCTGCTCACCAGCCCTATGAAAAGTATCCGGAGCAGATCAAGCAGGCGCTGCGTGATATCGGCTCGGTCGGCCAGGTGGCCGGCGGTGTACCGGCGATGTGCGACGGGGTCACTCAGGGCGAGCCGGGCATGGAGCTGGGAATTGCTAGCCGCGAAGTGATTGCCATGTCCACCGCCGTGGCGTTGTCGCACAACATGTTCGATGCGGCGGTGTTCCTTGGCGTCTGCGACAAGATCGTCCCCGGCCTGATGATGGGCGCCCTGCGCTTTGGCCACCTGCCATCCCTGTTCATTCCCGCCGGGCCGATGCCCTCCGGGTTGTCGAACAAGGAGAAGGCCGATGTGCGCCAGCGCTATGCCGAAGGCAAGGCGGGCCGTGACGAGTTGCTCGAGTCCGAAATGAAGGCCTACCACAGCCCCGGCACCTGCACCTTCTACGGCACCGCCAACACCAACCAGATGCTGATGGAGATGATGGGCCTGCACCTGCCGGGCTCCTCCTTCGTCAACCCGAACACACCGCTGCGCGATGCCCTAACCCTCGAGGCAGCGCGCCAGGTCACCCGTCTGACCAAGCAGGGTGGCAGCTTCCTGCCGCTGGGCGAGTTGATCGACGAGCGCGTGCTGGTCAACTCCATCGTCGCCTTGCATGCAACGGGCGGCTCGACCAACCACACCCTGCACATGCCGGCGATTGCGCAGTCCGCCGGTATCCAGCTGACCTGGCAGGACATGGCCGACCTGTCCGAAGTGGTGCCGACCCTGGCCCATGTCTATCCCAACGGCAAAGCCGACATCAATCACTTCCACGCCGCGGGTGGCGTGGCGTTCATGGTGCGCGAGCTGCTCGATGCCGGCC
>JBBNAI010000692.1:0-1586 GCA_037994305.1 Pseudomonas sp. | reverse complement strand
TACGGCAGCAGCTATGCGCAGCTGCAGCAAACCATCCGCTATGGCCGCAAAGGCAGCATGCCGGCGCAGCAGGCCTTTCTCGGCGCGGATCAGGTGCACCTGCTGGCTGCCTATGTGTACAGCCTGTCGCAACCCGCCGCTGGCAGCACCGCTCAGTAACGCTGTTCGGGTACAGGGACGTACCCGAACAGCGCCGGCCACAAACCGCTACAACCCCCGCCACACCTGTGCGACCCAGTGTCGCACCCCTCCGACCAGTTGCATCTATGCTGTTTTGACTTGGGCTAAGCTGCTGGACAGTCGCAACCGGTAACAAATCCAAGCGATCCCTTCTTGTTGTCGCGCCACTTAACGCGAAAAGGTCTGGCCAACCTGTCCAGGCAGAATGCTTCCCAAGCGCGCTCAAAAGCCGCTAAAACCTTGATCGTACAGGCATCTAGCGTTGCAATGAGGGGCTCGTTTCTACATACTTGCCGCCGATTTTTACCCCTAGAAAACTCCATTAACCGTGGAACCCTTAGCATGAGCACAGCAACAAGTCAGACTGCTTATAACTATAAGGTGATCCGCCAGTTTGCCGTCATGACGGTAATCTGGGGTGTCATCGGGATGGGTCTCGGTGTGTTCATTGCCGCACAACTCGTGTGGCCGGAACTCAACCTGAACCTTCCTTGGACCAGCTTCGGCCGTCTGCGCCCGCTGCACACCAACGCGGTGATCTTCGCCTTCGGTGGTTGCGCCCTGTTCGCCACGTCTTACTACGTGGTACAGCGCACCTGCCAGACGCGCCTGATCTCCGACACTCTGGCAGCCTTCACCTTCTGGGGTTGGCAAGCTGTGATCGTGCTGGCAGTCATTACCCTGCCGCTGGGTTACACCAGTTCCAAGGAATACGCCGAGCTGGAGTGGCCGATCGACATCCTCCTGGGGATTGTCTGGATCACCTACCTGGTGGTCTTCTTCGGCACCATCGTCAAGCGTAAAACCAAGCACATCTATGTCGGCAACTGGTTCTTCGGTGCCTTCATCGTCGTGACCGCCATGCTGCACATCGTCAACAGCATGGAAATGCCGGTGACCCTGTTCAAGTCGTACTCCATGTACGCGGGCGCAACCGACGCGATGGTGCAGTGGTGGTACGGCCACAACGCCGTGGGCTTCTTCCTGACCACTGGCTTCCTGGGGATGATGTATTACTTCGTGCCCAAGCAGGCCGGTCGCCCGATCTACTCCTATCGTCTGTCGATCGTGCACTTCTGGGCGCTGATCACCCTGTACATCTGGGCCGGCCCGCACCACCTGCACTACACCGCACTGCCGGATTGGGCCCAGTCCCTCGGCATGGCGATGTCGCTGATTCTGCTGGCTCCGAGCTGGGGCGGCATGATCAACGGCATGATGAGCCTCTCGGGCGCCTGGCATAAGCTGCGCAGCGACCCGATCCTGCGCTTCCTGGTCGTGTCCCTGGCGTTCTACGGCATGTCGACCTTCGAAGGCCCGATGATGGCCATCAAGACCGTCAACGCCCTGTCCCACTACACCGACTGGACCATCGGCCACGTACACGCCGGCGCCCTCGGCTGGGT
>JBBNAI010000691.1:0-1446 GCA_037994305.1 Pseudomonas sp. | reverse complement strand
GCCTGAGCCACAAGGTGGTGATGCCGGTGGACTTCTCCAACGGTGGTGACGCCATCGTTGCCGACAAGTCGATCACCTCGGTGAAGGACTTCAAGGGCAAGAAGGTCGGCTTCAACCCGCTGTCGCCGTCCGATTTCCTGCTCGCCTACGCCCTCAAGAGCAACGGCATGAGCGACAAGGACATCACCCCGATCAACATGACCCCCGAGGCCATCCCCGGTGCCATGGCGTCCGGCAGCCTGCCGGTGGGTGTGACCTACGAACCCAACGTGTCGCAGATCCTCGGCATGCCGGGTGACAAGTACCACGTGGTGTATTCGTCCAAGGAAGCGCCAGGGCTGATCACCGACGTGCTGGCTTTCGACGACAAGGTCATCGCCAAGCGCCCCGAGGCGATCAAGGCGCTGATGCAGGGTTACCTCGATGCCCTGGCCTTCATGCAGAGCAACCCGGATGAGGCGGCCAAGATCATCGGCAAGGTGCTCGGCGTCAGCCCGGAGGAAGCCAAGGAGCAGATGAGCGGCGTGTACAACATCCCGCTGGCTGAGATGGCCTCGAATTTCGAGAAATCCGATTCGACCAAGTCCTTCTTTGGCAGCGGCGCGGTGATTGCCCAGCTGCTCAAGGACAACGGCCAGATCCCGGTGATCCCGGATTTTGCCGCCACTTTCGACGCGCAGTTCGTCGAGGCCCTGGCCAAGTAACTGCGAGGCTTGCCCGCTAGCCGTCCTGCCCCGTCGTCCTCGTGAAGGCGGGGACCCAGCCAGGCAACGCACTGGATGATTCCCCTTCGGGCCAGCGCAAGCGCTGTTCAGCGATAAAGCCGCTGTCCCGCCTGCGGGGAATGACGAAGACGGTTACCCCCGTCGCCCATGACTCCACCCGGAACCCGGAGGAACCCATGTCCGCCCAGATATTCCGCTATGCCGATGGCAAGCTCGCCAACAGCCTGGCCCTGACCTATGCCTTCGCCGGCTATGCCCTCGGCTTCGCCCTGCTATTCGCCGACAGCTGGTTGCTGAATGCCGCCGGTACCCTGCTGCTGGGCCACGCGATGATCATCGCGGCCTACCTGATCCACGAATTCGCCCATGGCACCATTTTCGCCAAACCGCTCAACAACGAGCGTTTCGGCGAGCTGTGCAGCTGGCTGTGTGGCAGCTGCTACGCCGGCTTCCAGGACCTGCGCAAGAAACACATGCGCCACCACGTCGACCGTGCCGACGTGATCACCTTCGACACCAAGGTCTTTCTCAACCGTTGCCCCGCCTGGTTCCGCAAGCTGGTGCTGGTGGCCGAATGGGCCTATGTGCCGGCGGTCGAGCTGATCATGCATTACTACGTGATCCTCCTGCCGTTCATCACCAGCAACCCCAAGCACCGCGCTAACCGGCGCAAGGTCGCCCTCACCCTGCTGGTGCGCGGGGTGTTCTTCACCCTGGTCGC
>JBBNAI010000690.1:0-7470 GCA_037994305.1 Pseudomonas sp. | reverse complement strand
ATCACCCCGGTGAACCTGGTGTTCCACGACCTGATCGCCCGCAGCTACACGGCGATCGGCCTGCGCAACAACGAGAAGGCGCCACGCCAGTTCCTCCTCACCCCGCCGCCGGAAAGCAACTGGACCCCCGCCAGCTTGCGCCGCAAAGGCACGCAGTAGCGTCCAACTTCCTGCCCTCGCCATCGGCAGAGGGCGGGGTTGAGGGTGCTCTGGCCGGCACCATCCAGTGCTGCCCATCCCTTGCGAACAGGCGCCCCGGCGCCTGTTCGGCACTTTGCGGGTGACGGCCCCGGGTAAAACCCGCAAAATGCAGGCAGTCTGGCTGCCTGGCAGCCTCATCCTTTCGTGACTGGAGTAACCCGCACCACCATGCGCATGCGCCTGATGCTGCTGGGCGGCGGCAATGCCTTGGGGCAGGCGCTGATCCGCCTGGGCGCCGAAGACGATATCGGCTTCCTCGCCCCACGCCCTCCCGAGGGTGGCTGGGATGCGTCCAGCCTGACCCTGCTGCTGGACGAAACCCGTCCATCCGCATTGATCAACCTCGCCTACTACTTCGACTGGTTCCAGGCGGAAACCGTCGATGAAGCCCGCTTCGCCCACCAGGAGCGCGCGGTCGAGCGCCTGGCCGAGCTGTGCCAGCACCACAACATCCTGCTCCTGCAACCTTCCAGCTACCGGGTGTTCGACGGCTCGCGCGCCACGGCCTACAGCGAGAAGGACGAGCCAGTACCCCTCGGCCTGCGCGGCCAGGCCCTGCGTCGTATCGAGCAGTGCGTGCGGGCCACTTGCCCACGGCATGTGCTACTGCGTTTCGGCTGGCTGCTGGACGACAGCGCCGAGGGCCTGCTGGGGCGCTTCCTGCACCGCGCCGAGCTGGGTCAGGAACTGTTCATGGCCGACGACCGCCGTGGCAACCCGACCCTGGTCGACGATGCGGCGCGGGTGATCCTCGCCGTGCTCAAGCAGCTCGACTGCCAGACCCCGCTGTGGGGCACCTACCATTACGGTGCCCACGAGGCGACCACGCCGCTGGCGCTGGGCCAGGCGGTTCTCGGCGATGCACGGCCGCTGCATCCGTTGCAGGTCCAGGAAGTCAGTGCCCAGGCCCACGCCGCGCGGCCCGATGCCGCCGACGAGCCGCAGCACGCGGTATTGGCCTGCAAGAAGATCTTCCATACTTTTGGCATCAAGCCGCGTGCCTGGCGGGCGGGCCTGCCGGCGTTGCTCGATCGTTACTACCGACACAGTTGAGAACCCATGTCTGACGCCCCGATTCTGATCACCGGCGGTGCCGGTTTTATCGGCTCACACCTGGCCGATGCCTTGCTCGCTGCCGGCTACCGCGTGCGGGTGCTGGACAACCTGTCCACTGGCCGGCGCAGCAACCTGGCGCTGGACAATCCGCGCCTGGAACTGATCGAAGGCGATGTCGCCGATGCCGCGCTGATGCGCCGCACGGTGGCTGGCTGCCAGGCCGTCGCGCACCTGGCCGCCGTGGCCTCGGTCCAGGCTTCGGTGGATGACCCGGTGAGCACCCACCAGAGCAATTTCATCGGCACGCTGAATCTCTGCGAGGCGATGCGCGAAGCGGGGGTGCGCCGGGTGGTATTTGCCTCCAGCGCCGCCGTCTACGGCAACAACGGCGAAGGCGTGGCGGTGGCCGAGGACACGCCCAAGGCGCCGCTGACGCCCTATGCCGTGGACAAGTTGGCCAGCGAGTTCTACCTGGACTTCTACCAGCGCCAGCATGGCCTGGAGCCGGCGATCTTCCGCTTCTTCAATATCTTCGGGCCGCGCCAGGATCCGTCCTCGCCCTATTCCGGGGTGATCAGCATTTTCACCGAGCGTGCCCAGGCCGGGATGCCGATCAAGGTGTTTGGCGATGGCGAGCAGACCCGTGACTTCTTCTACGTCGCCGATCTGGTGCCGCTGCTGGTGCAGGCGTTGACCAACGCCCAGGTGCAGGGCGGCGCGGTGAACGTCGGCCACAACCAGTCGATCAGCCTCAACCAGTTGCTCGAGGCCATTCGCCAGGTGCTCGGTAGTCTGCCAGCGGTGAGTCACGGCGCGGCGCGGGCCGGTGATATTCGCCACTCACGCGCGGATAACGGCCTGCTGCGGCAGCGCTTCCAGCTGGCCACGGCGACGCCGTTGCAAACCGGCCTGGCCTCGCTGCTGGGGCGCGCGTAGGACGGGTAACTCCCACGCGTGCCACCCAACGAGACGCCCACAAAAAAGCCCCGCAATGCGGGGCTTTTTTCTCACCGGGTAGGTGAAAGGGCGGCGCTTAGAACTTGTAGCCCAGGCCGACCATGTAGACCCAGGGATCCACATCCACATCGACCTCGACTTCCCGGCCGCCGTAGTTGGTGGTGCCCTTGGTGTCGATATCGATATAACGCACCTGAGCGTTGAGCATGATGTTGTCGCTGAGCATGTAGTCCATGCCCACCTGGCCGGCCAGGCCCCAGGAGTCGTCCAGATCCAGGCTGCTGAAGCCTTTGTCTTCGGCGGAGCTGCTCAGTTTGGTGTCGTAGAACCAGGTGTAGTTGATGCCCACGCCCGCATAGGGCTGGAAGGCCGCCTTGCTGTCCATCGGGTAGTACAGCACGCTCAGGGTCGGCGGCAGTTGCTTGATCTCGCCGAGCTTGCCATTCAGGCCGGCGAACGCCCCGGGCATGCCCTTGACGCCGACGTTGTGGCTGAACGGGGTGGCGGCCAGCAGCTCAATGCCAATGTGGTCAGTGGCCATGTAGGCGAAGTTCAGGCCCAGCTGGGTGTCGCTGTCGAGGGTGGCCTTGCTGCCTGCCACGTCGGTGTCGAGGGCGCCAACCCAGATATCGCTGCTGCTCTCATGCGGGTCGACGGTGATTGCGCCGGCGCGAACGATGATGTCGCCGGCCTCGAAGGCGTGGGCCATGGGCGCGGCAATGGCCAGCGCGAGAAGGGATACCTTCAGCAGGGACTTGTGCATGGTGTGCTCCATCAAGGTGTAAATGTTTGGCTGAGTTCATTATCAGCAGGCCCGGTGGGGCGCTTATTGACCCAGCTCAATGGCAGGGAGTGTTGCCTGGCAGCGGCGCTGCGTCAATTTGGCACAGCGCGAGGCCTACATCTCGTAGGGATAGATCTTCTCGGCGGCCATCTGGTAGCCGGCGCTGCCCATGTCGCTGGTGCTGGCCTCGACCTTCATCGGCCCCTCGATCCAGAACGGTTGCGACAGCTCGTCCATCATCACCCCCAGCTCGGTGGTGACGTGCACGATCTGGTTCGATGGCGGTGGCGGCACATGGATGCAGGCGCCGAAGTACGGCACGAAGAGGAACTCGGTCACCCGGCCTTCCTCGGTCACGTCGAGCGGCACGATATAGCCCGGCAGCTTGATCTGCTGGCCGTCCAGCCCTTGCACCACTGGCGCTGCCGGCGACGACTGGGTCGCTGCCGGGCCGCTTTCCGCCGCCAGGGCATCGGCCAGTTGCGAGAGGTCGTGCATCGGTGCCTGCTGCGCCGTTTGCGGCGGGGCGTCCGCTGGAATCATCTCGACCCAGGTCAGGGTGCGTGGCTCCGCCGCCCAGAGCGGGGTGGTACAGGACAACAGCAGGGCGAACAGCAAACCACGCATGACTACCTCACAGGCGAATCGACAATCCATCGGCTAGCGACTGCCGATAGGCGCGCCAGGCCGGCACGCTGCCCATCAGCAGGGCGGCGGCCAGGATAGCGCCGAGCAGGCTCCACTCATAGCCGGTCGGTAGCGCCAGCGGCAGGAACAGACCGTACTGCGCCTGCACATAACCCTGGCTGGCAGCGATGCCGAGGTAGAGCAGCGCCAGGCCCAGGGCGACGCCCGCCAGGGCCAGGGCCAGGGCTTCCAGCACCAACAGGCCGGCGATATGCCAGGGCCGCGCGCCCACGGAACGGAGGATGGCCATCTCGCGGCGGCGTTCGTTGAGGCTGGTGAGAATGGCGGTGAGCATGCCGATCAGCCCGGTCAGCACGACGAACAGCGAGACCACGAACAGCGCCTGCTCGGCCACGCCCATCAGGCTCCACAGCTCCTGCAGCGCTACGCCGGGAAGGATTGCCTGCAACGGTTCGCCACGGAATTCGTTGACCTGGCGTTGCACCGCGAAGGTGGCGATCTTGCTCTTCAGCCCCAGCAACACGGCGGTGATGGCTTGCGGCTGCAGGTGCATGGCGCGCGCCTGCTCGGCGGAAACCTTGCCGGCGCCCTGGGCCGGTACGCCGTTCTGCCAGTCGACGTGCAGCGCCTCCATGCCTTCAAGGGAAATATGCAGGGTGCGGTCCACCGGCGTACCGGTGCGGGCGAGGATGCCGACCACGGTGAAGGGTTTGTCGCCGTGCTGGGTCAGGCTGACAGCGCTGACGCCGTGGGCCAGGACGATCTGGTCGCCCAGCTTGTAGTGCAGCGCCTGCGCCACTTCGGCACCGAGCACCACCTCGAACAGGTCGGCAAATGGTTTGCCTGCGTTTAGTTGCAGTGGCTGGGCGCGGCCATAGCGGTAGTGCTCGAAGTAACCGGCATCGGTGCCGAGTACCCGGTAGCCACGGTGCGAGTCACCCAGCGACAGCGGGATGGCCCACTTAACCTGCGGCTGCCGGGCCAGGGTTTCGAAACTGTCCCAGCGGATATTGTTGGTGGCGTTGCCGATGCGGAACACCGAATACAGCAGCAGGTTCACCGAGCCCGAACGGGCGCCGACGATCAGGTCGGTGCCACTGATGGTGCTGGCGAAACTGGCGCGGGCTTCGCTGCGCACCCGCTCGACGGCGAGCAGCAGGCACACCGACAGGGCGATGGCGAACACCGTGAGCAGGGCGGTGAAGCGGCGGTTGTTGAGGCTGGCCAGGGCGATCCGTAGCAGGTGCATGTCAGGCCTCCACGGCGCGGCTGGCGCGGTTCAGTTCGGCCAGCGAGAGGGCGCGGTCGAACAGTGGCGCCAGGCTCTGGTCATGGCTGACGAACAACAGGCTGGCACCGGCTTCGCGGCATTCGGCGAACAGCAGGCGCAGGAACGCCTCGCGGGCGTCGGCATCCAGGGCCGAGGTTGGTTCGTCGGCGATCACCAGCTCAGGCTGGCCGATCAGGGCGCGAGCGGCGGCGACCCGTTGCTGCTGGCCGATCGACAGCGAGTCGGCGCGGCGCTGCAGCAGGTCCGCCTGCAGTCCCAGGTGTTCGAGCAGCGCAGCAGCGGCTGCATCCACACTGCCGTGGCGCTGGCGGGCACGTTCGGCACGTGTCTTGGAGAAGCGGCAGGGCAGCTCGACGTTCTCGCGCACCGAGAGAAACGGCAGCAGGTTGAACTGCTGGAAGATGTAGCCGGTGTGATCGACACGGAAGCGGTCGCGGGCGCTGGCAGAGAGTTGCGCCAGGTCGCTGCCGAGCAGCTTCACGCTGCCACGGCCGGGCTTCTGTACCCCGCCGAGCAGGCCCAGCAGCGTGGTCTTGCCGCTGCCACTGGGGCCTTTGAGGAACAGGCTTTCGCCGGCATCCAGAGTAAACGCTGGGATATCCAGCAGCTCAGCCTGGCCGGGCCAGGCGAAGCCGAGTTCGCTGAGTTCGATCAAAGGTGTGGGCATGGCGGACCGCGAGTCGAGAGAGGCCGACAGCATAGGCAGTCTGTCGGCTCTGGTGTAGAGGGGGCTCGATGGGGAGGGCGTCTCGTCGAGTCCAGGGCTGGATCAGAAGCTCAGACGGCTGCTGCCCGTGTTCAGTTCGGCGCCTTGCTGGCCGCTCGGGCCGATCAGCTGCGCATTGAGCTTTTCGGTGGCCGGGAACTGCTGGAAAAACACCCCGAGGTCGATGGCGCTCAGGTGCTCCGGCGCATTGCAGTTGAAACGGTAGTCGGCATCGACATCGGCATGTTCATGGCTGTGCTCCTGTTCCGCATCGGCGTGCTGATGGGCCGCGTCGCCGAACAGCGGGCTGTGCAGCTCCATCTCGGCCAGGGTGCAGTCGGCAGCGGCGGGCAGGTTGAACAGGATGGCCGGCTGCTCCAGTTGCGCGCGGGCGGTGGCCACCTTGGCCTTGTCTGCGGTGCTGCTGGCGGCGTGCTCGAAACCGACCAGGTTCATCGCCGGGCTTTCCAGCTGGATCTCCAGGGTCTGGCCATCCAGGGCCACGTTCAGGCTGGCCACGCCGTGCTCGTGTTTGCCGAGGCTGCCGTGCTCCTCGTGTTCGTCATGGGCGTGGGCAATGGACAGTGGCAACAGGGCGATAGACAGGGCGAGCAGGGTGCGGTGCATGGAAGGGCTCCGGTAGTGAGAATTTGTAGTTATGTTATAACAACTTTTACGGAGAATTGGCTAGCGCTGTTTGGCGCTGCTTGATGCTCGTGGCAGCATGGTGGCTATCTAGCGAGGAGTGGGTCATGTTGCGAATCAAGGGGCGGGTCGGCGACTGGCCGGTTGATCTGTCGGTGGAGATGGATCAGGAAGACTGGGCGCAACTGGCAGCCCTGTTGCCGCGCGATGTAGCGGCTGTGGCTGCCCCTGCGACGCCACGTGTCGACGCTGTGCCACGAGGCCAGGATGGCCTGTGGCAGACCGCGCAGGAGTTGCTGCAGCGCGCTGGTGTCATGGAGGGGCCGCAGTTGCTTGCCGAGCTGGCCGCCCTGGCCGGCGGTGCTGTCGCTGGCAAGCGCCTGCTGGTGCGCCTGCGCCATTGCCCGCAAGTACAAATAGAAAGCGGCGCCGAAGCGCCGCTGTATCGCTGGGTCGGCTGATCAGCCAGCCTGGTTGATCAGCGCGCCCGGTGCGCCATGTTCGAACTGCGCGCGCAGATCGTCGGGGATGGCGGCCTTGCTGAAGGCGTGCGCATCGACCATCACATAGGTGATTTCACTGCGTGCCACCAGCCGCTGCTCGGCGTGATGGACGATATCCACCTGCAGGCTGTAGGACGTGGTGCCGAGGCGCAGCGTCTGCACCTGCAGGGCGAGCACGTCATCGAATCGCGCCGGCGAACTCCAGTCGGTCGTCATGCGCACCACCTGGCTGTCCAGGCCCCGGTCCAGCAGGCTCTGGTAGCTGCCGAACAGTGTCCGGTAGAACTCGGTGACGGCCACGTCGATGTAGTCGCCATAGCGCGCGTTGAACACCACCTGCTGGGCGTCGCACTCACCGTAGCGCACGCGCAGCAGCAGGGTGAAGGGCTGGGTCATATCAAGGCCTTTACGATCTTCTGAATTAGAGCCAGGCAAGGCGCTACGCCAGTAACAGCCTCCGGCTGGTCAAAGCGCCAAGGGCGCGGAGTCTACAAGCTGTAAATAAGCAGTACTCGTTCCACTCGCCCTCCGGGCCGCGCTGAAGCGCGTTAGTCGCAAGCGACTTTCCGAGGCCGTTTTTAACGCAGAATGGCCGACAGTCAGGAGATCGTTTCTCAGTAGATCGCCTGATACAGCTTGCGGCGGTATAGGGTCACCAGCGGGTGATCGTTGCCGAGCA
>JBBNAI010000689.1:0-9562 GCA_037994305.1 Pseudomonas sp. | reverse complement strand
CCTGGGCCAGGTGGTTGGGCCGCGAGGTGTCGGTGTACATGCCCGGGCGCTTGCGCACCGGGTCGAGGCCGGAGAGGACTTCGATGGCATCGGCGTTGTAGGTGTTCTGCTGGGCCATGGGGTCTCTAGATCTTCTTCAAAGAGTGGAAAAGTCGAAATCGGCCCACAGCGCCGGGGCGAAGCCGGCGAGGGAGAGGATTTCCGCAATGCGTGAGGCGAAGCCTTGGTAGCTGTGGTCGCCACCTTCCTGGATATCCAGCTGGCAACCCTGGTAGTAGCGCTCGGCCTGGCGGTAGTCGAGGGTCTCGTCGGCGCTTTGCAGCCACACATGGTAGCGCTCGGCGTCCTGCGGCGGGGGGACTTCCAGCTCGGCCAGGGCATCGACGTGGTCCTGGGTCAGTTGCCAGGTTTCGCCGCTGTAGTGGTTGAGCTGTTCACCCAGGTAACCGTCGAACAGGCGGTGTGGCGACACTGCGGGGTTGATCAACAGGGCGCTCAGGCCATGCTGCTCTGCCAGGTGGGTGGCGTAGTAGCCGCCCAGCGAACTGCCGACCAGCAGTGGCTGGCCCAGTTCGGCGATGGCGGCCTGCAACTGCGCGATGGCCTGGCGTGGGTGGTGGTGCAGGGCCGGCACGCGCAGGTGCTGGGCGATCCCGCAGTGGTCGGCGACGTGCTGCAGCTGGCTGGCCTTGGTTGAGGTCGGCGAACTGTTGAGTCCGTGGATATAAAGGATGCTGGTCATGGGGTGGGGAGGCTACAAGCGAGGGCGGCAGGCTGCAAGCCGCTGACGGGGTGAAGCGCTGCGTGGCGGCAGGCGATCAGTAGCCTTTGACGCTGTAGTCCACTTCGAAGTCGATGTCGGTAACCCGTGATACGCCGGTTTCCAGCTGGCCATCGGCATACAGACGCAGCCAGCGGTAGCCTGGTGCGGTGGTATCGACCTGGAATTCCTCGCTGCCCGGGGCGAACTGCACGCAGGTCGACGGCGAGGCAAGCAGGCGAATGCCGTCACGCATCTGGTCGAATTCCTGGTGGATATGCCCCCAGAGCACAGCTTTGGCCTGCGGAAAGCGTTTGAGCACGGCGAACAGGGCATCCGGATTGCGCAGGCCGATGGGTTCCATCCAGCTGCAGCCGATCGATACCGGATGGTGGTGGAAGCACACCAGGTGGTGACGATCCGGCGCCTCGCTGAGGGATTGCTCCAGCAGCTTGAGCTGATCGTCACTGAGGAAGCCGGGTACGGCGCCGGGAATCGAGGAGTCGAGCAGGGTCACGCGCCAGTTGCCGATATCCAGCACCGGCTCCAGCAGGTTGCTGCCATTGCAGGCCTCGCGCATCGCTGGGAGTTCGTCGTGGTTGCCGGGAAACCAGCGGCCTTGCCCGGCCAGGGCGCCGGTGAGCTGGCGAAAACGCTGGTAGGAGGCGGTGCTGCCATCCTGGGAGAGGTCGCCGGTGGCGAGCATCAGGTCGATCTGCGGCTGCTCGACGAGCACCTTTTCGATCACTCGTTCCAGGCTGTCGCGGGTGTTCATGCCCAGCAGCTTGCCATCTTCTTCGGCAAACAGATGACTGTCGGATAGCTGCACCAGCAGCACCGAGTGGTCAACAGCATGAGACAAATGGCGCGACAAGGGCCAACTCCTGAACGTGTTCTCAGGATTATGGTGGGTCAAGGTGGATTCGGTAAACCCGCTAAACGTGAACTGGTCCCAGTTGCCGAGTATGCCGTTCAGCGAACGGCGGCCAACTCATGACCGCAGGCCAGGCAGTGGGTCAGCCATTCGCCGAGAAACAGATTGAGCTGGGTCTTCTCGTCGGGTTGGTGCATGGCAGCGTTCGGGTAGGTGTAGATGCTGCGAAAGCGTCGGGCATTCTCCGCGCTGATCACCTCGGCCATGCGTGCGTCGTGGTACACCCGCACTTCCAGTTTGGGTACCGGCAGCCACGGCAGGCTGTGCTCCTGGCTGACGCGCAGGGTGGTGGTGTAGGGGCAGGCTTCCAGTACTTGCAGCACCAGCACGCCGAGCAGCTGGTCGCCCTGGCTCAGGGCCACGCGGCGCTCGTTGGTTTCGTCACGCATCGCCGGCAGCAGGCGCAGCAGGCGCGCGTAGTTGGCTTCGCAAGCAGTCTGCAGCTCGACCAGGTCGACCCGATAGCGCTCGCGCAGCAGATTCATGACCACAGCCCCCGCACTTCCGTACGGTTCAGTGCCAACCACTGCAGGGCGATGATGCTGGCGGCGTTGTTGATGCGCCCGTCCTTGACTGCCTGCAGGGCATCTTCCAGCGGCCAGACATGCACACGAATGTCCTCGCCTTCCTCGGCCAGGCCGTGCACGCCGCCCGCGCCCTGGCTGTCGCAGCGGGCGACATACAGGTACACGCGCTCATCGGAACCGCCGGGTGAGGGGAAGTACGTGGTGATCGGCCACAGTGCGCCGAGGGTCAGGTTGGCCTCTTCGATGGCTTCGCGGCGGGCCACTTCATCAGGCTCTTCGTCCTTGTCGATCAGCCCGGCGACCAGTTCCAGCAGCCAGGGATTGGCGGTTTTTTCCATGGCGCCGACGCGGAACTGCTCGATCAGCACCACACAATCGCGCTGCGGGTCGTAGGGCAACACGCACACGGCATCATGGCGCACGAACAGTTCACGACTGAGCTGCGGGCCCATCTCCCCGGAGAACTGGCGATGGCGCAGGTGCAGGCGGTCGAGCTTGTAGAAGCCGCGAAAGCAGGATTCGCGCTCGATGATTTCGACGGCATGCGGGTCGGGGGTAAAGCGTTCGGACATGCAGGTGCACTCGTTACTGTTCGGTATTCGCGCCATCCTAGCAGGTTGTTAAAAAACTACCTGCGTGGCCATTGTCGCGTTAAACACAGGCTCAAAATGCTCATTTATCATCCGTAGACAGCGTTTTGCGCCTGTTTGATTCACTAGTGTTCGCCCTGTGGGCCAACCTTCGGCCGTTACTGCCGTTACTGCCGTTGGTCGTTGTGCAGGATGCTGGCTGCCTCACCAACGCGTTTCAACAACCCGCTAGCGCGCCCTTCCATCTGACGCAGCATTCTTGGAGGATGCTGCGCGGCAGGGGAGAATGCTGACTTTTCATCGCGCCCCGTCGGGAACGCCCCCAGGCGAGCAGGGTCGAAACACCCTCCGCGCCGCACGACAAGGAAACCGCATGCGTCTGTACAAGCTCGTCTGCCTCGCCACGCTCGCATTGACCATAAGCGCATGCCAGAGCCTGTTCAAGCCCGCCGAAAAGCAGCCGCTGACCGGTAGTCGGCAAGCCTGGGAGCACCGCCAGCCAGGCTGCAGCGGCACCGATTGCCCGCTGGTGAATATCGACCTGCGACGCCTCGACGACTTGCCGGCGCTGAATGCCCTGGTCGAACAGCGCCTGCTGGGGCTGACCCGCGAGCTGCCGGGTGACCCGATACCGACCTCATTGCAACGCTACGAAGACGACTTCCTGGCCAGCGCCAAGCCGGGCTGGAGCAGTTACCTGCAGGCGAAGATAGTGGCGCAGCATGACCGTCTGGTGATCATCGAATTGTCCAGCTATCGCTTCACCGGCGGCGACCACGGTATTCCGGGGCGCACCTACCTCAACTACGACCGCCAGCTGGACAAGGTCTTGAGCCTGCAGGACATGCTCCTACCGGGTGAGGAGGAGGCTTTCTGGCAAGCCGCAGAGCTGGCGCATCAGGCCTGGCTGGTTGCCAATGGCCACGACCAGGACACCGAGTACGTGCAGACCTGGCCATTCGAGCGCACGCCCAACATCGCGCTGAACTTCGGCTCGGTGCTGCTCAAGTACGACATCGATCGCATCGCGCCGTACTCGACAGGCCACCCCGAGCTGAAGATTCCCTATCCGCGCCTCAACGGCATTCTCAAGCCGCAGTATTTCCCCGGTCGCGGTTGAGCGCACGCCGGCGCAGCGTTGCGCTGCGCCGGCCGAGGCTCACTCCGCCGTGCGCAGCGCTGCGTTTGTCCCGGCTACTTTGCCGAGGACGAACTGCAGGCCGCCGGCCAGCAGCAGTGCCGGCAGAGTGGCGCCGATTGCTGGGGCGAAGTGGGCGAGCAGGTGATAGGTCGCTGCACCGCAGAACCAGGCGATCAGTGTGTCCCAGCGCAGGCCGACGCGCGGCGCCAGCTCGGCGCGGCGACGGCGCAGGATGAAGTGGTCGACCAGCACCACGCCGAACAGCGGGGCGAACACCGAGCCGATCAGCAGCAGGAAGTTCTGGTATTCGGCCAGCGGCGCGAACAGGGCGATCAGCGTGCACAGCGCACCAATGGCCAGCGCCAGGTGCTCGACCTTCAGCGCCACCAGTGTGCCGCTGGACACCGCCGCCGAGTGGATGTCCGCGAAGGCGTTTTCCGACTCGTCGAGAAGGATCAGCAGCAACGGAATGCCCAGACCGGCGCCGGCCAGGGCCAGCAGCAGAGCATTCATCTCGCCGCTCGGGGCGAACGCCAGGGTGTAAGCCACGCCTAGGCTCATCAGCCAGACGTTGCCGCAGAAGAAGCCCACCGCGGTGCCGGCGAACACACGGCCGGCGGCCTTGCCGAAGCGCGAGTAGTCGGCAATCAGCGGCAGCCAGGACAGCGGCATAGCGATGGCGATGTCGAAGCCCAGGGCGAACGGCAACGAGCCATCTCCGGCGCGGGCCCAGAGTGCGCCGAGGTCGGCCTTGTCGAACAGGTTCCAGGTCAGCCACAGGCAGGCGCCGAGCAGCAGCCAGATGCCCCATTTGCGCAGCACGCGGCGCACGAAGGTCAGTGGCCCGGTCACCGCCAGCAGAGTCGCCAGGGCGCCGAAGAACAGCGTCCACAGCAACGGGCTGGTGAGTACGCTGCCGTCGGCGAACACCTTGCCGGCCAGCAGGCTGGCGGCGTCGCGCATGACGATGATCTCGAAAGCGCCCCAGCCGACCAGCTGCAGCAGGTTGAGCAGGGCTGGCAGTACCGCGCCCTGGCTACCCAGGCTGAGCTTCAGCGCGGACATCGACGACAGTCCGGTGTCCGTGCCGATCACCGCGACGGCGCCGAGCAGCAGCACGCCGACTGCGGTACCGAGCAGGATCGCGCCGACCCCACCGGCCAGGCCCAGCCCCGGTGCCAGCAGGCCGCCGAGCTGCAGCACCATCAGGCCGATGCCGAGGGAAAACCACAGGGAGAACAGGTCCCGCGCGCCGAACACACGCTGTGACGCGGGGACGGCAACGCCGGGAGAGTAAGTGCCGGAAGGAAGTGCCATGGATGAGACTCGTTGGGTGAATTGAAGCTGCGGCGTGGGCCGCAGCACTGTTGAGCGTTCCTGGGTTCGTGGGGACGGTCAGCGGTCAGACTTGCTTGTAGATCACCGAACCCTCGCCCTTGAAGCGCTGGGCCTGTTCCTTGAAACCGGCCTCGACTGCCTTGCTCTCGTCGCTCAGGCCGTTGTCCTTGGCGTAGTCGCGCACTTCCTGGGTGATCTTCATCGAGCAGAATTTCGGTCCGCACATGGAGCAGAAGTGCGCGACCTTGGCCGAATCCTTGGGCAGGGTTTCGTCGTGGAAGCTGCGCGCGGTGTCCGGGTCCAGGCCCAGGTTGAACTGGTCTTCCCAGCGGAATTCGAAGCGCGCCTTGGACAGTGCGTTGTCGCGGATCTGCGCGCCGGGGTGGCCTTTGGCGAGGTCAGCGGCGTGGGCGGCGATCTTGTAGGTGATGATGCCGGTCTTGACGTCATCCTTGTTCGGCAAACCCAGGTGTTCCTTGGGCGTGACGTAGCAGAGCATGGCGCAACCGAACCAGCCGATCATGGCGGCGCCGATGCCCGAGGTGATGTGGTCGTAGCCCGGCGCAATGTCGGTGGTCAGCGGGCCGAGGGTGTAGAACGGCGCCTCGTCGCAGCACTCCAGCTGCTTGTCCATGTTCTCTTTGATCAACTGCATCGGCACATGGCCGGGGCCTTCGATCATGCATTGCACGTCATGCTTCCAGGCGATCTTGGTCAGCTCGCCGAGGGTTTCCAGCTCACCGAATTGCGCGGCGTCGTTGGCATCGGCAATCGAGCCGGGGCGCAGGCCGTCACCCAGGGAGAAGGACACGTCGTAGGCCTTCATGATTTCGCAGATGTCGTCGAAGTGGGTGTAGAGGAAGTTCTCTTTATGGTGCGCCAGGCACCACTTGGCCATGATCGAGCCGCCACGGGAGACGATTCCGGTCACGCGTTTGGCGGTCAGCGGCACGTAACGCAGCAGCACGCCGGCGTGGATGGTGAAGTAGTCCACGCCCTGTTCGGCCTGTTCGATCAGGGTGTCGCGGAACAGCTCCCAGGTCAGGTCTTCGGCGACGCCGCCGACTTTTTCCAGGGCCTGGTAAATCGGCACGGTGCCGATCGGCACGGGCGAGTTACGGATGATCCACTCGCGGGTTTCGTGGATGTGCTTGCCGGTGGACAGGTCCATCACCGTGTCCGAACCCCAACGAATGCCCCAGGTCAGCTTGGCTACTTCTTCTTCGATGGAGGAGCCCAGCGCACTGTTGCCGATGTTGCCGTTGATCTTCACCAGGAAGTTGCGGCCGATGATCATCGGCTCCAGCTCTATGTGGTTGATGTTGGCTGGAATGATGGCGCGGCCACGGGCGATTTCGTCACGCACGAATTCGGCGGTGATTTCCTTGGGAATGCTGGCGCCAAAGCTGTGGCCCGGGTGCTGCTGGTCGAGCAGGCCGGCGGCGCGGTGCTCCTGGAGTTTCATGTTCTCGCGAATGGCGACGAACTCCATCTCCGGGGTAATGATGCCCTGACGCGCGTAGTGCATCTGGCTGACGTTCTTTCCGGCCTTGGCCCGGCGCGGATTGCGCACATGGGCGAAGCGCATGGACGTCAGTTCGGCGTCGTCCAGGCGGCGCTGGCCGAACTCGGAGGACAGGCCTGCCAGGCGCTCGGTGTCACCGCGGTCATCGATCCAGGCGCTGCGCACGTCGGCCAGGCCCTTGCGCACGTCGATCTGCACGGCCGGGTCGGTGTACGGGCCGGAGGTGTCGTAGACGGTGACCGGGGCGTTGATCTCGCCACCGAAAGCGGTCGGCGTGACATCCAGGCTGATCTCGCGCATCGGCACGCGAATATCCGGGCGTGAGCCCTGCACGTAGATCTTCTGCGAGCGCGGTAGGGGCTGGATCGACTGTTGGTCGACCTGGGCGGATTCGCTGAGGTTTTTGGCGCTCGGTTTCTTGGAATTTTCGGCACGCATCGACGGACTCCTGGCGAGATGTCGGAGCGAACCTGAGGCATGGAGAAATGGCGCGGGCGCACCAGGACTGGTGCAGAGGGGCTCGCCGGGAGGCGAGTACATCTTGTTCCCTACGCAGGCTTTAACCTGATCAGGTTCAACGGGATCCGGAACTATCCGATCTCAGCCTCCGATTCGAGGCACCCCGACAAGAACAGCGGCCAGTCTAATCAACCTGGTGGCAGAACACCAATACGCGGCTCGCCTGGGGAATCGGGCGGCAATGAAAAAAACCTAAACTGAACCGGCGAGTAGAGTATTGTTGCAGCCCGGCAACAAAGCTTATTGCAAACTAGGCTGTGCTCAGGCTCGTTGTGCCTTGACCACTGTTGCAGGCCACCTTAGCCTTGCCCGATTACCCCGCATCTAGGATTGATCATGCTACGCAGACTCTCTCTGGCGCTCGCAGTAGCTACCGCCACTTCCGGATTGGCCTGGGCCGCAGAGCCTGCGCAGACCGGTAAAACCGGCCTGGTGACTGTTTATAACGAAGCGGTGAAGAACAACGCCGACCTCGCCGCTGCCCGCGCCAACTACGGCGCCATCAGCGAAGTGGTACCGCAGGCCCGTGCCGGCCTGCTGCCGAACATCTCGGGCGGTGCCGATGCCACCGATACCCACACCAAGGTCGATACCTCGCTCGACGACGTCAGCGGTACGCGTAGCGGCTTGTCCTACCGCGCTAGCCTGAGCCAGCCGCTGTTCCGTGCCGACCGCTGGTTCCAGTACCAGGCGGCCAAGGCCAGCAACGAGCAGGCCAGCCTGTCGTTGTCGGCCACCGAGCAGAACCTGATCCTGCAGAGCGCCGAGACCTACTTTGCCGTGCTACGCGCCCAGGACACCCTGGCGTCGACCAAGGCCGAAGAAGCGGCGTTCAAGCGCCAACTCGACCAGGCCAACGAGCGTTTCGACGTCGGCCTGTCGGACAAGACCGACGTGCTGGAAGCCCAGGCCGGGTATGACACTTCCCGTGCCAACCGCATCCTGGCCCAACGCGCCGTGGATGATGCCTTCCAGGCCCTGGTCACCCTGACCAACAACGAATACGCCGCCATCGAAGGTGTGCAGCACGCCCTGCCGATCCTCGCGCCGGTGCCGAACGACGCCAAAGCCTGGGTCGACACGGCCGCGCAGCAGAACCTCAATCTGCAGGCCAGCAACTACGCGGTCGACGCCGCCGAAGAAACCCTGCGCCAGCGCAAGGCCGGCCATGCGCCGACCGTCGATGCAGTGGCCCAGTACCAGAAGGGTGACAACGACTCCCTCGGTTTCAGCAACCCGACCGGTTCGGGCCTGCGCTACAACGGCGATGCCGAGCAGACCACCATCGGCCTGCAGCTGAATATCCCGATCTACAGCGGCGGCCTGACCAGCTCGCAAGTGCGTGAGGCCTACCAGCGCCTCGACCAGAGCGAGCAGCAGCGCGAAAGCCTGCGTCGCCAGGTGGTGGAGAACACCCGTAACCTGCACCGTGCGGTGAACACCGACGTGGAAACCGTGCAGGCGCGCAAGCAGTCGATCATTTCCAACCAGAGCGCCCTGGAAGCCACCGAAATCGGCTACCAGGTTGGTACCCGCAACATCGTCGACGTGCTCGATGCCCAGCGTCAGCTGTACAGCTCGGTGCGTAACTACAACGATGCGCGCTACGACTACATCCTCAACAACCTGCGCCTGAAGCAGGCCGCCGGCACCCTGGCACCGTCCGACCTGGAGGCGCTCTCGCACTTCCTCAAGTCCGACTACGATCCGGACAAGGATTTCCTGCCGCCGGATCTGGCCAAGTCCGCGGAAGCTCAGCTCAAAGGCAACAGCGAGTACTGAGTGCGACGCAACGAAAAAGCCCGGCAGATGCCGGGCTTTTTTATGGGCGGATTTTGCTGTGCGCTGCGACAGGTTTGACTGGCCTAGCGCTGTAGCCACTTCAATGCGCCCAGGCCGGCTGCGCGGCCGCTGGCGAAGCAGGCAGTGAGCAGGTAGCCGCCTGTGGGGGCTTCCCAGTCGAGCATTTCCCCGGCGCAGAATACGCCTGGCAATTGCTGCAGCATCAAATGCGGGTCGAGGGCGGCGAAGGAGATGCCGCCGGCGCTGCTGATGGCTTCATCCAGTGGGCGCGGGCGGCGCAGGATGAGCGGCAAGGCCTTGATCGCTGCCGCCAGCTGCGCGCTATCGGCGAACTGTTCGGCGCTGGTGCGCTCGCGCAGCAGTGCGGCCTTGACCCCGTCGATGCCCAGCTGGCTGTGCAGGTGCTTGGCCATGGAGCGCGAACC
>JBBNAI010000688.1:0-1260 GCA_037994305.1 Pseudomonas sp. | reverse complement strand
CGCCCTGGTCGAGGCTGGAGGCGTAGGCGATCATGCCCCAGCGCGATACGCGACCGTAGGTCGGTTTGATCCCGGTGAGGTTGGTCAGCGCCGCCGGTTGGCGGATCGAGCCGCCGGTGTCGGTGCCAGTGGCAGCCGGAATCAGACGGGCGGCGACGGCTGCGGCGCTACCGCCGGAGGACCCACCCGGTACGCGGGTCAGGTCCCAGGGGTTCTTTACCGGGCCGTAGTGGCTGGATTCGTTAGCCGAGCCCATGGCGAACTCGTCCATGTTCAGCTTGCCCAGGGTCACAGTGCCGGCGTTGGCGAGCTTCTCGACCACGGTGGCGTTATAGGGCGCCTTGAAGCCGCTGAGGATCTTCGAGCCGCAACTGGTCAGCACGTCTTGGGTGCAGAACAAGTCCTTGTGGGCGATCGGTGCGCCGAGCAGGGCGCCAGTCTCGCCGGCAGCGCGGCGGGCGTCGGCGGCCTTGGCCTGGCTCAGGGCCAGTTCTTCGGTGACGCTGATAAAGCTGTTCAGCTGCGGATCGAGTTGCTGGATGCGCGCCAGCAGGGTGCGGGTCAGCTCTTCGGCGGAGAAGGCTTTGTCCTGCAGGCCGCGGGCGATCTCGGCCAGGGTCAATTGATGCATGGGAAACCCTTTCCTTCTATTCGATGACTTTCGGAACCAGATACAAACCGTTTTCCACGGCCGGGGCGATAGCCTGATAGGCTGCACGCTGATTCTGTTCGGTGACCTGATCGGCGCGCAGGCGCTGAGTGGCTTCCAGCGGGTGGGCCAGTGGCTCGATGCCGTCGGTATCGACTGCCTGCATGGCGTCGACCAGACCGAGAATGTTGTTGAGGGTCTCGGTGGTTCGAGGGATATCGGCTTCATTCAGGCCCAGACGGGCCAGGTGGGCGATCTTTTCCACGTCGGAGCGTTCAAGCGCCATCGGGATTCTCCAGGGAATGCGGGTGACCGGACGAAATACAGGCGGGGAACGGATGCCGCGTACGGCGGTCAAAGGCCGCGAATTGTGGGCGTAAAGCCCGGAAAAGCAGGCAATTTAGCACATGCGCCGCCTTGCCCAAAAGGCTGCTCATTGATAGAGTTTGCCGCACTTTTTTACCCCGCGTTTTCATCGCGCTCTGTCTTAGGGTTTTTCCCCCATGTTCAAGAAACTGCGTGGCATGTTTTCCAGCGATCTGTCGATCGACCTGGGCACCGCCAATACCCTGATTTATGTACGCGAGCGCGGCATCGTATTGAACGAACCG
>JBBNAI010000687.1:0-20419 GCA_037994305.1 Pseudomonas sp. | reverse complement strand
TCCTTGCCCGCATGGGGCAGTTCGCCCACCGGGCAATCGGCCACGCCGATGGTTTTACGGGTCATTTTCTCCACGTCTTCCTGGGCCTTCTGCGCATCCATCACCCAGGTGCGGTAGAAGTCGAACGGGCAGTCGGCCACGCCCTTGTCGCCATCGCCGGAGTTGTACACGCCGGTGTAGCCACGGTGGAGCAGCTTGAACAGATGGTTCTGCGACTGGTCGTTGGCGCGCGCATCGCGGATCTGCGAGACGGAGAGCTGGGCGTACTGGATGCCCATTTCCTCCTCGCCGCATTCGCCAAGGGTACGCCCGTCGAAGCCGATGATCGCCGAGTGGCCGAAGTAGCTGTACACGCCGTCGAAGCCGGCGGCGTTGGCCACCGCCACGTAGCAGTTGTTGGCCCAGGCCATGGTCTTGGACATCAGCACCTGCTGTTCCTTGGCCGGGTACATGTAGCCCTGGCAACGCACGATCAGCTCGGCGCCCTTCATCGCGCAGTCACGCCAGATTTCCGGGTAGTTGCCGTCGTCGCAGATGATCAGGCTGATCTTCATGCCCTTCGGGCCTTCGGAAACGTAGGTGCGGTCGCCCGGGTACCAGCCCTCGATCGGGCACCAGGGGATGCACTTGCGGTACTTCTGCACGATCTCGCCCTGGTCATTGATCAGGATGAGGGTGTTGTAGGGCGCCTTGTGCGGGTGTTCTTCGTGACGCTCGCCGGTCAGCGAGAAGATGCCCCAGGTCTTGGCCTCGCGGCAGGCGGCGGAGAAGATCGCCGTCTCGTCGCCGGGGATGGTCGCCGCGGTGGCCATCATCTCGTCGTTGTCGTACATGATGCCCATGGTGCTGTACTCGGGGAACACCACCAGGTCCATGCCCGGCAGGCCGAGCTTCATGCCCTTGATCATCTCGGCGATCTTGCGCGCGTTGTCGAGCACTTCGGCCTTGCTGTGCAGGCGCGGCATCTTGTAGTTGACGACGGCGACGCCGACGGTGTCCGGGCTGCTGGAAATATCGCCGTGACGCATAGGAAACTCCTCGATGCGTAGGGTGGAAAACCGCGAAACGTTTTCCACCACAGGGGTGACAACGGTGGACAAGCAGAGCGTTGTCCACCCTACGGGCTGGATTCCGCCTACGCGGAATGACGGTGCGAAGGGGTGATGCTCGTGCCCACGTCATCCCCGCGCAGGCGGGGACCCCATGAGC
The DNA here is from genome assembly GCA_037994305.1 of Pseudomonas sp. GTDB lineage: Bacteria > Pseudomonadota > Gammaproteobacteria > Pseudomonadales > Pseudomonadaceae > Aquipseudomonas. Next base: position 19,210 of record JBBNAI010000687.1, on the reverse strand, counting down.
CGCCTCAGTGGCTGATCATCCACGGCCGACCGGCCGGCTTGCCCTTCATGGCATGCGGGTTGGCCTTGGTCGGGGCCAGGGGTTTGTTCGGGGTGCAGCAGCCGCAGCCCTTGGGGTGCTTGCGCGTCTGCTTGTATTCGTCGAGCGTCTGCGGCGCGTTGGCGCTGCGCTCGTTGGCCGCGATGGCGCGGCGCTGGCTGCCGGGCATGGTCGCCAGGCCCGGTGCGGAAAGGATCACCCGACCGCTCTGCATGCCGCAGGACGGGCAATCGCAGGGCTGGTCGCGCTCGGCCATCGGCCGCAAGCGGGTGAAGTCGCCGCAATCGGCACAGTCGTATTCGTAGATCGGCATAACGGACTCCTCGGCAGCGGTTCGGCGGCACATGGCCGCCAAGCCGGTAGTGCGGTGTGACAGGTCCCGAGTGTTCGCCACCCGGGCCGGGATGAACGCCGTCCAGAGCCCCATCCCCGCCCGGGTGAGGAACTCACTTGTCCGGCGCGATGGGCAGGTCGATGCTGCCGTCGAGGTGCTTGATCGGGCCGGAGGCATTGGGGTTGATGTCGAAGTCGAAGATGTCGGTCGGCAGCCACAGCGTGGCACAGGCGTTGGGCACGTCGACGATGCCGCTGATGTGCCCCTGCACCGGCGCCGAGCCGAGCAGCGCGTAACCCTGGGCCGGCGAGTAGCCGAACTTGGTCAGGTAGTTGATGGCGTTCAGGCAGGCCTGCTTGTAGGCGATGTTGACGTCGAGGTAGTGCTGCTTGCCGGCCTCGTCCACCGAGATGCCTTCGAAGATCAGGTAGTTGTTGTAGTGCGGGGTGATCGGGCTCGGTTTGAACACCGGGTTCTTGATCCCGTACTTAGCCATGCCGCCTTTGATCAGCTCAACCTTCATGTGCACCCAGCCGGCCATTTCGATGGCGCCGCAGAAGGTGATTTCACCGTCGCCCTGGCTGAAGTGCAGGTCGCCCACCGAAAGGCCGGCGCCGTCGACGTAGACCGGGAAGAAGATCTTCGAGCCGCGTGACAGGTCCTTGATGTCGCAGTTGCCGCCATGTTCGCGCGGCGGCACGGTGCGCGCGCCGGTCAGCGCGGCCAGGTCACGGGCCTCGCCCTTCATCTTGCCCATGTGCGCGGTCGGCGCCATCGGCGGGTTGGCCAGGGCCGGCACGCGGTGCGGGTCGGTGTCGATCAGCTCCTGCTCGCGCTTGTTCCAGTCGGCCAGCATCTTGTGGTCCGGCAGGCAGCCAATCAGGCCAGGGTGGATCAGACCGGCGAAGTTCACACCCGGGATGTGCCGGCTGCTGGTGAACATGCCCTTGAAGTCCCAGATGGCCTTCTGCGCCAGCGGGAAATGGTCGGTGAGGAAACCGCCGCCGTTCTGCTTGGAGAAGAAGCCGTTGAAGCCCCACTGCGAGTCGGCCATGGCGCCGATGTCGAGCAGGTCGACCACCAGCAGATCACCCGGCTCGGCGCCGTGTACGCCGACCGGGCCGGACAGGTAGTGCACGGTGGACAGGTCGACGTCGCGGACATCGCTGGCGTCGTCGTTGTTCTTGATCGCGCCGGCGGTCCAGTCGTAGGTCTCGAGGATGAAGTCGTCACCTGGCTTGACCCAGCAGGCCATCGGGATATCCGGGTGCCAGCGGTTGTGGATCTGCTCGTTCTCGGTGGCGGGCTGGTTGAGATTGACCTTGATCAGCGTTTCGGTCATGACAAAGCTCCTGGGACCATTGATGGGGGCTTGGCGCAGTGGCGCCGGGGTACGGAGCTAGTCTTGAACGTGCCGCGAAATCGGAAAATACGTCGGATGACGTACTGCTGTAACTCAGCATCCACGCGGCCTTGCGCCACATTTCACGGAGACGAAAAAAGCCGGCGTGCAGGAAGCACACGCCAGCTGGAAAACGCATGAAATGGAGTGATGAGCGCCGCGCTAGACCGAGAGGTAACGGCTGATCGTCGCTTCATCCACCTTGTCGCGGGTCTCTTCCACCACGAACTTGCCCTTCTCGATCACCAGGAAACGGTCGGCGATTTCCATGGTGAACGACAGCACCTGCTCGGACACCACGATGGTCAGGTCGCGCAGGTTGCGGATCTCCTTCAGCTTGTGGGCGATGTCCTTGATGATCGACGGCTGGATGCCTTCGGTGGGCTCATCCAGCAGCAGCACCTTGGGGTTGGTCGCCAGCGCGCGGGCGATGGCCAGCTGCTGTTGCTGACCGCCGGAGAGGTTGCCGCCCTTGCGCGCACGCATCTCGTGCAGCACCGGGAACAGGGCATAGAGGTCATCCGGCACCTTGCCCTTGGCCGAGGCTGGCAGGCCGGTCTGGATGTTCTCCAGCACGGTCATGTGCGAGAAGATCATCCGCCCCTGCGGCACGTAGGCGATGCCGTGTTCGACGCGCTGGTGGGTTTCCAGCTTGGACACGTCCTTGCCGTCGACCGTGATCTGCCCGCCCCATTGCGGCAGCACGCCCATCAGGCTCTTGAACAGGGTGGTCTTGCCCATGCCGTTGCGGCCCATGACCGCGACGATTTCCTTCTTCTCCACATTGAGGTTGAGTTCGTGGAGGATCTGGCTCTGGCCGTAGCCGGAAACAAGGTTGCTGATCTGGAACATGGCTATCCCCTGTAGCAGTTGGGCAGACAGCGCAAAGCTTGTCCGCCAGATATTTCGGTGTGGCGGGTGGAAATACCTGCGGCACTTCCACCCTGCGGATAGCGCCAGTGGCTGACGCGATCCATTCCCTCGCGCTAAAGGGGCGAGGGAAAGGGGGCGGCCCATCGAACGCACAGCACAGTCCCCTCACCCCAACCCTCTCCCCAGTGGGGCGAGGGAGCAAAAACCTCAATGCCCCAGGTACACCTCGATCACCTTCGGATTGGTCTGCACCGCCTCCATGCTGCCCTCGGCCAGCACCTTGCCCTGGTGCAGCACGGTGACGCGGTGGGCGATGCTTTTGACGAATTCCATGTCGTGCTCGATGACCAGCACCGAACGGCCTTTGCTGATGCGGTTGAGCAGTTCGGCGGTCTGTACCCGCTCACTGACGCTCATGCCGGCCACCGGCTCGTCGAGCATCAGCAGCGCCGGGTCCTGCATCAGTAGCATGCCGATTTCCAGCCACTGCTTCTGCCCGTGGGAGAGCAGGTCGGCCTGCTGGTCGAGCAGCTCGCTGAGGAAGATTTCCCCGGCCACTTCCTCGACCCGCGCGACCACCTCGGCAGTGCGTTTGAAGAACAGCGCGCCGAACACCTTGCGGCCCTTGGGGTAGGACATTTCCAGGTTCTCGAACACCGTCAGGTTTTCGTAGATCGACGGGTTCTGGAACTTGCGCCCGACCCCGGCGCGGACGATGTCGTACTCGCGCATCTTGGTCAGCTCGCGGCCATCGAACTCGATGCTGCCGGTGGTGGACTTGGTCTTGCCGCAGATCAGGTCGAGCACGGTGGTCTTGCCGGCACCGTTGGGGCCGATGACCACGTGCACTTCGTTGCGGTCGACATACAGGTTGAGGTCGTTGACCGCCTTGAAGCCGTCGAACGATACGGTCAGGCCTTCGATGGCCAATACCGGCTTGGCCGCCTGGAATCCTGCTGGGCTGCTCATGGCGTGGTCTCCAGTTCACGAACGGGTTGTTTGAGCGGCGCCTTGGCGACCGGCACGCGGGCCTTGGTCTCGGCCTGGCCGAACACCTTCTGGCCGACCGGGATACGCGAGATCCACTTGCGCCCGTGGCTTTCCCACAGGCCGGCGATGCCGTTGGGGAAGTACATGACCACGACGATGAACAGGCCACCCATCAGGTACAGCCACAGCTCGGGGAAGCTCTCGGAGAAGTAGGTCTTGCCGAAGCTCACCAGCAGCGTGCCGTACACCGCGCCGAGCAGCGACATGCGCCCGCCCACCGCAGCGAAGATGACCATTTCGATCGACGGCACGATGCCGACGAAGCTCGGCGACATGAAGCCGACCTGCAGGGCGAACATCGCCCCGCCGATGGCCGAGAACGCCGCCGCCACGCAGAACACGAAGATCTTGAAGCTGGCCACGTCGTAGCCGGAGAAGCGCACGCGCTCTTCCTTGTCACGCATCGCCATGAGCAGGCGGCCGAGCTTGGAGGTGAGGATGAAGCGCCCGAGCAGGATGCAGCCCAGCAGCAGGAAGGCGTTGACGAAGTAGAGGATGATCTTCGCCGAGTCGTCGCGGATGTCCCAGCCGAGCAGGGTGCGCAGGTCGGTGATGCCGTTGACGCCACCGGTGAGGCCCTGCTGGCCGATGATCAGGATGGTCAGGATCGCGGCGATAGCCTGGGTGACGATGGAGAAGTACACGTCACCGACGCGGCGCTTGAACATGGCAACGCCGATGATCAGCGCCAGCAGGGTCGGTACCGCGATCACCGCCAGCAGAGTGAAGCTGAAGCTGTGGAACGGCTGCCACATCATCGGCAGCTCGGTGATCTGGTTCCAGTCCATGAAGTCCGGAATGCCGGGGGTGGACTGGATCTTGGTGCTTTCCGGGTCCGATGCCTCGAGCTTGAGGAACATCGCCATGCAGTAGCCACCAACGCCGAAGAAGATGCCCTGGCCGAGGCTGAGGATGCCGCCGTAACCCCAGCACAGCACCAGGCCAACGGCGACGAAGGCGTAGGTCAGGTATTTGCCGACCATGTTCAGGCGGAAGGTGTCCAGCATCAGCGGGAACACCACCAGGATCAGCGTGGCCAGCACCAGCAGGCCGATGGCCCCCTGCTTGCCACCCAACAGGCTTTCGTATGCGTTTTTCATCAGCAAATCCCCCAGCGGACAAAAAGTCGCTTTGAACCGTAGCGAGCAGCTCCAGCTGCAAGAAGCCCGGAGCGCAGTGACGAAGGCGTACACGTAGTACGTCGAGGAAACGAGCACCGCGCGACGCCGCAGATGGAGCGCGCAGTAGGTTGAAAGTGACTTTTCACTTGCGCACCTTGATCGAGAACAGCCCTTGGGGGCGCAGCATCAGGATCAGGATCACCGCCGACAGGGTCAGCACCTTGGCCATCGAGCCGGAGAGGAAGAACTCCATGATCGATTGCGCCTGGGCGATGGTGAACGCCGAAGCGATGGTGCCGAGCAGGCTGGCCGCACCGCCGAAGACCACGGTGAGGAAGGTGTCGACGATGTACAGCGAACCCGCGGTCGGCCCAGTGGAACCGATGGTGGTGAACGCCGCGCCGGCGACACCGGCCACGCCACAGCCGAGAGCGAAGGTCATGCGGTCGACCTTCTTGGTGTTGATCCCCACGGCGCGGCTCATCACCCGGTTCTGCATGGTGGCGCGCACCTGCAGGCCCCAGCGCGAGCGGTAGAGCATGAGGAAGATGGTGGCGGTGCAGAGGATGGTCAGGCCCATGACGAACAGGCCGTTCTTGGGAATGTCGATGGCCTCGGTGGGGTTCCACGAGCCCATGATCCACTCGGGCATTTCCGCGCCGACTTCACGGGCGCCGAAGATCGAGCGAAACGCCTGCTGCATCACCAGGGACAGGCCCCAGGTCGCCAGCAGGGTGTCCAGCGGACGGTGGTAGAGCTTGCTGATCATCGCCCACTCCACCAGCCAGCCAAGAGCGCCGGCGATCAGGAAGGACACGATGATGGCGAAGAAGAAGTAGTACGGCTGCATGGCCGGGAAGTAGTGCAGGGTCAGCGTCGAGATCACATAGGTGGTGTAGGCGCCAACGGTGAGGAACTCGCCGTGGGCCATGTTGATCACGCCCATCTGGCCGAAGATGATCGCCAGTCCCAGTGCCATCAGCAGCAGCACACAGAACACCGACAAGCCGTTGAACCCCTGCATGACGGCAATTGCGCCGAAGTCGGATAGCCATTCCATGATGATGGTCTCCTGGTGGTGGGAGGTTGTTCGTAGCCTCGGGCGAGGCTGGTCACGCGGTTCGTGCAAGAGCCAGCTGGCTGGCGACCGATGCCTGCAATGGGCCGACACGCTGGGCAGAGCGATCGCCAGCCAGCTGGCTCCTGCACGAAGAGAGCGTGCGCAGGGCAAGCCCTGCGCACGGGGTGCTTACTGGTAGCCTTTGGGGAACGGGTTCGGCTCGATCAGCTCGGACTCGTGGACCACCTTGAAGGTGCCGTCAGCCTGGATCTCGGCGATGCGCGCCTTGCTCCAGAGGTGATGGTTGTCGTGCACTTTCACGTAGCCTTCCGGCGCGGTGGTCAGCTCGATGCCCGGGGAGGCGGCAACCACTTTGTCGACGTCGAAGCTGCCGGCCTTCTCGACCGCGGCTTTCCACAACCATGGGCCGAGGTAGCCGGCCTGGGTCACGTCGCCGATGACCGAATCCTTGCCGTACTTGGCCTTGAACTCTTCAACAAATTTCTTGTTGTTGGGGTTGTCCAGGGTCTGGAAGTACTTCATCGAGGAGTAGAAGCCCTTCATGTTCTCGCCGCCGATGCCGAGCATTTCATCCTCGGTCACGGAGAGGGTCAGCAGGGTCTGCTTGTCGGCGGTGATGCCGGCGGCTTTCAGCTGTTTGTAGAAGGCCACGTTGGAGCCGCCCACAACTGCTGCGAAGACCACGTCCGGTTTCTTCAGCTTGATCTTGTTGGTCAGCGAGCCGAACTGGGTGTTGCCCAGCGGGTAGTACTCTTCGCCGACGACCTTGCCGCCGAGCACGTTCTCGATGTGCTTGCGGGCGATCTTCATCGAGGTGCGCGGCCAGATGTAGTCGGAGCCGAGCAGGTAGAAGGTCTTGGCGCCCTTCTCCTTGGCGATCCAGTCGAGGCTGGCGAGGATCTGCTGGGTCGCTTCCTGGCCGGTGTAGATGACGTTCTTGGATTGCTCCAGGCCTTCGTAGAAGGTCGGGTAGTAGAGCAGGCCGTTGTCCTTCTCGAAGATCGGCAGCACGGCTTTGCGCGAGGCGGAGGTCCAGCAGCCGAACACGGCGGCGACCTTGTCGCTCTCCAGCAGCTTCTTGGCTTTCTCGGCGAAGGTCGGCCAGTCGGAGGCGCCGTCTTCCTGGATCACCTTGATCTGCCGGCCGAGGATGCCGCCTGAGGCGTTGATCTGGTCGATGGCCAGGCGTTCGGCCTGGATCGAACCGGTTTCCGAAATCGCCATGGTACCGGTGGCCGAGTGCAGCTGGCCGACGGTCACGGTGGTGTCGGTGATGGCAAGGCCGGTGGTGTTGACGTCGTCAGCCGCCGCGGTCTGGCTGAACACACTGGCCGCCAGCAACGAGAGTGCCGCGGCACCCAGCGTCAGCCGGCGGGGAAGAAAGCGTTTCGCACCCGTCAGTCGAGAATCCATGGTCTTGCTCCTCTGTGGTTTTTTCCGCCCCGGCTCGCCTTGCGGGTACCGGCTTGGGGTTGAGGCAAGAATGCGATTGGCAGGTGCCCGGGCGGTATACGCAGGTTGACGTAACGGCATACGTCATCTGACGTAGGGCCAAGCGCACCGTGCTGGTGCAAGCTCGCGCCTGACAACCAGCCAGACAGAAGCTCGCGCGCGCGGTTACTGGCCTGCAGGCCGGGGCATGGTTGTTGCAGCTTGGTCGTACGACCCACCGCCCCCGAACCGACTCCAAGGAACAGCTTCCGTGCAACCAACCGGCACCCAGCGCATCGTCAAGATCCGCCGCGACTACAACAGCTGGGTCGCCGACGAGACCATGGAGGACTACGCGCTGCGCTTCACGCCGAAGTCGTTTCGCAAGTGGTCCGAGCTGCGCATCGCCAACACCGCCCTGGGCGCGGTGTCGTTCCTCGCCCTGGAGGCCATCGGCGGCGCCCTGGCGATCAGCTACGGCTTCACCAACACCCTGTGGGCGGTGCTCGCGGTGGCGCTGGTGATCTTCCTCACCGGTCTGCCGATCAGCTATTACGCGGCGCGCTACGGCGTGGACATGGATCTGCTGACCCGCGGCGCCGGTTTCGGCTACATCGGCTCGACCATCACCTCGCTGATCTACGCCAGCTTCACCTTCCTGTTCTTCGCCCTCGAAGCGGCGATCATGGCGCTGGCCCTGGAGCTGTATTTCAAGATCCCCCTGGCGCTGGCCTACGTGATCTGTTCGATCATCGTGATACCCCTGGTGGCCTATGGGGTGACCCTGATCAACCGCCTGCAGATGTGGACGCAGCCGCTGTGGCTGGTGCTGTTGCTGCTGCCGTACCTGTTCGTGATGTGGAAGAACCCGGACGCGCTGAGCGACTGGACCACCTTCAGCGGCCGCGAAGGCGATGGCGGCGCGTTCAACCTGCTGTACTTCGGCGCCGCCTGCACCGTGGCGCTGTCGCTGGTGACGCAGATCGGCGAGCAGGTCGACTACCTGCGCTTCCTCCCGGAACAGAGCGCCGCCAACCGCAAGCGCTGGTGGGCCGCCCTGCTCATGGCCGGGCCGGGCTGGATCATTCCCGGCGCGCTGAAGATGCTCGCCGGCGCCTTCCTGACCTTCCTCGCCCTGCAGCATGAAGTGCCCATCGAGCGCGCCGCCGAGCCCACGCAGATGTACCTGGTGGCATTCAACTACGTGTTCAGCTCGCCAGAGTGGGCGCTCGGCGCCATGGTGCTGTTCGTCATCGTCTCGCAGATCAAGATCAACCTGACCAACGCCTATGCCGGCTCGCTGGCCTGGTCGAACTTCTTCGCCCGCGTCACCCACAGCCATCCAGGCCGTGTGGTGTGGCTGGTGTTCAACGTGGCCATCGCCCTGATGCTGATGGAGCTGGGCGTGTTCGATGCGATCCAGCAGGTGCTCGGCCTGTACGCCAACATCGCCATCGCCTGGATTGGCGCACTGGTCGCCGACCTGGTGATCAACAAGCCGCTGGGCCTGTCGCCCAAGTTCATCGAGTTCAAGCGCGCGCACCTGTACGACATCAACCCCGTGGGTGTCGGCGCCATGCTGATCGCCTCCCTGCTGTCGATCCTCGCCTACGCCGGCCTGTTCGGCGCCCTCGCCGAAGCCGCCTCGCCGATGGTCGCGCTGGTTTCAGCGTTCGTCAGCGCGCCGCTGATCGCCTGGCTGACCAAGGGCCGCTACTACATCGCCCGCACCAGCGACCCGCTGCTGCTGTACCCCGCCGGCCCGTGCGAAACCGTGCAGTGCGGCCTGTGCAGCAACGCCTTCGAGGCGCCGGACATGGCCTTCTGCCCGGCCTACAGCACGCCGATCTGCTCACTGTGCTGCTCGCTCGACGCGCGCTGCGGCGATGCCTGCAAGCCCCACGCGCGCCTGGCCGAACAGATGGACGACTTCGTCCGCTGGATCTACCCCAAGGCCTCGATCCCGCGCCTGCACAGCCGCCTGGCGCAGTACATGGGTCTGCTGGTGTTGCTGGTACTGATGCTGTTCGGCGCCCTGGCGCTGATCTACAGCCAGGTCTCCCATGGCCTGGTGCCGCATTCACCAGAGGTGCAGCAGACGCTGTACCAGGCCTTCCTCAAGGCCTTCCTGACGCTCTCGGTATTCGCCGCGATCCTTGCCTGGTGGGTGGTGCTGACCCGCGAGAGCCGCAGCGTGGCGCAGAAGGAATCGGACCGGCAGACCCTGCTGCTGATGCAGGAGATCGAGGCGCACCGGCGCACCGACGAGGAACTGCAGAAGGCCAAGGAAGCCAGCGAAGCGGCCAACGCGGCGAAGAGCCGCTACGTCACCGGCCTGTCCCACGAGCTGCGCACGCCGCTCAACAGCATCCTCGGCTACACCCAGATACTGCAGCGCGACGCGGCCATGCCCGGCCAGCACAAGGATGCCCTGGCGACCATCTTCCGCAGCGGCTCGCACCTGCTGTCACTGATCGACGGCCTGCTCGACGTGGCCAAGATCGAGGCCGGCAAGCTCAACCTGGAACTCTCGGAAATCCCCTTCCCCGAGTTCATCCACCAGATCGACCGCATGTTCACCCCGCAGGCCGAAGAGAAAGGCCTGCGCTTTCGCATGGAAACCAGCGGGCGCATGCCGGCGGTGGTGCGCGGTGACGAGAAGCGCGTGCGGCAGATCCTGATCAACCTGCTGGGTAACGCGGTGCGCTTCACCGACAGCGGCGAGGTGCGCCTGCGCGTCAGCTACCTGCGCGAGACGGCCAGCTTCGAGATCATCGACACCGGCATCGGCATCGACCCGGAGCAGATCGAGCGGATCTTCCAGCCCTTCGAGCGCGGCGACCTGATGCGCCAGGACAACGGCGTCGGCCTGGGCCTGACCATCACCCGCATGCTCACCTCGCTGATGGGCGGCGAGCTGTCGGTGAAGAGCGTGCTCGACCAGGGCACCAGCTTCCAGGTGCGCCTGTTCCTTTCCGAAGTGCGCGTGCCGCAGGCGGTGGTCCACGTCGAGCACGACATCATCGGTTACCAGGGCCCGCGCCGGCTGATCCTGGTGGTGGACGACCACATCGAGCACCGCCGCGTGCTGGCCGGCATGCTCGAGCCGCTGGGCTTCCAGATCGCCCAGGCAGCCAACGGCCAGGAGGCGATCCGCCAGGTGGCGCTGCTCAACCCCGACCTGATCTTCATGGACCTGTCGATGCCACAGATGGATGGCTGGGAAACCAGCCGGCTGATCCGCCGCAACGCCCTGTCGCAGGCGCCGATCATCGTGCTCTCGGCCAACGCCTTCGCCGACGACCGCGAGCGCAGCGTGGCTGCCGCCTGCAACGACTACCTGGCCAAGCCGGTGCACACCCCGCAACTGCTGGAGCGCATCCAGCAGCAACTGGGCCTGCAATGGCTGCACCGCAGCGCCGAAGAAAGCTCACCCGCCGCGCCACCCGCCGAGCTGCCGAACCCGCTCGACCTCGCCGAACTGCGCGAACTGGTGGCCCTCGGCTACATGCGCGGGATTCAGGACAAGCTCGACGCCATCGAACAACAGAGCCCGGCCTGCGCCGGCTTCACCGCCCAGTGGCGCGCCCTGGCCAAGGGTTTCCGCCTGGACGAACTCAACCAGCAACTCAAGGAGGCCGAACATGAATGCTCTCACGCAGCTTGCTGAGCGCGGCACCGTACTGATCGTCGACGATACGCCGGACAACCTCGCCCTGCTCTCCGATGCCCTGGATGCCGCCGGCTACATGGTGCTGGTGGCGCTCGACGGGCAGAGTGCGCTGAACCGCATTCAACGCCGGCGCCCGGACCTGATCCTGCTCGACGCGATGATGCCCGGCATCAACGGCTTCGAGACCTGCCGGCGAATCAAGGAACAGCCGGACAGCGCCGACATCCCGGTGGTGTTCATGACCGCCCTGACCGACAGCGAACACGTGGTGGAAGGCTTCGCCGCGGGCGGCAGCGACTACGTGACCAAGCCGATCCACACCGATGAAGTACTGGCCCGCGTCGCCGCTCACCTGCGCACCGCACGCATCCTCCAGTCAGCCCGCGCCGCCGCCCAGCCGGTCGACCTGACGCTGAGCAACGAGCCGACCTACGAGGCCCTGTCGAGCCGCTTCCAGCTCACCGAACGCGAAGTGGAAGTGCTGCGCTGGGTCGCCTGCGGCAAGACCAACCGCGATATCGGCGACATCCTCGGCCTCAGCCCGCGTACGGTGAACAAGCACCTGGAGCACGTCTACGTGAAGCTCGGTGTGGAAACCCGCACAGCGGCGGCCGCCGTGGCGATCTCGGCCAGCGTGGCGCGCTGACTGTTATGGCAGGTGAGCATCACTGATTGGCCTCCGCCATGCCCCCTCACCCCAGCCCTCTCCCCACAGGGGAGAGGGGGTATTCGTGCAGAACTGCCGCCCTGCGCGCCTCATCCGACCGTCTTGGGTCGACGCGATTCGGCAACCTCGACGGGAAAAACCACACGCTCACCGAGCCCCGCTTCTTCTTTGCTGCGCCGGCCGCAACAGCCCCTATGCCTAGTACAACAAGCGGCTCCCGCTAACAAATGCGCACACACCCATAAGCCCCTCCAATCCGCCCCCTCTCCCCTTTGGGGAGAGGGCTGGGGTGAGGGGTCGAGCCCAACATGGACGACTAACCCTTGCCCTGCATCTGCCTCAACAACGGCGCGCACTGGCTATCGTTTCCACCACTGCTCGGCGCAATCAGCGCCACCAGCCCGGCCGCCGGGGCCACCGCCACGCCGAGTGCCAGCAGCCCGGCGCCGCGCAGGGCCAGCGGCACACCCTGCACGCCGGCATCCGGCTGCTTGAAGGTACCGCGCACATACAGCGGCGAGCGCAGGGAGAAGATGCGCAGGCCCTTGGACGCCGGCGTCACGCTCAGGTCCAGGCGCTCGCTGGCGAAGTTGGCGCTGCCGTCGACCTTGATCACGGCGTTCTCGGTATCGACCACGAACAGGCGCGTGCTCATCAGGCCCTGCTTCATGCCCAGGTCGGCAGCCGCGCAGTTGATCTTCACCTCGTCGTCGCCGAACAGCTTGCCGACCATGTAGTTGCCGACGTTGAGCCCGGCGATCTCCATCAGGCTGCGGCTAACCGCGCCGTCATTGATCAGCAGCTTGACCCCACCATTGGCAGTGCCCAACAGCGCGGCCACCGAGTTGCCCGTACCGCTCAAGTCCGCGTCGCCATTCAGCTCGCCGAAGCTGGTCTGCATCGGCGCAAAACCGGGGAACAGCTGCTTGAGCTTGAAGCCGCGCGCACTCAGGCGCAGCGTGCCTTGCAGCGGCACGCGCGTACCGTCCAGGCGCACCTGCGATTCCAGGTTACCGCCGGCCACGCCGAAGCGCAGAGGCTCCAGGCTGAGTTGGCCATCATTGAGTACGACATGGGTATCCAGATCGCTGATCGGCAGTTTGTCGCTGTGCACGATGCGCTTGCCGGTGAAGCGCACATCGGCGTCCATCGCCCGCCAGCGCTCGGTGCGGAATTCTTCCACCGGCAGCACCTTGCCCGCCGGTTGGCTGGCCGCCGCGCCGCGCTCCTTTTTCTCGGCATTGGAGTCGGCACCGATCAACGGCGCCAGGTCGGCGAACAGCAACTGGTTGGAGGTCAACTGGCCGGACAACTTGGGCCGTGGCTGACGCGCGACGAAGGTCAGGTCGCCATGGATATCGCTGTCACCGATGCGCCCGTTGAAGTCCCGGTAACGGAAACTGGCGCCACCGGCATCACGTAGCTGGGCGCTGAGGCGGCCATCGGTGGTATAGGCCGGCGTGGCGGGCAAGGTGACGCCCGTCAGCGCATAGAGGTGGCCCAGGCTGCTGCCGGACAAGCGCAGGCGCAGGTCGAGGGCGCCGAGGTTCTTCGGATCGGTAAGGGTGCCGGCCAGCACGATGCGCGTGCTGCCGGCGCGGATATCGGCCTGCAGCGGAAATGGCCGCTGCGCATCCTGCAGCGCCAGCAGGCCACCGACCTTGCCCTCGCCCGCCAGCGGCTGGCCCTTGTAGCGGCCCTTGGCCTGCCAGGCGAAGGCGTAATCCTGCGGGGAGGAATCGGTTGCCTGCGCGGCTGCCTTGCCGACGATGTCACTGAACGGAATGGGCTTGCCGAGCGGGTCTATCTGCGCCTGCAACTGGGTGTTCAGGCTCTGGTCGTCGAGGGTTACCTGGCCCTTGTCGAAGCCGATGGTGCCGATATCCAGGGTCCAGGGTGAAGGCGTTTGCGCATCGGCCGGATCGCCCAGGTCGAAACTCCAGTTGCTGCGGCCATCGGCCAGGCGCTGCAGGCTGGCGGTGGGCGCCACCAGGTCGATGCGCGGGATGCGTACGGTCTTCCACAGCAGGGGCAGTGGCGACAGGCTGAACTGCACCCGCTGCAGGCTGACGAAGGACTCGCCCTTGGCCCACGACGGATTGCCCAGCACCAGTTGCTCGGCGGAAAAATGCGGCCAGGGCAGCCAGCCACGCCAACCACCCTCCTCCGGCTGGCGCTGCCAAACCACGCGCAGGTCACCGTTAATCGCAAAGGGGCGGTTCAGCGCGGCAGAAACCTGCGTGTTCAACGTCGGCCTGGCCAGGTTCCAGTCGAACAGCGCCAGGAACAGCAGCAGCGCCGCCAACAACAGCAATGCCACGGCGAACAGGCCGCCCAGCAGCTTACGCACCCGCACACTCGACTCCTTGCATGACCACATACTCCAGACAATGAGGCTTACTAGGTCTGACTGACGAAACCGCGGAATGCTCCCCCGCGCTGGCAGGCCGGCGGAAAATGCCCGATCCTGTGAGCCCTGGCCAGCGTAAAAATGCCCATGCAGCTGATCGACACCCACACCCACCTGGACTTCCCCGACTTCGACGCCGACCGCGCCGAATTGCTGGCGCGCAGCCGTGCGGCCGGCGTGGCGAAGCTGGTGGTGCTCGGCGTGTACCAGGCCAACTGGCAGCGCCTGTGGGACCTGGTGCAGCAGGAAGAGGGCCTGTATGCGGCCTTCGGCCTGCACCCGGTGTACCTCGAACAACACCAGCCCGAACACCTCACCGAGCTGCGCGACTGGCTGCAGCGCCTGGCCGGCCACCCGCGCCTGTGTGCGGTGGGTGAATTCGGTTTGGACTACTTCCTCGAACAACTCGACCGCCAACGCCAGCAGGCGCTGTTCGAAGCGCAACTGACGCTGGCCAACGACGTCGAGCTGCCGGTACTGCTGCATGTGCGCCGCGCCCATGCCGCCACCATCGCCACGCTCAAGCGCCTGCGCCCCAAGCGCGGCGGCATCATCCACGCCTTCGCCGGTAGCTACGAGGAGGCCCGCGAATACCTCAAGCTCGGTTTCAAACTCGGCCTCGGCGGCGCGCCCACCTGGCCGCAGGCCCTGCGCCTACGCAAGGTGGTGGCGCAATTGCCGCTGGACGCGATCGTGCTGGAAACCGACGCCCCGGACATGGCCCCGGCCATGTACCCCAACCAGCGCAACAGCCCGGAACATCTGGCGGATATCTGCTCAGCACTGGCCGAGCTACGCGGTGTCAGCCCTGAGGAGCTGGCCACGGCCAGCAGCCACAACGCCGCCGAGCTGTTCGGCTGGCCAAACCCGCAGGGCAAGTGACATCCGCGAGACGAACAGCGCAGGTTCACCCCCTGAAAACGACAAAGCCCGCCAATTGGCGGGCTTTGTTTTAACAGCACCGATCAGACGCGGAAGGTGCTGATCAGCTGCTTGAGCCGCGCGACCTGGTCGGACAGTTCGCGGCTGGCCTGCTCGGTCTGCACCGCGCCTTCAGCCGTGCGCTCGCCCGCCTGGTTGATCTCGACGATGTTCATGTCGATATCGTGGGCCACGGCCGTCTGCTGCTCGGCGGCAGCGGCGATCTGCTGGTTCTGGTCGACGATCATGCCGACCGCGCCGAGGATGTTCTCCAGCGCCAGCTGCACCTGCGAGGACTGGCTGACGGTGCTGTCGACCATCTGATGGCTGCCATTCATGGCAGTCACCGTGGCGTTCACCCCGGTCTGCAGACGACCGATCATCTGCTCGATTTCTTCGGTGGACTGGTGCGTACGCTTGGCCAGGTTGCGCACCTCGTCGGCCACCACGGCAAAACCACGGCCCTGCTCGCCGGCACGCGCGGCCTCGATGGCCGCGTTGAGCGCCAGCAGGTTGGTCTGCCCGGCAATGCCCTTGATCACTTCCAGTACCTGGCTGATCGAGGCGCTGTCGGAAGCCAGCTGGTTGATCACCGTGACCGACTGATCGATCTCGCTGGCCAGGCGCTGGATGCTACCGACCTGCGACTCCACCAGGGCGCGGCCGCTGACCGTTTCCTCGTTGACGCTCTGCGCACTGCCCACGGCGGCGGCCGCACTGCGCGCGACCTCCTGGGCGGTGGCAGACATCTGGTTCATCGCCGTGGCGACCTGTTCGATCTGTCCGCGCTGGGCGTTGACCGCCTGGCTGCTTTCACCGGAGACCAGTTCAACCTTGTCGGCCTGACGTTCAACCTCGGTGACGGTCTTGCCGACCAGATCGATCAGCTCGCGGATCTTCTCCACGGTGCCGTTGAACACCTGGCCCAGTTCGCCCAGCTCGTCCTGGCTCTTGACGTTGACCTTGACGGTCATGTCGCCAGCGGCGACCTGACCCAGAGTCTTGCCGAAGCCCTTGAGGGTGGTGCGGGTGGACACGTAGAAGCCGCCGTAGAGGTAGCCGATCAGCAGGAACACCAGCACCAGGGCCGCGACCAGCAAGACCATCTGCGTACGCTTCTGGCCCAGGCGCTGGCCCAGTTCCTGATCGAGGAACTGCAGCACGGCGTCGTTCAGTGCGTAGGTCTTGTCGATGTCCGCGCTGCTGGTATCGAAGAAGGCCTGCCAGGATGCGTCCAGGCTGTCGGCCATGAGGATTTCTTCCTCCAGGCGCGAGTTGGCCGCGGTCAGGGTGCTGCGGCTGTCATCGGCCAGCGTACTCAGGGCCTGCTGGGCCTTGGGCTTGTCCTGCAGCGCGCTCTGGATCTTGAAGCCGTACTCGGCGTTGAGCTTTTCCAGCTCGGCCAGCAGCTCGTCGAGCTTGCCGCTGTCGGACGAGCCAAGAATATGCAGGCCCAACGATGTGGAGCCCAGCGAACGCCCCTTGCTCAGTGCCTTGGTTACCGGCGGGGTGACGCTGGTGATCAGCTCGGACATCTGCCGCACCGTCAGGTCGGTGTCCTGGCTGAGGCCGGCCTGGCTGGCAACGAACTTGATGAAGACTTCGGCGTTATCCAGCGCCTTGACCACCAGGCTGACCTTGCTGCGCTGCGACTCTTCCTGGATGACGGCGTCGAGGGCCGTCTTGATCGCATCGCGCTGGGCATTGAACTCGGCGACTTTTTGCTCGTCCTCGCTGCTCGGTGCCAGGGCATCGATGGACGCCTTCACCGAACTTTCAAGGGTTTTGACCTGCGCCAGCAGCGTCTCCGACTCACTGGACTGCCCCAGCGCAGCGTTGATTTCGAGCAGGTCATTGAGCTG
Source organism: Pseudomonas sp. (assembly GCA_037994305.1). Classification (GTDB taxonomy): domain Bacteria; phylum Pseudomonadota; class Gammaproteobacteria; order Pseudomonadales; family Pseudomonadaceae; genus Aquipseudomonas. Next base: position 2,346 of record JBBNAI010000687.1, on the reverse strand, counting down.
TTCGAGGTCGCGGCGCAGCTTGAGGCTGTCCTTGAGCAGACCGATGCTCTGCAGTTCAGTACGGGTATCGACGAACTCGTGATAGGAGTCGCGCACCAGATAGAAGTTGGTGACCAGCATGGGCAGGAAGAAAAGTACGCTGATCAAACTGAACTTCATACCGAAGCTCAGGCGGTTCATGAGCGCTATGGCCGGATACAGCACGCTATTCACTAGACGTCTCCTGTTGCCATTATTGTTGTATTCCAGCCGGGAGCAGACCGGGAATTGAACGGCAAGATAATGTAATCAGTACATGAAGCCTGCGACGATCGAGCGCCTAAGGCAGCGATTTCTGCTGGCCTTCGTAGCCAGCAGCCACAAAGGATCGTCATCAGTTCTCGCAAGGAATGCACCAGGCAGGTACACGCCCCAATGGTGACCTGTATACCGGATATCGACCTGATCCTCTGTAACTTAAGGTTAAGAGTACGCCTGTAATCCGTATTGGCATTGATCTGGATCGTGCCAGCCGTAGAGTCATGGCCTCACGAGACGCCGACGAACGGCAGCAGCCGCACCAGCTCAGGCGCCCGGCCGCTCATCACGAAAATTTATGCCGCACCGTTCACCAGATTGAGCACCAACGGGCGCGAGCAACAACCAACAGCGGCCTAGAACAACAGAATCCACACGGCAAACGCGGCGTACCAGAGCACCGCCGAACGCACCAGCAATTGCCACAGCTCATCCAGGCTGTTGACCCCGGCCTCGCCAGCTTGCGGTTCAGGCAGTTCGCCGGCCGCGCGCCCGGCGTTACTCAGTAGATCGGCAGCGGGAATATCCCAGGCCAGCAGATCGTGCAGCACCGCGCGGCTGACCGCGGCGAAGTTGCCGACCAGGGCAAAGCTGGCAGCCAGAACCCGCACCGGCAGCCAGTCCAGGGCATGGCGCAACTGCGCCGCGCGCTCGGCCAGAGCCGGCTGGGTGGCGTGCTCGGCGGTCAATGCCAGCAGGCGATAAGCCAGCGCCAATGCCGGCCCCAGCAGGGCATACCAGAAAATCACCGCGAAGAAGCCTTGGTAGGCCTGCCACAGTTCGTAGCCTTGCACGCGCAGCAGCAGTTGCGCCTCGGCATCGGCCTCCAGACCCAAATCGCGTTCGGCCACATGCAAGGCGGCTTGCTCATCGCCACGACGCCAGGCATCACGGAACGGCCCCAGGGCCGCCAGTACATCGCCACGCCCCAAGCTGTAGACCAGCACCAGCAGATGCACCGGCAGCGCCAACCAGCCATAGGCCAGCGGCTGGATGATCAGCAACAGCAGCCCCAGCAGGGCCATCGGCACCAGCACCAGTAGCGCCAGAGACATCCAGGGTTCTGCCCCGTGACGCCCCTCGACCCGTGCCAGCCATTGCCGCCAGGGACCATCCTGCTGAATACGCTGGCGCCCGGAGGACAGCTTCTCCACCCAGACCACCAACAGCAGCACCAGGAAATTCATCTACCGCTCTCCTCGTTCGCTCAACGCCAAGCGCAATCGCTCCCAGTCGAAGTACGGACCCGGGTCGGTCTTGCGCCCCGGGGCAATATCGCTGTGGCCACAGATGCGCTGGACACTCAATTCAGGATAGGCCTGCAGCAGCTGATGGGTCAGCTCAATCAGGCTTGCATACTGGGCATCGCTGAAAGGCTGTTCATCCGTGCCTTCCAGTTCGATCCCCAGGGAAAAGTCGTTACAGCCTTCGCGCCCATCGAAACTGGATACACCGGCGTGCCAGGCGCGCTCGCCACAGGCGACAAACTGAGTCACCCCACCATCGCGCTCGATCAGGAAATGCGCAGAAACCTGCAGCTGGACGATATCGGCGAAATACGGATGCTCTTCACCTGGCAGGCAGTTCTGGAAAAACTGCTGCACCTTGCCCGTACCGAACTGGCCCGGCGGCAGACTGATGTTGTGGATGACCAGCAGAGACACCTCGCCACTCGGGCGGGCGTTGAAATTCGGCGATGGACAGTGCTGTACATCAACACACCAGCCTGTGACGGGGTCCAGCTGCATAAGGGCTCCTTGAACACTGCCGCCACTCTAGCAGAGGCAGCCACCCGGAAACGACAACGCCCGGCGCTGGGCCGGGCGTTGTGGACTAACAACAGAGGCGTCAGTCGCCCTTGAGCTTGCGCAGGTTGCCGATCACCGACTCCAGCGCCCGGTCGAACAGCAGCGCATCGTCGAGCATGCGGATCGCGCCGCGACGGAACTCCACCGCCAGGCCCATGCGAGTCTTCTCCTGGACCTTCATCCCGGTACGGTTGACGAAGATGAACTTGCCGGTCGGCTTGATGATCGCCGCCAGCTTGCA
>JBBNAI010000686.1:0-3132 GCA_037994305.1 Pseudomonas sp. | reverse complement strand
CCACCGCTCGACGACCTCCCGCCAGCGGCCCGCCGCGAGCCCAGCTTCGCCCACGCCCAGCATGTACTGCCGGACGAAGAACCCGCCTTGCGTGACGAGCCGCCGCTCAGCGCCCTGGCCGAGCCCGAGGACGACGATCAGATCGGCGATGCCGACTACACCCGCCTCGCCAGCCCGACGCAGCCGAGCCGCAGCGAACCTAGCCTGCGTGAAGACAACCTGTTCGAACTGGCCGAAGAGCCGCTGCAACTCGACTGGCAGGAAGCGAAGAAACCCTGGGGCCGCTGGATCGCCTGGGGCCTGCTCAACCTGCTGACTGCCGGCACCCTGGCCGGCCAGTACGTGTCCTACCACTTCGAGGAACTGGCCCGTCAGGACCAGTACCGCCCCTGGTTCGAACAGCTGTGCCCGGAGTTCGGCTGCAGCCTGCCTTCCAAGGTCGATATCGAGCAGATCAAGAGCACCAACCTGGTGGTTCGCAGCCATCCGGACTACATGAATGCGCTGATGGTCGACGCGATCATCTACAACCGCGCGCCCTTCGCCCAACCCTTCCCGCTGCTGGAACTGCGCTTCGCCGACATCAACGGCCAACTGCTCGCCAGCAGCCGTTTCAAGCCCAGCCAGTACCTTGGCGGGGAGCTCGCGGGCCAGGCGGAAATGCCGCCGCAGACGCCTATCCACGTGTCCCTGGAAATCACCGATCCAGGCGCCAAGGCCGTCAACTACAGCCTCAGCTTCCACTCCCCCGAGTAGCCTGAACGCGGCGGATTTCCAGCGTTTGATCGATTCGACCCGACCAACGGCGGGAAGCCGACGACTGTTCATAATTTGTTCAAAACAACCTTTATCCGGTCATCGAGAGCGGGTATCATGCCCTCCCTTTTTCGCACTCCAATGAAGCCGTTTTGAGACCAGGCAGGCCACGCCTTTCCCTGACGTCTTCGCAGGCCCCAACAACAGGGAAGATACCGGTGGTACGCATCGGCCCGTACACGCTGCCCAACCCGTTGATCCTCGCCCCCATGGCGGGTGTCACCGATCAGCCGTTCCGGCAACTCTGCCGGAAGCTGGGTGCGGGCATGGTGGTTTCGGAGATGGTGACCAGCGACGTGCGCCTGTGGAACAGCCGCAAATCCAGCCTGCGCATGATCCACACCGGTGATCCCGAGCCCCGCTCGGTGCAGATCGCCGGTGGCGATCCCGAGATGCTCGCCGAAGCGGCCCGGCGCAATGTCGAAATGGGCGCACAGATCATCGACATCAACATGGGCTGCCCGGCCAAGAAGGTCTGCAACAAAGCCGCCGGCTCGGCCCTGATGAAAGATGAGGAGCTGGTCAGTGCGATCCTCGACGCCGTGGTCAAGGCGGTCGACGTACCGGTCACCCTGAAGATCCGCACCGGCTGGGACCGCTCGAACAAGAACGGCATCACCGTGGCCAAGATCGCCGAACAGGCCGGCATCAGTGCCCTGGCCGTGCATGGCCGGACCCGTGCCGACCTGTACACCGGCGAGGCCGAGTACGACACCATCGCCGCGATCAAGCAGGCGGTAACAATTCCGGTGTTCGCCAATGGCGACATCGATTCGCCGCACAAGGCCAAGGCCGTGCTCGACGCCACTGGCGCCGATGCCCTGCTGATCGGTCGTGCGGCGCAGGGGCGGCCGTGGATCTTCCGCGAGATCGCCCACTACCTGGCAACCGGCAAGGAATTGCTGGCGCCAACGCTGTACGAAGTCGAACGGATTCTGCTGGAGCACCTGGCCGCACTGCACGCCTTCTATGGCGACGTGATGGGCGTACGTATTGCCCGCAAGCATGTCGGCTGGTACCTCGCCACCCTGCCAGGCGCCAGGGAGTTTCGCGCCGAGTTCAATCGTCTGGATGCTACGGACGTGCAATGCACCCATGTTCGGCAGTTCTTCGCCGAACAACATAACAAGGGAGAAGGGGCAGCCGCATGACGAGGATGACCGAGCCTTTTTTTGATGAATCAGTTTTTGATGGGGCAGTACCCGTGAGCGACAACACCAGCCTGAAGCAGCACCTGACCACGCCGAGCGAAGAGGGCCAGACCCTGCGCGGCAGTGTCGAGAAGGCGCTGCACAACTACTTTGCTCACCTCGAAGGTGCTGACGTCACCGACGTCTATAACCTGGTTCTCAACGAGGTCGAAGCACCGCTGCTGGAGACCGTGATGAACTACGTCAAGGGCAACCAGACCAAGGCCTCCGAGCTGCTCGGCCTGAATCGCGGCACCCTGCGCAAGAAACTCAAGCAATACGATCTGCTGTAAGCCACCGAATGCATGGAAAAGGGCGACCCCGCAAGGTCGCCCTTTTTTACTGATCTTCCCGCTCTGATGGACTCTGCAATGACCGACCAGACCACCCGCCTCCCCGTTCGCCGCGCCTTGATCAGCGTCTCCGACAAGACCGGTATCCTCGAGTTTGCCCGCGAGCTCGTCGCCCTGAATGTGGAAATCCTCTCCACCGGTGGCACCTACAAGCTGCTCAAGGACAACGGTGTGGCCGCCGTGGAAGTCGCCGACTACACCGGCTTCCCGGAGATGATGGACGGTCGCGTGAAGACCCTGCACCCGAAGATCCACGGCGGCATCCTCGGCCGTCGCGCCCTCGACGGCGCGGTGATGGAGCAGCACGGCATCAAGCCGATCGACCTGGTCGCGGTCAACCTCTACCCGTTCGCCGCCACTGTGGCCAAGCCCGGCTGTGACCTGGCCGACGCCATCGAGAACATCGACATCGGCGGCCCGACCATGGTCCGCAGCGCGGCGAAGAACCACAAAGACGTGGCCATCGTGGTCAACGCCGGCGACTACGCCGGCATCGTCGAAAGCCTGAAAGCCGGTGGCCTGAGCTACGCCCAGCGCTTCGACCTGGCCCTCAAGGCCTTCGAGCACACCGCAGCCTACGACGGCATGATCGCCAACTACCTGGGCACCATCGACCAGGGCCGCGACACCCTGAGTACCGAAGAGCGCGGCGCCTTCCCGCGCACCTTCAACAGCCAGTTCATCAAGGCCCAGGAAATGCGCTACGGCGAGAACCCGCACCAGAGCGCGGCGTTCTACGTGGAAGCGCAGAAAGGCGAGGCCAGCGTCGCCAC
>JBBNAI010000685.1:0-3661 GCA_037994305.1 Pseudomonas sp. | reverse complement strand
GGGGCGAATGGTCTGGTTGGCCAGCTCCGGTTCGGCGGCATCGGCGGCGGTGGTGAAGCTCGGTACGTGGCACTTCTGGCAGCCGGCCTGGTTGAACAGCTGTTTACCCTGGCGCACGGCCAGGTCATTCACGGCGCGGCGCGCGGGTACTGCCAGGTTGCGGGTGTAGAACAGCACGCTGGCCATGATCGAATCGCTGACTTCCGGAACACCGCCATTGACTGCACTGCGGCAGTCGGTTTGCGCCAGGCTGCAGTTGTCCTGGGGCAGCAGGCTGCTGGTCAGGCCCATGTCGTTGGCGAAGGCGTGAGCGTTCTGCTGGTTGAGGCTGGGCTGGCCGGCCTTCCAGCCGAAGCGGCCGAGTACGGTGGTGCCACGCGCGTCGTCCCAGACCCGGTTGGCCACGCCACGAATGCCGTCACCGTCGCGATCGTCGGGGTCGGCATGGGCCAGCAGGGCGTTTTCTGGAATCGCTTCGAGCAGGCCGAGACCAATCATCGGCGGGGCGATGCGCGCGGAGAACAGGGTGGCCGGATGCATCGGGCCGTAGCCCAGGTTGCTGATCTGCAGCTGTGGTTGGCGCAACTCGACGCGCGTGCCATCGGCGAAGGTCACCGGCACGCTGCTGTAGCTCACCCGCACCTTGCCCTCGGGAGCGACGCCGGGATTGCTCATGTCCTGCAACTGGCCGCCATACACCGGCTCGGGGACCACGCCGTTGCGCTCCAACAGCTCGCGGTGTGTGCTGGAGCCATCTGCCGGAATCGACAGGCGTACCAGCATGGATGCGGCGCTGCTGGCGTTGGCGGCGGGCGGGTGGCCGCGCCCATCCTTGATGTGGCAGTTCTGGCAGGCGTTGGTATTGAACAGCGGGCCGAGGCCATCGCGGGCGATGGTGGTGGTTGGCGCGATCACCCAGGGGTTGCGAAAGAAGCTGTTGCCCACCGCGAAGTCCAGGCGTCGTGAGGGCGCCAGGTTGGCCGAGGGCAGGGAGAAGGCGTTGTGGTCGCGCTGACCTACCGTGGCGGCTCCAGCGGAAAGCGCTTCGCCGGGTTCGGCTGGAGGCGGCGCCTGGTTGCAGGCGGCCAGGCTGAAAGCCAGCGCGAGTGCACAGAGGCGGAGCGGATGGAGCATCGGGGCGAACCAGGGCGGCGAGTCAGGCGGGCGATGTTAGCAGGCTAATGGAGTTCAAATAAGAGGGATTAGCGTTTACGTGCGGGGCGAAATGCCGCGGGTAGATCATCTGTGAGAGCAGTTTTCAGTGGCGCGTCATGGGGCGCTGCGGGGCATAAAAAAACGGATGCGCCTTGTGGGCGCATCCGTTTGTCAGTGCTGACGGGTAATCAGAACTGGTGGTCGGCGGTGTCCGGGTTCAGGCCGCTGATGCCCAGGGCGGCGGAAGCCTTCTCGATCGCGCCGGTCTGGGTGACCAGGGCGGTGATGGCGTCACGCACAAGTTGTTGGCCGGTGGTGTTGTCGGCCGCGATCAGTTGGTCGAAGTGCACGTTGTCTTTCTCGGCGCTGTCGACCAGGGCCTGCAGCTTGGCCTGGGTAGCGTCCAGGTCGGCCTTGAGGGTGGTGTCTGCAGCTGCGTCAACCTTGGCTACCAGCGAGGACAGGCTTGGGCCGGTCAGAGTGGTGCCGTCGACCTTGGTGTACTCGCCCAGGTAGATGTTGCGGATGCCTTTGGCGTCGAAGTAGTGCGAGTTGTGGGTGTTGTCGCTGAAGCAGTCGTGCTCATCTTCGGTGGAGTTGGCTTCCAGGGCGACTTTCATGCGCTCGCCGGCCAGTTCACCCAGGCCCAGGCTGCCCATGCCGAACAGCATTTTGCGCAGGCCGTTCTCGGCAGACTCAGCTTCCAGAGTGGCGCGGTAGTTGTCGGCAACGCCGGCTTTCCATTGCGCAACCATCGAGTCGAGGTCGCTGACCAGCAGGTCGGCGGCGGCTTTCAGGAAGGCACGACGACGGTCGTTGTGGCCGCCGGTGGCGCCATCGCCGGTCAGGTAGTCGCTGGCCGGACGCGCGCCTGCGCCAGGGCCGGTGCCGTTGAGGTCTTGGCCCCACAGCAGGAATTCGATGGCGTGGTAACCGGTGGCGACGTTGGCTTCGGAACCGCCCAGCTCGTTCAGGCTGGCCAGTTTTTCGCCGGTCAGGTCTTTCACGTCGACCTTGTCTTCGCCGACCTGAATCTCGGTGTTGGCGATGATGTTGGCGGTGCCAGCCGGGTTGCCCTGGGCCTGCGCGGTGTCGGCGACTACGTAGTCGATCAGGCCTTCGTCCAGTGGCCAGGCGTTCAGCTGGCCTTCCCAGTCGTCGACCACGGCGTTGCCGAAGCGGAATACTTCAGTCTGCATGTAGGGGACACGAGCGGCCAGCCAGGCTTCACGGGCGGCTTTCAGAGTGGCGTCGCTGGGGTTGGCGAGCAGGGCGTCGATGGCGGTCTGCAGGGTTTTGCCGGTGCTGGCGGCGTCGCTGAACACGGCAAAGGCGATGTCGGCGTAGTGGCTGACCACGGCCTTGGCGGCTGCGTCTTCAACTTTCAGGCTGGAAGCGCTGGTAGTGGCGGCAGCCGAGGCGGCTGCTTGCGGGGCGGCAGCTTCCTTCTTGTCGTCGCCACAACCGGCGAGGGAGATGGCGAGAGCCAGCAGGCTGGCAGTAGCCAGGGGCATACGAGTCATGGCGAATTCCTTTGCATATGAAAGTGAGAGCGAGACGCAGTGCGCTATAAAACTGCGCAATAATGCGAAAGATTTTCATTTTATGCAAAGGGCGCGGCGCGCAGTCGCGGTGTTGCGATGCACGCGGTGGGCAGGGCTAAGGCTGGAGTGTGTGCTAGAGCTTGCCCTGCTTGTGCACATGCTTGGGCAATTGCACGACGCGGCTGTCCGAGTAGATGTCGTGCCAGCTGCGCTTTTCCTTGTCCCAGAGCACCCAGAAGAATCCCAGGCCCAGGCATAGCCAGGATCCGATGGCGACCATGAAGCGCAGCAGTGCCTGCCACAGGCTGATGGCCGAGCCATCTGTGTTCTGGATGCGCACGCCCCAGACCTGCATGCCGAGGGTCTGGCCGTTGTGGGTCCAGAATTTGGCGAAGAAGCCGAACAGGCCCAGCACCAGGAGGGTCGATAGCAGCGGGTCGCCATCCAGGGCGCCGGCGTCTGATAGCTGGCGCAGCCTTTCTTCGCCGATGATGAGCATCTGGATGCCCTTGTAGGTCAGGGTAATGACCATCAGTAGGGCGAGGCTCAGCAGGAAGTCATAGAACATCGCGGCCAGGCGGCGAATCAGGCCGGCGGCGGGGTAGTCACCCGTGGGGCGCAGTGTGTGCTTGGGCATGGAGGGCTCTTGGCAGAAAACTGCGGCGGATTGTACGGGCAACAAATCGCAGGCACAAAAAAGCCCCTGATGTTGCCATCAGGGGCTTTTTCGGAAGCGACTTAGCCCAGAACCTGGACTTTGTCAGCTTGCATGCCTTTCTGGCCTTGCACGGCTTCGAAGGTAACCTTCTGGCCTTCTTTCAGGCTCTTGAAGCCATTGCCTTCGATAGCGCGGAAGTGCACGAACAGATCCGGACCGCTTTCGGGGGTGATGAAACCGAAGCCCTTCTCGTCGTTGAACCACTTAACGGTGCCGGTTTGACGATTCGACATGTCTTATTTCC
>JBBNAI010000684.1:0-2612 GCA_037994305.1 Pseudomonas sp. | reverse complement strand
CCGGGGCGCAGCTTCTCCTTGCGCCCGGCACCGATGCACAGGGTCACCATCGGCGGTTGCAGCGGTTCGCCTGCCTTGGCCTTGAGGCTGCTCAGCGGGTGCCAGTTCAGCGGGCTCTTCTGCAGGGTTTCGATGGCCTGGGCGCGGTGCCCTTCGGCCGGCGCCACCAGGCTCATCGCCAGGCCCTTGGCGCCCGCGCGGCCGGTACGACCGACGCGGTGGATGTGGATTTCCGAGTCACGCGCCAGCTCGACGTTGATCACCATGTCCAGGGCGTCGATATCCAGGCCGCGGGCGGCCACGTCGGTGGCTACCAATACCGACAGGCTGCGGTTGGCGAACATTGCCAGTACCTGGTCGCGGTCGCGCTGTTCCAGGTCGCCGTTGAGGGCCATGGCCGAGACGCCGTTGGCCTCCAGGTGGTCGACCAGCTCCTGGCATTGCTGCTTGGTGAAGCAGAACGCCACGCAGGATTCCGGGCGGTAGCTGTTGAGCAGCTTGAGCACGGCGTCCATGCGCTCTTCAGGGGCGATCTCGTAGAAGCGCTGCTCGATCTGCGCGTCGTCGTGCAGGGCCTCGACCTTGACCTGCTGCGGGTCGCGCATGAAGGTCGCGCTGAGCTGCTTGATGCCGCTCGGGTAGGTCGCGGAGAACAGCAGGGTCTGCCGCTTGGCCGGGGTCTGGTTGATGATCTCGGCGATGCTGTCGTAGAAGCCCATGTCGAGCATGCGGTCGGCTTCGTCGAGGACCAGGGTGTTGAGGCTCTCGAGCTTGAGGGTGCCCTTCTTCAGGTGCTCCTGGATGCGCCCCGGGGTGCCGACGATGACGTGGGCGCCGTGCTCCAGCGAGCCGATCTGCGGGCCGAAAGGCACGCCACCGCAAAGGGTGAGGATCTTGATGTTGTCAGCAGCGCGGGCCAGGCGGCGCAGTTCCTTGGCCACCTGGTCGGCCAGCTCGCGGGTTGGGCACAGCACCAGTGCCTGGCAACCGAAGAAACGCGGATTCAGCGGTGCCAGCAGGCCGATGCCGAAGGCCGCGGTCTTGCCGCTGCCGGTCTTGGCCTGGGCGATCAGGTCCAGGCCCTTGAGGATCACCGGCAGGCTCTGCGCCTGGATCGGCGTCATCTCGGCATAACCGAGGGCCTCGAGGTTGGCCAGCATGGCGGTGGAGAGGGACAAGGAAGAGAAAGCGCTGTTCACGGCGGAAACCTGCAAGAAGGAATGCCGCGAAGTGTAACAGGCGCCACTGCTGCCGCTGATCGGGAAAAGTCCGTGGTAGCAACTACGCTGAATTCCATCCCGTGTTTTTACCTGCTCTTGCAGCGAAGGCCGCCTCTGATGCGCAGCACTGCCGGACTCCTGCTTTGCCTGTGCCTGGCCGCTACCCCGGCTGGTGCCGAGTGGTACCCGGTGCAGGTACAGGCTGACGGCCAGGCCCTGGCTTACACCCCGCTGGCCAAGGCCCGCCAACCCTGGCGCCTGTGCGCGCTGCTGCCGCACGGCAAGGATCGCTACTGGTGGGGCGTGGCCTGGGGTCTGCACGGCGAGGCCAAGCGCCAGGGCGTGAAACTGGGCATCTACGAGGCCGGCGGCTACGAGAACCCGCAGGTGCAGATCGATCAGTTGCGCCAGTGCCAGCGGCTGGATGCCGATGCCTACCTGATCGCCGCCATCAACACCGAGGACCTGTGCCCGGCCATTGCCGAGCTGCAGGCCGAGGGTACGCCGGTGATCGACCTGGTCAATCGCCTCGACTGCCCCGGCGTCAGCGCCCATTCGCGGATCGATTTCGCCGATATGGTCGCTGCGGCGCTGGCCTATATCGAAGGTGCGCGCGAGGCTGGCCCCTACAGCCTGGGCTGGCTGCCCGGCCCGCAGAATTCCGGTTGGGTCACTGATGCCGAGAGCGGTCTGGCGCGTAGCCTGCGCGGGCGCGCCGTGACGCTCTACCACGGCGGCTATGGCCCGGTAGATCGCGCCAGCCAGGCGCAACTGGTGCGCGGCTTGCTGGGCGCCCATCCGCAGGTCGATTACCTGCTGGGCAATGCCGAGGCAGCAGGCTTCGCCGCGCAACTGGTGCAGAGCGCCGGCCCACGCTATCGCGCCACCCAAGTGATGGCGAGCTACGCTACCGAGCGCATTCTCGAGCAGATCAAGGAAGGCTACATCCTCGCCGCGCCGACCGACTCACCGGTGCTGCAGGCGCGTATCGCGGTCGACCTGGCGGTGCGCATCCTGGAGGACCAGCCCCATGCCCAGCTGGTCAGCCCGCAGATCGAAATGCTCGACCAGAGCAGCCTGCAACGCTTCGACATCAGCCGCCTGATGCCGCCCAGTGGGCACTGGATGGTTCGTCAGGAATTGTCGGATTGACTGCGTGTTGCCGGGCGACAACCAGTGCTGCTTGCCGGTGGATAAGCACCGCGTTATCCACCCTACGATCCTGCCGCCAGCGCACCGGCCGGAAAAGCCGTAGGGTGGAAAACTGCGAAGCATTTTCCACCGATGGCGCCGGTTGGGTTCCGGTTTAGGGCTCGGCCTTCAACGCACTGATCCGAGCATCCTTTTCCTGCCACAGCTGGCTGACCCAGTCCTGTACGAACTGGCGGAATT
>JBBNAI010000683.1:0-2409 GCA_037994305.1 Pseudomonas sp. | reverse complement strand
AAACGGCAACAGACCCTAGACTGGGTATAATGATCGCGCCATTTCTACCGTCAAGCCAGGCGCACACAGTCCGTGATACTGATCGCGCCGTCTATCTGGAGTAATTCCATGCCTACGTTCGACGTGGTGTCCGAACTGGATAAGCACGAACTCACCAACGCCGTGGACAATGCCGTGAAGGATCTGGAGCGCCGCTTCGACCTGCGTGGCAAGTGCAGCTTCGAGAGTAAGGACAAGACCGTCACCCTGACGGCCGAAGCCGACTTCATGCTGGAGCAGATGCTGGAAATCCTGCGCGCGGCCCTGATCAAGCGCAAGATTGATGCCCAGTGCATGGAGACTAAAGACCCCTTTGCCTCCGGCAAGGTAATCAAGCAGGAAGTCACTTTCCGCGAGGGTATCGACAAGGAACTGGCGAAGAAAATCGTCGCCCTGGTCAAGGATGCCAAGCTCAAGGTGCAGGCCGCCATCCAGGGTGAGCAGGTACGCATCACCGGCAAGAAGCGTGATGACCTGCAGGAAGCCATCGCCCTGCTGCGTGGCAAGGACCTGGGTATGCCGCTGCAGTACAACAACTTCCGCGACTGATGCACATCGTTCTGGCGAGTTGAGGAACCCTGCGGTTTTTTCTCCGTCGCACTAGATGCATCCATCATTTTCGCCATGGCCTGCCATGGCGATTTTGTTTCTAGCGCGCAAAAGGAGAGCAGGCATGGACCTGACGCAAATCGATCTTGACCATCTGATGAAAGCTTCCGAGGCCTGGTTCCCGGTCGCTGTGGCCTATGGCAGCCGGCTGGTGCTGGCGTTGTTCACCCTGCTGATCGGCTGGTGGCTGATCAATCGACTGACTGCGCGGGTGGGCGGCCTGCTTGCCACCCGGCACAGTGACAAGACCTTGCAGGGCTTTATCGAGAACCTGGCCAACGTGGTCCTGAAAATCCTCCTGGCGGTCAGCGTGGCGTCGATGGTGGGGATCGAAACCACCTCGTTCATCGCCGCCATCGGTGCCGCCGGTCTGGCCATTGGCCTGGCCCTACAGGGCAGCCTGGCGAATTTTGCCGGTGGCGTGCTGATCCTGCTGTTCCGCCCGTTCCGCGTCGGCGACTGGATCGAGGCGCAGGGCGTCGGTGGCACGGTCGACAGCATCCAGATATTCCATACCGTGCTGCGCACCGGCGACAACAAGACGGTGATCGTGCCCAACGGCGCGCTGTCCAACGGCACCATCACCAATACCTCGCGTCAGGCCACGCGCAAGGTGGTGTTCGATGTGGCGGTGGATAGCGATGCCGACCTGCAGCGTGCCCGTGTGGTGCTGCTGCGCCTGGCGGATGATTCGCGGGTATTGCCCGAGCCGGCGCCCGAGGTGGTGGTAGCGACCCTGGGCGAAAGCTCGATCACCCTGTCGCTGCGCCTGTGGACCAGCAATGCCGACTACTGGGCAGTGACCTTCATGCTCAACGAGCATGTGCGCGAGCGCCTGCGCGAGGCCAAGATCGAGCTGCCGCTGGCACAGCGACTGGTGCGCATGGTCAGTGTCGGAGACAAGGCCGGCGCTTAGCCGACCTTGCTCTGCTCGACGCTCGGCTGCTGATCCGCGCCGGCAGGCTCTGCCGGAGCAGGTGGTGCCGCACGCTCGCGGCTCCACTGCAGGAGAATCAGGATCAGTGTGGGGATGCCGAGCAGCGCGGTGGCGAGGAAGAACTGGCTGTAGCCGAGTTTTTCCACCATCAGTCCCGAGGAGCCGCCGACCAGACGTGGCAGCAGCAGCATGATCGAGCTGAGCAGGGCGTACTGGGTGGCCGAGAACTTGAGGTTGGTCAGGCTCGACAGGTAGGCGACGAACGCCGCCGTGGCCAGGCCGGAGCTGAGGTTGTCGAGGGTGATGGTCAGCACCAGCATCAGCATGTGCGGGTCCAGCACCATCAGCAGCTGGGTCACCGTGTGCTCGTCGTAGTTCGGTAGGCTCACCGGGCCGAGCTCGGAGAGCGTGGCGAACAGCAGGTTGGTCGCCGCCGAAGCCGCGCCACCCAGCAGCAGGATCGGCAGGATACCGAAACGCACGATCAGCAGGCCGCCGGTGGCCGCGCCGAGCAGGGTCATGATCAGGCCGAACAGCTTGCTGACGCTGGCGATCTGGCTCTTGGCAAACCCCATGTCGATGTAGAAGACGTTGGCCATCACTCCCATCACCGTATCGGACATGCGATAGGTCGCGATCAGTCCGAGCAGCAACAGCGCCTGCCAGCGGTAGCGCAGGATGAAGTCGTTGACCGGCGTCAGCACGGGCGCCAGGCCGCGACGGCCGACATTCGACAGGCACAGGGCGGAGAGGATGCCGTAGACCAGGAAGCGCAGGAAGGCGCGATCGTCGTGGAGCAGTTCGTACGGGCTCATTTCGCCCTG
>JBBNAI010000682.1:0-1022 GCA_037994305.1 Pseudomonas sp. | reverse complement strand
GTTATGGATGTTCTCGCCGAAGATGGTCGTCATCTGCCGGCGCTGCACCTCGGACACGCGGTTGTGCGGGTGCATGATGAAGATGTCGACGTGCTCGCAGGCCTTGCAGCCTTCGATGGCCGCCGAGCCAGTGTCGCCGCTGGTGGCGCCCATGATCACCACCCGCTCGTTGCGCTTGGCCAGCACGTAGTCGAGCAGGCGACCGAGCAACTGCAGGGCGAAGTCCTTGAACGCCAGGGTCGGGCCGTGGAACAGCTCCAGCACCCATTCATTGCCGTTCAGCTGACGCAGCGGCGCCACGGCGTTGTGGGCGAACACACCGTAGGTGTCTTCGAGGATCTTCTTGAAGTCGGCATCCGGAATGCTGCCGGTGACGAACGGGCGCATCACGCGGAAGGCCAGTTCGTGGTACGGCAGGCCGGCCCAGGAGGCGATTTCTTCCTGAGTGAAGCGCGGCAGGTTTTCCGGTACGTAGAGGCCGCCATCGCTGGCCAGGCCGGCGAGCAGCACGTCTTCGAAGTTGAGGACCGGGGCCTTACCGCGGGTACTGATATAACGCATGTTCTTCTACCTCAGCTCAGTTGCTCGACGCGGATACGCACCACGCTGCCGACGATGTCGCTCAGCGCTTCCAGCGCAGCGATGGCGTCGTTGACGCGCGCTTCCTGAACCCGATGGGTGACCAGGATCATCGGTACCAGGCCGTCGTGCTCTTCGGCTTCTTTCTGCATGATCGATTCGATGTTGATGCCGCGCGCGGAGAGGATGCTCGCCACCTGGGCCAGTACGCCCGGATGATCCTTGGCCTGGATGCGCAGGTAATAGGCGCTCTCGCACTCGCTGATCGGCAGGATCGGGTGGTCGGACAGCGCATCCGGCTGGAAGGCCAGGTGCGGTACGCGGTTGGTCGGATCGGTGGTCAGGGCACGCACCACGTCGACCAGGTCGGCGACCACGGACGAAGCAGTCGGCTCCATGCCGGCACCGGCGCCATAGAACAGGGTCGAACCAGCGGCGTCGCC
>JBBNAI010000681.1:0-7970 GCA_037994305.1 Pseudomonas sp. | reverse complement strand
CTGTTCGTCCACGCGGCGGACGACGCCAGCCGCCTGAGCGGTTCCGGGCTGGTCATCGCCAACCCGCCATGGGGCCTGGAAGACGAGCTCAAGCAGCTGTTGCCCTGGCTGGCCGGCAAGCTAGCGCAGAGTCAGGGCGACTGGCGGATGGACTGGCTGATCGCCGAGTGAGGCACTGACGGCTTGCTGGCGCAGCTGTCCGACCAGCTCGGCCTGCCGCTGCTCCTGCTGATGCAATGGCTGCAATAGCGCACTCGCCTCGTCCGCTGGCGGGCTGACTGTGTTGGCATGCTGCGCCAGCTCCTGCAGCAGGTCGTACAGGCGCGTGGCGCTGTCACGCGCCTGGGCGTGCTGGTCAGCCAGTGTCGCCAACTGGGCCGCGATCTGCCGGCCGGCATCGTCCACTCCTCCCTGATCGGCCTGGGCCAGCAGGCCGGCTTGGCTCGCGGCCTGCTGCAGCGCATCGAGCATGCCGGTGACCGTGTTGCGAATGGTCTGGGAGAAGTCCGTGGAGCGGCTCGACAGGGCGCGTACCTCATCGGCGACCACTGCGAAACCACGCCCGCTGTCCCCGGCCCGCGCCGCCTCGATGGCAGCATTCAGGGCCAGCAAATTGGTCTGCTTGGCGATCGAGTCCATGTCATCGGTGGCGCGCAGGACGGTTTCGCCCTGCTGGGTGATCGCCTGCATGCGCTCGGCCAGATCGCCGGCCTGGTCGCGTGTTTTCTGGTGGTGGTTGGCCAGGCCTGCCAGCGCCTGGCTGCTGTCCACCTGCGGGGCGTGGTCGCTGCCGTGCAGGTGCGTCAGCCACTGTTCGGCGCTGCTGGCGTGCCGTTGCATCTGTTCACGCAGTTCCAGCAGCTGCTGTTGCTGTTCCAGCGTCTGTGCGCTCAGTTGCTGGTGCAGCTGGGTGAGCAGCTCACGCTGTCGCTCGCCCTGGGTATCGAGGTCGGCGGCGAGTGGGGCGATCCAGGTCGCCGGCTCGGCGATGCTCGGGCGTGGCTGCATCAACGCGCGCCAGTGGGTAGCGGTGGCCAGCGCCGGCAGCATGCCGAGACTCAGGCAGACGCCGCAGAACAGGCAGATCCACAGCGGCAGGCCACCCCAGGCCGCTGCGCCGACCAGCAGCCAGGGCGTGACCTGCAGGGCCAGCGCGGCGGCGCTGAAGGCTTTCGGCGGGATCTCGTGGAGGTCGGAAAAGCGCGGGTTGTGCATGGCTGGCCGTATCTACTTCTTATGGGCAAACGGGCGAGGTTCGCAGAGTTTAGGCGTGTTTCCCCGTTGGGGCGGGGGCTCATTTGCCGCGCTGGCGCGGGTCGACGTAGTAGCTCAGTTGTTCGCGCGGGTTGAGGTAGTCCAGCGCTTCGGTTGGTAGCTGCGAGCGGCGCAGGCTGCGGGCGATGGCCAGTTGCGGCTCCTGTTCGAGGTCGACGATCAGCGCTTCGCTTTTGGGGACTTTCGGCTCGTAGAGGATCAGCGTCGGCTTCAGCGGCAGGCTCGGGTGCATGCCCAGCACCAGGCCGTAACGTTCGTCTTCGAGTTGCACCAGGCTGCCCGGCGGGTACACGCCCATGCTGCGGATGAAGGCCTTCAGCGCCACGTCGTCGAAGCGATCGCGCTGTTGCTTGAACATCAGCGCCAGGGCTTCGTGCGGGCTCAGGGCGTCACGCGGGTTGAGCGGGTTGCACAGGTTGTCGAAGTGATTGGCGATGCTCACCACCCGGCTCAGCCGGCCGATAGCCGCTTCATGCAGGCCGCGCGGATAACCGCTGCCGTCGCAGTGCTCATGGTGCTCGTGGATGATGCGCAGCACCTCGTCATCGAGCATCAGCTGCTGGCCGCGGCGCAGGCCGAATTCGCTGTGCAGCTGGAACAGTTGCTGCTCGGGGCGGGTCAGCGGCTCGCTCTTGAGCAGCACCTTGCTCGGTACTTCCATCTTGCCGATATCGTGCAGCAGCGCGCCCAGGCCCAGGCTGTGGCAGGCCTCGGCATCGAAGCCAAGCTGGCGGCCGAGCATCACCGCCAGCACCGTGACGTTCAGCGGGTGCAGGTAAGCGTCTTCGGCAGCCTTGCCGTTGATGCTGTGCAGGGCGGCGCCGTCTTCGCCGAGCAAGGCTGCGACCAGCTCGCGCACCACTTCGCCGGCGTGCTTGAGCGCATCTTCCGGTTGGTTGCGCAACATCTGGTTGAGCGTCTTGACCCGCTGGCTGGCCTGGACAAAGGTGCGGTCGACTTCGGCCAGGCGCTTGCGCAGGGCGCTGAGTGTGGCGGCGCGGGTTCGGCGGGCAGTTTCTTCGGGGCTGGGCGGCGCGGGTTCGCTGGAGGCGGCTGTTGGCTCGCTGGCTGGCAACGGCAGCGGGGCGCAATCACTACGCGCCGGGTCGTAGCGCAGGCGTTGCAGGCCGAGGGCGCGCAGGGCCTTGATCTGCCCTTCGTCCTTGATCTTGAAGCTGCTGAAGGTGAAATCGTGCTCCCACCAGCCCAGGTCGAGCTGGATGTACAGGCCGACACAGAGTTGGTCGGGGGAGATGTAGGCCGAGGTCGCGGGCATCTGCTGTCGAGGCTGCTGGCTATTTGCCGGCAGTCTAGCGGTTTAGTCCTGGCCTGGCAGCAGGGAGCGGATGCCTTGGCCGTCAGTCGCGGCCCAGTTCCTGTTCGACCTCAGCGGCCCAGACCAGCCACGACTGCTCGCCGAGGATGCCGCGACGCAGGGTCAGGTAGGGTAGACGCAGCGCGGTACGCTGTTGTTCGGGCAGGGCGTGGTAGTCGCGCTCGATGCTCAGCAGGCTGTCCAGGGTTTTGCGGTGCACGGCGACATGGCGCTGCATTTCTTCGCGCAGGTTGGCGGTCGAGGTGTGCGCGCCGGCATAGAGCTTGACCAGCAGCGCATCGTTGATTTTGTTCGGCTGCACCGGCTCACCCAGCCAACGCAGCAGCTCGGCATGGCCGGTCGGGGTCAGGCGGTAGATCTTCTTGTCCGGGCGGGTTTCCTGTACCTGCGCCTCGCACTCCAGCCAGCCGGCCTCGCTGAGCTTCTTCAGCTCCTGGTAGACCTGCTGGTGCTTGGCATTCCAGAAGTAGCCGAGGCCATCCTTGAAGCGCTTGAGCAGGTCGTAACCGCTGCCGGGTTCGCTTTCCAGAAGGATGAGAATGGCGTGCTTGAGCGACATGGATGGGCTTCGTCGACGGCAAGGAGGGTGGCCCGCAGTATACGGATTATGCAAAAAGTTGCATGCCTGCGAGTCGCTGCCTAATATGCAAAAAGTTGCATAACAACAATAACGCAGGAGCCCTCCATGAAACGCACCGGTACTCGCTTCCGCTCGCGGCTGCTCAGCAACGACTACGACGCCATCATCATCGGCTCCGGCATTGGCGGCCTGACCACCGCCGCACTGCTGGCCAAGCTCGGCAAGCGCGTGTGTGTGCTGGAGCAGCACTACACCGCCGGTGGCTACACCCACAGCTATGAGCGTGAAGGCTACGAGTGGGATGTGGGCGTGCATTACATCGGCGAGGTGCACAAACCCTGGTCGGCGATCCGCCGGATCTTTGATGTGATCAGCGACGGCAAGCTGGAATGGGCGCCGATGGATGAGCGCTACGACCGCATCGTCATCGGCGACAAGACCTACGACTACGTGGCCGGGCGTGAAGCGTTCAAGGCCGAAATGAAGCAGCACTTTCCTGGGGAAGCGGCGGCTATCGACGGCTATGTCGACCTGCTCAGCGAGGTCAGTGCGCGGGTGCCACGCTTCTTCGCCGGGCAGGCCCTGCCGCGCTCGCTGGGCATGCTCTACGCCAAGCTGCGTCGGGTGTGGCTGCCGGCCTACTTCTTCAAGTCCACCCGTGAGGTGTTGGAGGGGCTGACCCAGAACCAGGAGCTGATCGGCGTGCTCACGGCGCAGTGGGGCGACTATGGGTTGCCGCCGGCACAGGCCGCGTTCGTCATGCACGCGATGGTCGCCAAGCACTACATCACCGGTGGCAACTACCCGGTGGGCGGCGCCATCAAGATTTCCGAAAGCATCATCCCGGTGATCGAGGCGGCCGGCGGGCACGTCTTCACCTATGCCGGGGTCGACAAGATCCTGGTGGAGAACGGCCGTGCAGTGGGTGTGCGCATGCACAAGGACGGGGTGGAAATCCGTGCGCCACAGATCGTCAGCTGCGCCGGCCTGGTGCCGACCTATACCCGCCTGCTGGAGCCACAGGTGGCCAAGGAGCATGGCCTGCTGGCGCCGCTGCAGAAGATCAAGCTGTCAGCCGCGACCCTGTGCCTGTACGCCGGCTTCAAGGGCAATGCCGCCGAGCTGAAGCTGCCGAAGACCAACTACTGGGTTTATCCGGGCCACGACCACGACCATAACGTCAGCAGCTTCATGGCCGGGCAGAACCCGGCGATGCCGCTGATCTACATCAGCTTCCCCTCGGCCAAGGACCCGGCCTGGGATGCCCACTACCCGCACAAGGCCACGGTGGAAATCGTCGCGCCGACCCAGCCGCAGTGGTTCGCCCAGTGGAAGGGCACCACCTGGGGCAAGCGCGGCGCCGAGTACGAGGCGTTCAAGGCCCAGCTCACCGAGCAACTGCTGGAAACCCTATACCAGCACCAGCCGCAACTGCGCGGTGCGCTGGACTTCTGCGAGCTGGGCACGCCGCTCTCCACCGAGTGGTATCAGTGGAACGAGGAAGGCGAGATCTACGGCATCGACCACACGGTGCAGCGTTTCGACCAGCACTGGATCCACAGTCAGACGCCGATCAAGGGGCTGTACCTGACGGGCGCCGACACCGTGACGGCTGGCGTGGGTGGCGCGCTGATGGCCGGAGTGCTGACTGCCTCGCGCATGCTGGGCTGGCGCGGCTATCGGATTGGCAAGCTGCTGAAGAGCTGGCGGCCGGGGACCGCTGTGCACAGCGCTACGACGCCAGCCCAGCAGGAGATTTAGGGCGGCGGCAAGAGTCCTGATATGCGGCAGCCGTAACGCAGGCTAGAACGGCCGGGGAGCTGTGACGGGCATCAGACCGTCACGTCCACCACGTTACCCAGGTTGGCCGGGTTGCTCGGTGGCGTGACCTGGGGAATGGCCTGGATCAGGCCGATGGCGCTGACGGCCTGGATATCCAGTGACTTTTTCAGCAGGAGCAGCGAGGCGGTCGCTGCAGCCTGCGTTGCGTTGGCCGTGGAAACGGCGCTGGCGATAGAGCTCAATTCCATGATCGCTGCTCCAGCAGGGTCGGCTTATCGAGTCGACCGGCAGAAGACGGCCAAGGTTCCGCCATTCAGGCCGGCAGGCACACCCCAGTGCCACCCAGGCCACAGTAGCCGCCTGGGTTCTTGGCCAGATACTGCTGGTGATAGGCTTCGGCGTAGAAGAAGACCGGCGCCAGGCGGACTTCGCTGGTGATGGCGCCGAAGCCGGCCCTTTCCAGCTCGCCCTGGAACATCGCCTGGCTGACTTCAGCGGCCTGCAGCTGGGCGTCGTCGATGCAGTAGATGGCCGAGCGGTACTGGGTGCCGATGTCGTTGCCCTGACGCATGCCCTGGGTCGGGTTGTGCGCTTCCCAGAACACCTTGAGCAGGGCCTCGAAGCTGGTTTGTTGCGGGTCGAATACCACCAGCACCACCTCGGTGTGCCCGGTCAGGCCGGAGCAGACTTCTTCGTAGGTCGGGTTCGGCGTATGGCCGCCGGCATAGCCGACCGCGGTACTCCACACGCCGGGTTGCTGCCAGAAGCGCCGCTCGGCGCCCCAGAAACAGCCGAGGGCGAATACTGCCTGCTGCAGGCCGGCCGGGAAGGGCGGCTGCAGCGGATTGCCGTTGACGTAGTGCGTGGCGGGCACCGGCAGCGCCGTGGTGCGGCCAGGCAGGGCCTGCTCGGCGCTTGGCAGTTCGAGTTTGTGGGCGAGGATTTGCGAACGCAGAACCATGATCTGCTCCTGTGCGATGGCGGCGTGGGCTATAGCTTACTCCGCTGGCGGCGCGGTCGAAGCCGATAGATAGACCCGGATCGTCCGGGCGAATTACAACGCAGGGCGGCCGTTGGTCGGCTGGCTCAGTTACCGGTGCCGCGGCACGGGTAGCGGCGCAGGCTGTCGACCAGCTCGCTGCTGGGGATCGGTTTGTCGAACAGGAAGCCTTGGCCGACGTCGCAGTGGTGTTTGCGCAGGAAGGCCAGTTGGGCGGCCGTCTCGATGCCTTCGGCGACCACCTTGAGGCGCAGGTTGTGGGCCATGGCGATCACTGCGGCGGTGATTTCCATGTCGTCCTGGTTCTCGGGGATATCCTTGATGAAGCTGCGGTCGATCTTGATCACGTCGATCGGGAATTTCTTCAGGTAGCTGAGCGACGAGTAGCCAGTGCCGAAGTCGTCCATCGCCAGGGTCAGGCCGAGGCTCTTGAGCCGTGCGACCTGTTGGCGGGTATCGTCGGTGCCTTCGAGCAGCAGGCTTTCGGTCAGTTCCAGCTCCAGCAGGTGCGGCGGCATCTGCTCCTCGTCGAGGATCGCGGCGATCGAGCCGACCAGGTCGGGATCGGTGAACTGCTTGGGCGACAGGTTGATGGCCACCTGGATCTGGCCCATGCCGCGTGCGGCCAGCTCCTGGCTGGCGCGGCAGGCCTGGCGCGCGACCCATTTGCCGATCGGGATGATCAGGCCGGTTTCCTCGGCGACGCTGATGAACTGATCCGGGCTGATCATGCCCTTTTCCGGGTGCTGCCAGCGCAGCAGGGCTTCCAGGCCGGTGAGCTGGCCGGTCTTGAGGCACAGCTTGGGCTGGTAGTAGACCTCCAGCTCGTTCTGGGTCAGTGCGCGGCGCAGGTTGTTCTCGACGAACAGCTTGTAGTGCGCCTCGGCATTGAGTGCCTCGGTGAACAGCTGGACCTGGTTCTTGCCGTTGGCCTTGGCCTTGTGCAGGGCCAGGCCGGCGTGTTTCATCAGGGTGTGTGGGTCGGGGCCGTGCTCGGGAGCGCAGGCCAGGCCGACCGAGCCGGTGACGTTGATCAGCTGGTTGTCGACGAACAGTGGTTTGTCCAGGGTCTGCAGGATTTCCGCCGCCAGGCGCAGGCCGCCCTGTTCGTCGGCACCGTCGAGCAGCACGGCGAATTCGTTGCTGGCAAAGCGCGCCAGGCAGGTGTTGCGCTTGAGGCTGTTGCGCAGGCGCCGGGCCAGGCTCATCAGCAGCTTGTCGCCGGTCTGGTGGCCGAGGCTGTCGTTGATCCGCTTGAAGTTGTCGATGTCCACCAGCAGCAGGCAGAAGCCCTTGCCATTGGTGCGAGTGAAGCGCTCTTCCAGGCTGCGGATGAAATACGGGCGGTTGCCCAGCCCGGTGAGGTTGTCGTTGTAGGCCAGGCGCTCGATGCGCTGCTGGGCCAGCTTGCTCTGGGTGATGTCTTCGTAGATGCCGATGTAGTGGGTCAGCTCGCCATCGTCGTTGTACACCTTGGACAGCGACAGCTGGCCCCAGTACGGCTCGAGGTTCTTGCGCCTGCTGCGGAACTCGCCCTGCCAGCTGCTGCGTTCGGCCAGGCTGGATTGCGGGTCGAACAGCAGGTCACCGAGGTTTTCCAGGGCCGGCAGCTCGGACAGGCGGCGACCGCAGACATCGTCCGAGCTGTACTGGGTGATCGAGGTGAAGCTCGGGTTGACGTAATCCACCCGGCCGTCGCGATCCACCAGCAGGAAGGCGCTGGCACTCTGTTCGACGGCGCGCTGGAACAGGTGCAGGGCGCTGGTGGCGGTGCGGCGCTGCTGATTGCTCATGACCTGGGCGAACTGGTCGGCCAGCTCGCCGGCGAAGGCTACTTCATCGGTTTGCCACACGCGTGTCGCGCCAACGTGCTCCAGGCACAGCACGCCGACCACTTCGCCGCCAATGCGGATGCTGGCGTCGAGCAGGGCGACGATGCCTTGCGGCTTGAGCAGTTGCTGGGTCAGTTCGCGGGTGCGCGGGTCTTTCTGCGCGTC
>JBBNAI010000680.1:0-1229 GCA_037994305.1 Pseudomonas sp. | reverse complement strand
GGCCGCTGTCGTCCAGGCTGTGCAGGGCGCGGCGCACCAGCAGGTAGCTCTGCCGGTAGGACAGGCGATAGTCGGGTTTCTTCAGGTCGTCCGGCTCGAAGCCCAGGCCACGGCAGAGCAGGGCCGGATCGCGGCCGAGGGCGGCGACGTGCTGCAGCAGGAAGCGCGAGATCTGCGGCGGGGCGGAGGCTTCCGAGTAGCGCGGATCGGCGATGGGCTTCATGGACACGCTCCTGGCAGGCGGTCGTTATCGAGGCGTCACGCGCCCGGTTCTTGTTGTTATGTGGCGCCTCGCTGGGCGCCGTTTTCCATAGTTAGCATGGGCCGGCGGCATGGCGCCAGTCGCCGCTTTTCGTAGGAGCCAGCTTGCTGGCGATCAGTGCCTCGAGAAGACGCATCGCCAGCAAGCTGGCTCCTGCAGGTGTGATCTAGTAAGCCCCCAACTCGGCGGATGCCTGCCCGGCGGCGTGCTGGGTGGCGGCGTTGGCCTGGTCCTTGAGCAGGCGGCGGCCGGCGATCAGGCGCACCCACCACGGCACTTTCTTCACCCGTCCGCCGCCGAGGCGCGCCAGCACGTAGGCCATGGCGCACTTCTCGAACAGTTCGGCATTGAACAGCATGCGGTTGCGCGTGACGCCGACGGCCAGCAGGCGACCGTCGACCAGCCCGGCGTTGCCGCCAGCGACGAGCACGGCGGGCAGTTGCCCGGCAACCGCCGGCGCCCAGGAGCGGCCGATATGCCGCGCCTGCTCGTCGAATACCGACGGCATGGCTTCACCCAGTTCGCCCAGTTGCAGGCTCCAGCGCGGGCTCAGGGTCGCCACCGCGCCGGCATCGCCACGCAGCCGGTAGACCTGCGCGTGCAGGGCGGCCAGGCCGGTTTCGGCCTTGCTCAGTTCGACTTCACGCGGCGCCTCGCCCGCCAGCAGCAGGAGCATGCGCCCGGTGCCGGGCAGCAGCAGCGACAGGCTGTCGCCCGCATCATTGAGAAAGCCCTTGGCGCTCATCCGCGCGCCGGCCTGCAGCAGTTCGTCGTGCATGGCTCAGACCAGGCCGAAGACATCGTCGAAGCGATTGAGCGCCTCGTCGATGATCTCGTCGGTGTCGGCGGCGCTGGTGTACATGCGGCTGCCGGCCAGGGTCACCAGGCCGTGGGCCATGTAGGCGGCGCCCATCTCTTCCATCATGTGCTTGCGCGGGTTGACCTCGCGCAGCAGCTGGATCGGGTT
>JBBNAI010000679.1:0-8614 GCA_037994305.1 Pseudomonas sp. | reverse complement strand
GCTCTGCAACGCGGCGTTTTGTTATCCGCAAAAAAGCCTTAGCGGAAGCGGCGACCCGGATCCTCCTCGCTGACCTCCAGGCTCAGCCCCTGGCTCATGCTGGTCAGGTGATCGCCATCGGTTTCCGAGCCGAGCTTGATCATCAGGCGCAGGTCGTTCGCCGAGTCGGCGTACAGCAGTGCGTCTTCGTAGGTGATCTCGCCTTGGGTGTAGAGGTTGTACAGCGCCTGGTCGAAGGTCTGCATGCCCAGCTCGGTGGAGCGCTTCATCAGCGCCTTGAGCTCGTGCACTTCACCCTTGCGGATCAGGTCGGCCGCCAGCGGCGTATTGATCAGCACCTCGATCACCGCGCGACGACCCTTGCCGTCCGGGGTCGGCACCAGTTGCTGGGCGACGATGGCCTTGAGGTTGAGCGACAGGTCCATCCACACCTGGTTCTGCCGGTCCGGCGGGAAGAAGTTGATGATCCGATCCAGCGCCTGGTTGGCGTTGTTGGCGTGCAGGGTAGCCAGGCACAGGTGGCCGGTTTCGGCGAAGGCCACGGCATGGTCCATGGTCTCGCGGGTGCGCACTTCACCGATCAGGATCACGTCCGGCGCCTGGCGCAGGGTGTTCTTCAGCGCCACTTCGAAGGACTCGGTGTCGATGCCCACTTCACGCTGGGTGACGATGCAGCTCTGGTGCTGGTGGATGTATTCGATCGGGTCTTCGATGGAGATGATGTGACCGCTGGTGTTCTTGTTGCGGTAGCCGATCATCGCCGCCAGCGAGGTCGACTTACCGGTACCGGTAGCACCGACGAACAGCACCAGGCCGCGCTTGGTCAGCGCCAGCTTCTTGAGGATCTCGGGCAGCTTGAGGTCGTCGAGGGTCGGGATGTTGGTCTCGATACGACGCAGCACCATGCCCACCAGGTTGCGCTGGTAGAAGGCGCTGACGCGGAAACGACCGATGCCACGGGCGCTGATGGCGAAATTGCACTCGTGGTTCTCGGCGAAGTCACGACGCTGCTGCTCGTTCATCACCGACAGCACCGTTTCACGGGTCTGTTCCGGTGACATGGAGTTCTTGGTCACCGGCATGATCTTGCCGTTGACCTTCATCGACGGCGGCACGCCAGCGGTAATGAACAGGTCGGAACCACCCTTTTCAACCATCAAGCGCAGCAGCTTTTCAAATTCCATCTTTTTCGCCCGTGTTGCTCATATGCGGCTGTCGCTTGAGCGACAGCATCGTTCTTAGAAGTTTTCTGGCGTCTTGGCTTTTTCGCGCGCCGCCTCGCGACTGACCAACCCCTTGGCCACCAGGCCCTTGAGGCAGTTGTCGAGGGTCTGCATGCCCAGCGCACCGCCGGTCTGGATAGACGAATACATCTGCGCCACCTTGTCCTCGCGGATCAGGTTCCGGATCGCCGGGGTACCGATCATGATTTCGTGGGCCGCCACGCGACCACCGCCGATCTTCTTCAGCAGGGTCTGCGAGATGACCGACTGCAGCGATTCGGACAGCATCGAGCGAACCATGGACTTCTCTTCGGCCGGGAACACGTCGACCACGCGGTCGATGGTCTTGGCGGCGGAGGTGGTGTGCAGGGTGCCAAATACCAAGTGACCGGTTTCCGCGGCGGTCAGCGCCAAGCGGATGGTTTCCAGGTCACGCATCTCACCCACCAGGATGATGTCCGGGTCTTCACGCAATGCCGAACGCAGGGCCTCGGAGAAGCCGAGGGTGTCGCGGTGCACTTCACGCTGGTTGACCAGGCACTTCTTCGACTCGTGAACGAATTCGATCGGGTCTTCGATGGTCAGGATGTGGTGATACTTGTTGTTGTTCAGGTAGTCGAGCATCGCTGCCAAGGTGGTCGACTTGCCCGAACCGGTCGGGCCAGTAACCAGTACC
The DNA here is from genome assembly GCA_037994305.1 of Pseudomonas sp. GTDB lineage: Bacteria > Pseudomonadota > Gammaproteobacteria > Pseudomonadales > Pseudomonadaceae > Aquipseudomonas. The sequence goes on along the minus strand of JBBNAI010000679.1, from coordinate 6,715 downwards.
AGACCGCGCGGCACGTCGGTGATCTTCTTGAAGACCTCGCCCATACCGAGGTCTTCCATGCTCAGAACCTTCGACGGAATGGTCCGAAATACCGCACCGGCACCGCGGTTCTGGTTGAAGGCGTTGACCCGGAAGCGAGCCACGCCGGGCACTTCGAAAGAGAAGTCGGTTTCGAGGTATTCCTCGAAATCCTTGCGCTGCTTGTCGTTCATGATGTCGTAGATCAGCGCGTGGACCTGTTTGTGGTCCAGCGGCGGCAGGTTGATCCGCCGTACATCACCATCAACCCGAATCATCGGCGGCAGACCCGCCGAGAGGTGCAGGTCCGACGCGCCTTGTTTGGCGCTGAAGGCGAGCAGCTCAGTAATATCCATGGGACTCCCCAATCACATGCAAGCAGGTAGAATGCCGCAGACCCCTGACGGGCGGGCTATAGAGCGCAAGTAATGTCCACCATAGCAGAGAATATTGCAAAGGTTCGCGCACGTATCCGTGAGGCGGCGCAAGCCTCGGAGCGCGATTTGACGACGGTTGGCCTGCTTGCCGTGAGCAAGACCAAGCCGGCAGCTGCCATCCGTGAAGCCCATGCCGCCGGGCTGCGTGATTTTGGCGAAAACTACCTGCAGGAAGCGCTCGCCAAGCAGGCCGAATTGACCGATCTGGACTTGATCTGGCACTTCATCGGCCCCATTCAATCGAACAAGACCAAACTGATTGCCGAACACTTTGACTGGGTGCATTCGGTGGACCGTTTGAAGATCGCCGAACGCCTGGCTGCTCAGCGCCCTGCACACCTGCCGCCCCTGAACATCTGCCTGCAGGTGAATGTCAGCGGCGAGGCCAGCAAGGCCGGCTGCCAGCCCGATGAACTGAACGCGCTGGCACAGGCGGTTACACAACTGCCACAGCTGCACCTGCGTGGATTGATGACAATCCCCGAACCGACCGAGGACCCGGCAGCCCAGCACGCCGCCCTGGCCCGCCTGCGTGAATTGCGCGACGGCCTGGACCTGGATCTCGACACCCTGTCCATGGGCATGAGCCAGGACCTGGAAGCCGCCATCGACGAAGGCGCCACCTGGGTCCGTATCGGTACCGCCCTGTTTGGCGCCCGCGACTACGGCCAGACTCACTGACCTGGGCAACACTGGAATAAAGGAAGCAAGCAGATGACTCACCCACGTATCGCCTTTATCGGCGCAGGCAACATGGCCGCCAGCCTGATCGGCGGCCTGCTCGCCCAGGGCATCCCGGCCAGCCATATCCGTGCCAGTGATCCGGGTGCCGAACAACGGGCGAAAGTCGCCGCCGAGTACGGCATCGAACTGTTCGAGAGCAATGCCGAGGCCATTGCCAGTGCCGACGTGATCGTCCTGGCAACCAAGCCACAAGTGCTCAAGAGCGTATGCCAGGCACTGGCACCGAACCTGGTCGACGGCCAGTTGGTGGTGTCCATCGCCGCCGGCATCAGTTGTGCCAGCCTGGCCACCTGGCTGGGCTCGCGACCGATCGTGCGCTGCATGCCGAATACCCCGGCGCTGCTGCGCCAGGGCGTCAGTGGCCTCTACGCCAACGCCGAGGTCAGCGCCAGCCAGCGCCAACAGGCCGAGCAACTGCTCTCCGCCGTCGGCCTGGCCCTGTGGCTGGACCAAGAACAGCAGATCGACGCGGTCACCGCCGTCTCCGGCAGCGGTCCGGCCTACTTCTTCCTATTAATAGAAGCGATGACCGCTGCAGGCGAACGCCTCGGCCTGCCGCGTACAATTGCCGCGCAGCTGACGCAACAGACTGCACTGGGCGCCGCACGCATGGCGATCGAGAGCGATGTGGATGCCTCTGAACTGCGCCGCCGGGTAACCTCACCCAATGGCACCACCGAAGCAGCGATCAAAACCTTCCAGGCTGGTGGCTTCGAGGCGCTGGTTCAACATGCGCTGGATGCTGCCGCCAATCGCTCTGCCGAACTTGCCGAACAACTGGGTCAATAAGGAGTCTTCATGACCGGATTCACCGAAGCCCTCATCTATATCATCCAGACCCTCGGCAGCCTGTACCTGCTGATCGTGCTGCTGCGCTTCATCCTGCAACTGGTACGCGCCGACTTCTACAACCCGCTCAGCCAGTTCACGGTGAAGGCCACCCAACCGCTGCTCAAGCCGCTGCGCCGGATCATCCCCGGCTTCGGCGGCCTGGACCTGGCCTCGCTGGTTCTGGCGATCCTGGTGCAACTGCTGCTGATGGTGATCATCGTCGCGCTCGCGGGCGCCAACCCCGCAGCCGTCGGCCTGCAACTGCTGGTGTGGACGATGATCGCGGTGACCTCGCTGTTCCTGAAGATCTTCTTCTTCGCCATGATCATCAGCGTGATCCTCTCCTGGGTCGCCCCTGGCAGCTACAACCCGGGAGCACAACTGGTCAACCAGATCTGCGAGCCACTGCTGGCGCCGTTCCGCAAGCTGATCCCCAGCCTGGGCGGCCTGGATATTTCACCGATCTTCGCCTTCATGGCGCTGCACCTGCTGGATCGCTTCGTCATCGGCAACCTGGCGGCCATGACCGGCATGCCGGCGATTCTCAGCCCCTTCATCTGAATGAGCTGGTACCGCTGGGACGGCGAGGATCTGATCCTCGATTGCCATCTCCAGCCCAAGGCCAGCAGCGACGAGTTTGCCGGCCTGCACGGTGAGCGGCTGAAGATCCGTCTCACCGCGCCACCGGTGGAGGGCAAGGCCAACGCACACCTGCTGGCTTTCCTGGGCAAGGCGTTTGGCGTGGCGAAGAGCCAGGTCAGCCTGGAAAGCGGCGAGTTGAGCCGACACAAGCGCGTGCGCATCCACGCACCACAGCGCCTGCCAGAGCTACCAGGACTGACCGCCCGGTCACCCTGACTGACCGCCAGGCCGGAGTTGTGAACGAGAGCGATTGACGCCGGCGATCCCCCCCGCATAATGCAGGCATCTCCGGCAAATCCCGGGCAATACCCCGTGGATGCTCGCCGCACCTGTTGTACCCCTATCACGCGGGACGCGTTACTCGAGGAGTGTCTGGATGAGCATGGAACGACTCAGTCAGCAGGTTGATGCCTACGTCGCCTGGAAGCGCGAGCTGATCCGCGAGATCACCCGCTATCGCAGCTGGCTGGTGCAGAACCGCCTCGGCTCGGAAGCGGTCGACGCGCGCCTGGATCGCGCCTTGCGCCTGCTGCGCACCGACCACATCACCCTGGCCTTCGTCGGCGAGTTCTCGCGCGGCAAGACCGAGCTGATCAACAGCCTGTTCTTCTCCGAATACGGCCAGCGCATGCTGCCCTCGCATGCCGGGCGCACCACCATGTGCCCCACCGAGCTGTTCTTCGACCCCAGTTCCGAACGCTCCTACATCCGCCTGCTGCCGATCGAAACCCGCGCAGCCGAAGCCAGCGTGGCGCAGTTCAAGCGCATTCCACGGCACTGGGTGAACATCCCGCTGGATATCACCGACCCGAACAACATGACCCTGGCCTTCGCCCAGGTGGCCAAGACCAAGCCGATGCCCGTCGAGCAGGCGATCCAGCTCGGCTTCCTCCCGGAAATGCTCGAGTCTGCCGGCAAACCCGGCCTGGTGCTGGTACCGGCCTGGCGCCACGCCATCGTCAACTTCGACCACCCGCTGCTGCGCCAGGGCCTGCGCATTCTCGACACCCCTGGCCTGAACGCACTCGGCAGCGAGCCGGAACTGACCCTGTCGATGCTGCCCAACGCCCAGGCGATCCTGTTCCTGCTGGCCGCCGACACCGGCGTCACCGCCAGCGACATGAGCATCTGGCAGCAACACATCCGCCAACTGGACGACGACACCCAGGCCAGCCTGTTCGCCGTGCTGAACAAGATCGACGTGCTGTGGGATGACCTGGCCGGCGAAGACTATGTACAGAAGGCCATCGGCGTGGTGCGCAACGACACCGCCAAGCAACTGGGCATCAGCCCCAGCCATGTGCTGCCGCTGTCGGCCAAGCAGGCGCTGCTGGCCAAGGTGCGCAAGGATGCACCGCTGCTCGCCCGCAGCCAGCTCGCCGACCTGGAAAACCTGCTGTGCGACCGTATCGTCGCGCAGAAGGAACGCCTGATCGAAGACCGCGTGGTCAACCAGGTGCTGGCCCTGCTCAACAACAGCCAGCACGTGCTGACCCTGCGCCTGGACAAAGTGCGCGAGCAGCAGCAACTGCTCTCCGGACACCAGCAGGACAACGGCCAGATGCTCTTCGAGCTGACCGCCAAGACCAAGGAAGACCACAGCCAGCACCACAAGCGCCTGCTCGGTCTGAAGACCAACCAGCGCCTGCTCAAGCGCCAGGGTGACCTGCTGCGCTCGGCGGTGCGCCCGGAACGCCTGGAAGATCACCTGACCAAGGTCCGCGAAGGCCTGAACGGCAGCTGGACCACCCTCGGCATCAACCAGGCCATCCTCAATTTCTTCCGCTCGGTCGACCATGACCTCGGCAGCCTGAGCCAGGAAGCCGAGATGGCCAACAAGATGGTCGCAGCCATCTACCGTCGACACAACGAAGAGAACCCGCTGCACGGTGTCGACGCCCCGCAGTTCAACAGCAAGCGCTACCAGCGCGAGCTGCAGCAGCTGCACAAGAAGGCCGACCAGTTCCGCCTGCACCTGCGCACCCTGCTCACCGAGCAGCGCAGCCTGACCCGGCGCTTCTTCGCCACCCTGGTGCAGGAAGTCATCGGCCTGCACCAGCGCCTGCGCATCGAGGCCGAACAATGGGCCAACGATGCCCTGATGCCACTGATGCAGCACACCATGGAGCACAAGCAACTGCTGGAAACCCACATGCTGCGCCTCAAGGCCCTGGCCCAGGAAACCCAGCAGACCCGGCAGCGCGGCCAGCAATTGTCGCGCTATGTCACGGAGCTGGAGACCCAGCTGAGCCAGGCCAACGAAATGCTCCGCGCCCTGCGCCGCCCCGCGCCGATCCAGCGCCAGGGCAAGGTCGTCAGCCTACCCGGCGTCGCCCGCCAGCAAGGCACCGCCGAGTAGCCGAGAAATAGCGGCAGGGCCAGGCAATTCAAGACCTTAGTCACGGCCCCCGGCGCTTGCTGCCAGGGGCCGTGCTCTTTAGACTGCCGCACTCCCCAGATCAAGAGCAGGGCCGATGCCGACTGTTTTCCCCGAAGACTCCGTAGGCCTGGTCACACCGCAGACCGTGCAGTTCAGCGAGCCGCTGGCACTGGTCTGCGGGCGCACGCTGCATGACTACCAACTGGTCTACGAGACCTACGGCACGCTCAATGCCGCGGCCAGCAACGCCGTCCTGATCTGCCACGCGCTCTCCGGCCACCATCACGCCGCCGGCTACCACAGCACGGATGAGCGCAAGCCCGGCTGGTGGGACAGCTGCATCGGCCCCGGCAAGCCGATCGACACCAACAAATTCTTCGTCGTCAGCCTGAACAACCTCGGCGGCTGCAACGGCTCCACCGGCCCCAGCAGCCTCAACCCAGCCAACGGCAAGGTCTACGGCGCCGACTTCCCGGTGATGACCGTGGAAGACTGGGTGCACAGCCAGGCACGCCTGGCCGACCTGCTCGGCATCGGCCAATGGGCCGCCGTGGTCGGCGGCAGCCTCGGCGGCATGCAGGCCCTGCAGTGGGCCATCAGCTACCCCGAGCGCATCCGCCACTGTCTGTGCATCGCCTCGGCGCCCAAGCTGTCGGCACAGAACATCGCCTTCAACGAAGTGGCACGCCAGGCCATCCTCACCGACCCGGAATTCCACGGCGGGCACTTCCAGGAACAAGGGGTGATCCCCAAGCGTGGCCTGATGCTGGCACGCATGGTCGGCCACATCACCTACCTGTCGGATGACGCCATGGGCGAGAAATTCGGCCGCGGCCTGAAGAGCGAGAAGCTCAACTACGACTTCCACAGTGTCGAATTCCAGGTCGAGAGCTACCTGCGCTACCAGGGCGAGGAGTTCTCCGGGCGTTTCGACGCCAATACCTACCTGCTGATGACCAAGGCGCTGGACTACTTCGACCCCGCCGGCAGCCACGGCGACGACCTGGCCAGGACCCTGGCCGGGGTAAAAGCCGACTTCTGCGTGATGTCCTTCACCACCGACTGGCGCTTCTCGCCGGCCCGCTCGCGGGAAATCGTCGACGCCCTGCTGGCCGCGAACAAGAACGTCAGCTACCTGGAAATCGACGCCCCGCAAGGCCACGACGCCTTTCTCATCCCGATCCCGCGCTACCTGCAGGCCTTCGGCGGTTACATGAAGCGGATCGAGGTATAAGCATGCGCGCTGATCTGGAAATCATTCAGGAGTGGATTCCCGCCGGTAGTCGCGTACTCGACCTCGGCTGCGGCGACGGCGAGTTGCTGGCCTGGCTGGGTGCCAACAAGCACGTCAGCGGCTATGGCCTGGAAATCGACGGCGACAAGATCGCCACCTGTATCGAGCGCGGCGTCAACGTGATCGAGCAGAACCTCGACCTGGGCCTGGGCAACTTCGCCAGCAACAGTTTCGACGTGGTGGTGATGACCCAGTCGCTGCAGGCCCAGCGCTACCCGGACAAGGTGCTGGCGGAGATGCTGCGGGTCGGCAAGACCTGCATCATCACCTTCCCCAACTTCGGCCACTGGCGCTGCCGCTGGTACCTGACCACCAAGGGCCGCATGCCGGTGTCGGAGTTCCTGCCCTACACCTGGTACAACACGCCGA
>JBBNAI010000678.1:0-3894 GCA_037994305.1 Pseudomonas sp. | reverse complement strand
GCGGTAGTGCGCCGGCTCTGCTCAATGCGGCCAATGAAGTGGCGGTGGCGGCCTTTCTCGAACGGCGCATCCGCTTCCCCGAGATCGCGCGTATCATCGACGAAGTATTGAATTCAGAGGCCTCGACTGCGGTCGAAAGCCTCGGCGCGGTGCTGGCTGCCGATGCCCGGGCACGTGCCCTGGCGGGTGAATGGTTGAATCGCCACGGGCGTTGAGGTCGGAGGAAGACGATGAGTGCGATGTACATGTTTTTCGGCACCCTGATCGCTCTCGGCGTGCTGGTGACCTTTCATGAGTTCGGCCACTTCTGGGTGGCTCGCCGTTGTGGCGTGAAAGTGCTGCGGTTCTCCGTCGGATTCGGCAGTCCATTGCTGCGCTGGAGTGACCGGCAAGGCACGGAATTCGTGCTGGCTGCCATTCCGCTGGGTGGCTACGTGAAGATGCTCGACGAGCGCGAGGGTGAGGTACCCGAAGCGCTGCTGGATCAGTCCTTCAACCGTAAGTCGGTGGGCCAGCGCATTGCTATCGTCTCGGCTGGCCCGATTGCCAACTTCCTCCTGGCCATTTTGTTCTTCTGGTTTATCGCCATGCTCGGCAGCGAGCAGGTGCGCCCGGTGATTGGCAAGGTAGCTCCCGACAGCCTGGCTGCTGCGGCGGGCTTGCAGGTTGGTCAGGAGATCATTGCCGTCGATGGCGAGCCAACCGGCGGCTGGGCGGCGGTCAACTTGCAGCTTGTACGGCGTCTGGGCGAAAGCGGCAGCCTTGAGCTGCGCGTGCGCGAAGCCAACTCGACGCTGGAAAGTACCCATCAACTGGCGCTGAGTGACTGGCAGCGGGGTGTCGATGAGCCCGATCCTGTCGGTTCCCTGGGTATTGCCCCGTGGCGCCCGGCTGTAGATCCGGTAGTCAATGAGGTGGATCCGGACGGGCCGGCACATGCGGTCGGCGTGAAGCTGGGGGACCGCCTGCTGGCGCTGGATGGTCAGTCGCTGGACGAGTGGCAGCAAGTGGTCGACCGCGTACGTGTGCGCCCGGGCGAACAAGTGGTGCTGCGCCTGCAGCGTGATGGTCAGGTGCTGGATCTGCCGTTGACCCTTGCCGTGCGTGGTAAGGCTGGATACCTGGGAGTCGGCGTCAAAGGTGGCGAATGGCCGGCCGAGATGCTCCATGAAGTGAGCTTCGGTCCGCTGGATGCGGTGGGTGAAGGTCTGCGCCGTACCTGGCAGATGACTGCCTTGACCCTTGATTCGCTGAAGAAAATGCTCTTGGGCGAGCTCTCGGTAAAAAACTTGAGCGGGCCGATAACCATTGCTAAAGTGGCGGGCGCTTCGGCCCAGTCCGGCGTGGGGGATTTTCTCAACTTCCTCGCGTACCTGAGCATCAGCCTGGGGGTTCTCAATCTGTTGCCCATCCCGGTGCTGGATGGGGGGCATTTGCTGTTCTACCTGGTCGAGTGGGTGCGTGGTCGCCCGCTGTCAGAGCGAGTGCAGGGGTGGGGTATCCAGATTGGTATCAGTCTGGTGCTGGGGGTCATGTTGCTGGCACTGGTCAACGATCTGGGCCGTCTGTAACGAAATGCTGAATTCCGAAATCTGCCGCGTATTGCGGCAGTTTCTTTATTGTCAGTTGGAATAAGAAAGGACTTCATGAAACGTCTGCTGCTACCTGCGGTTCTCGCCGCATTGATGATCGCCGAAGTTCACGCCGAGTCCTTCACCATCACAGATATTCGCGTCAACGGCCTGCAGCGGGTTTCCGCTGGCAGCCTGTTTGGCGCCTTGCCGCTGAACGTGGGCGATCAGGCTGACGATGGTCGCCTGGTCGAGGCGACTCGTTCGCTGTTCAAAACGGGCTTCTTCCAGGATATCCAGCTGGGTCGTGAAGGCGATGTGCTGGTGATCAGCGTGGTTGAGCGTCCGTCGATCTCCGGTATCGAGATCGAAGGTAACAAGGCGATCTCCACCGAAGACCTGATGAAAGGTCTGCAGCAGTCGGGTCTGTCCGAAGGCGAAATCTTCCAGCGTGCGACCCTCGAAGGCGTGCGCAACGAACTGTTGCGTCAGTACGTGGCCCAGGGCCGTTACTCGGCCGAGATCGAGGCGGAAGTGATTCCGCAGCCGCGCAACCGCGTCGCGCTGAAGATCAATATCAATGAAGGCTCGGTAGCAGCGATCCAGCACATCAACGTGGTGGGTAACAGTGTCTTCCCAGACGAAGACCTGGTTGGCCTGTTCGAGCTGAAGACCACCAACTGGCTGTCGTTCTTCAAGAACGACGACAAGTATGCCCGCGAAAAACTGTCCGGTGACCTGGAGCGTCTGCGCTCCTACTACCTGGATCGCGGCTACATCAACATGGATATCTCCTCCACCCAGGTATCCATCACCCCGGACAAGAAACACGTCTACATCACCGTCAACGTCAACGAAGGTGAGAAGTACAGTGTCCGCGAGGTCAAGCTGTCCGGTGACCTGAAAGTCCCGGAAGAAGAAATCAAGAAGCTGCTGCTGGTCAAGGAAGGGCAGGTGTTCTCGCGTAAAGTGATGACCACTACCTCCGAGCTGATCACCCGTCGCCTGGGTAACGAAGGCTATACCTTCGCCAACGTCAACGGCATCCCTCAGCCCCATGACGAAGACCACACCGTGTCGATCACCTTTGGTGTCGACCCCGGCAAGCGTGCCTACGTCAACCGCATCAACTTCCGCGGCAACACCAAGACCGAAGACGAAGTGCTGCGCCGCGAAATGCGCCAGATGGAAGGTGGCTGGGCTTCGACCTACCTGATTGATCAGTCCAAGACTCGCCTTGAGCGCCTGGGCTATTTCAAGGAGGTCAACGTCGAAACGCCGCAGGTTCCGGGCACCGACGACCAGGTCGACGTCAACTACAGCGTGGAAGAGCAGGCGTCTGGCTCGATCACCGCCAGCGTTGGTTTCGCACAGAACGCCGGTCTGATCCTCGGCGGCTCGATCAGCCAGAACAACTTCCTCGGTACTGGTAACAAGGTCAGCCTTGGCCTGACCCGCAGCGAATACCAGACTCGCTATAACTTCGGCTTCGTGGACCCCTACTGGACCCCGGACGGTGTCAGCCTGGGTTACAACGCCTTCTATCGCACCACTGACTACGATGAGCTCGATACCGATGTATCCAGCTACTCGGTCGACAGCCTGGGCGCTGGTGTGAGCATCGGTTACCCGATCAGCGAAACCTCGCGTCTGACCTATGGTCTGACCGTGCAGCAGGACTCTCTGGATACCGGTTACTACACCGTTGACGAGATCCTTGCCTTCCTGGATACCGAAGGCGACAACTTCCTGAACTTCAAAGGCTCCATCGGCTGGTCGGAATCGACCCTGAACAAGGGTGTGATGGCGACTCGTGGTCACTCGCAAAGCCTGGTGCTTGAGTCGACTATTCCGGGTAGCGACCTTTCGTTCTTCAAACTCGACTACCGTGGCCAGACCTTTGCTCCACTGACCCAGTCGACTGCGCTGCGTTTCCATACCGAGTTGGGTTATGGCGACGGCTACGGCTCGACCAACGGTCTGCCGTTCTATGAGAACTACTACGCTGGCGGTTTCAACTCCGTGCGTGGCTTCGAAGACAGCACCCTTGGCCCACGTAGCACGCCCAGCGTGGCGCGGAACGCCAGTGGCGCTCAGTTGCCTGGTGGCGAAGGTGCCGGTCCGGGTGTCGATGGCCGCTATACCGACGATCAGGATCCCGTGGCTTATGGTGGTAACGTACTGATCCAGGGTGGTGTCGAGTACCTGTTCCCGCTGCCATTCATCAAGGATCAGCGTTCGCTGCGTACCGTGCTGTTCTGGGACGTGGGTAGTGTGTTCCTGACCGATTGCCCGACCAAGACGGCTACTACGCAGTTCATGA
>JBBNAI010000677.1:0-1012 GCA_037994305.1 Pseudomonas sp. | reverse complement strand
GCGCTGCGCGCCAGGGTTTCGCGGCTGACGTCGGCCCAGAAGCCGTTGCCAGGCAACTCCACGGCGGTCAGGCAGATGCCGTTCACCGCGATACTGTCACCCAGCTTCACATCCGCCAGATCAAGCTTGCCGGTCTCGACATACACGCGTACGTCGCCGCCCTTGGGGCTCAACGCACGAATGGTGCCGATCGCTTCGATGATTCCGGTAAACATCAGGCCTCCCCTGCTGGCAGCGCACCGCCGCCGCACACTGGCGGGCGGACAGAACGAAAAGCATAAGACATCACTACGCACTCCTGTTCGGAAAACAAACAGGGCGATGGGATCGATAGGGATTTTCGCGGGCGCAGACGCACGGCGCCCCGGAAGGGAATCCCGCTCTCTCTTTATCCGGACTTTAACCGTCGGCCCCGGAATCACACCGGGTCTGCTGACCTTGCCACCCCGCGCAAAGGAGGGAGACAAGCGCTCGCGGGCTAGGCGCTAGAGGCCATTACCGCCGGTGGGGAATTACACCCCGCCCTGAGAACGTTGCAGCCCTGAAGGGCTGCGGCATGCTTTTTACCACAAAAGCCCGGCGCGCTTCTACGCGGGGCGCTTGGGTACCGCGATGATCCGCCAGTCGGCACCTACGGCACGGATCTCGCGGATCTCCAGTTCCTGCGCCTCGGCCATGCGCGCCAGCGGCCAGTCGAGCAGCGGCCGCGCGCTGGAGCCGAGGAACTTGGGCGCGACGAACAGCTGGTACTCGTCGACCAGCCCGGCGCGGGCAAACGCTCCGGCCAGACGCGGCCCGGCCTCGACCAGCACTTCGTTGGCGCCACGCCCGGCCAGCTCCATGAGCAGCTTGCGCAGGTCGACATGGCCGTTGCTGCCCGGCACGGCGAGCAGCTCGTGACCGTCCTCAAGGAAGCGGTCACGCGCAGCCGCGGCGGCACAAGTCGCCACCAACGCCGCGCCGGTCTGATAGAAAGGCGCGGACAGCGGCACGCGCAGGCGGCCGTCGATCA
>JBBNAI010000676.1:0-2134 GCA_037994305.1 Pseudomonas sp. | reverse complement strand
GCTACTCGGCTCCGCGTGCAGTGCGGTCGCCAGCATCAGCTACTGGGACGGCAACCAGATCATTGCCAACGGCGTTGTCGATGGCGGCAGCGGCGCCTGGAGTGTCGCGGGCACCAACTGGACCGATACCAACGGCGTGGCCAATAAGGCCTGGGGCAATGATTTCGCGGTGTTTCAGGGCGCGGCCGGCACGGTGACGGTAACCGGTACGCAGCAGTTCACCGGCATGCAGTTCCTCACCGACGGTTACGCGCTGAACAACGGAGCGTCTGGCAACCTCGTAGCGGTCAACGATACCGGTGGCACTACGTTGTTGCGGGTCGAGTCGGGTGTCACCGCGACCATCAATGTGAATATCTTTGGCACCGGCATTCTGAATAAACTCGATGCCGGCACCCTGGTGCTCAACGGCGCCAATAACTACAACGGTGGCACACAACTGGATGGCGGCAAAATTGTCGTCGGTTACAACACCGCATTGGGCACCGGCACATTGACGGCGAATGCCGGTACGCAACTGGACAGCAACGCAGCGGTGACACTGGCCAACGCGGCGACGCTGAACGGCAGCCTGACCGTGCTCGGCAGCAATGCACTGACCCTCAACGGCGTGATTGGCGGCACCGGAGGCCTGATCAAAACCGGCGCGGCGAACCTGACGCTCGGCGGCAATAACGCCTTCCTCGGCCCGGTAGCGCTGAACGCTGGCGGCCTGGTGTTGGCGTCGAACTCGGCGCTGGGTTCCGGCACGTTGAACGCGGCGGGCGGCACCACGCTGGATGCGAGCACTGCGGTTTCGCTGAGCAACGCGGTTAACCTGGCCGGCAATCTCGGCATCGGCGGCTCGGCGGATCTGACCCTGGCCGGCACGCTCAACGGCGCCGGCAGCCTGAGCAAGAACGGCGCAGCCAACCTGACCCTCAGCGGCAATAACAATTTCCTCGGCGGCACCACCCTGAACGCCGGCACGCTGACTGCCGGCAGCAACTCGGCGCTGGGCCTGGGCAACCTCATCGTGGCGGGCGCTTCGGCACTGGACAGCAACAGTGCGCTGAGCCTGGGTAACAACGTGGTGCTCAACGCCAATCTGAGCAACACCGGCAACAAAGACCTGACGCTTGCTGGCGTGGTCAGCGGCGCAGGCGGGCTGATCAAGAACGGCACGTCGAAACTGACGCTCAACGGCATCAATACTTACTCCGGCGGTACCACGCTGAATGGCGGCTCGCTGTTCTTTGCCACTGGCTCGTCGTTGGGCAGCGGCGCGCTGACGGTGGCGGGGGCATCGACCCTCGACAACACCGCACCGCTGGTGCTCGCCAACAACGTCAACGTCAATGCGAATCTGGCTCTGGCCGGTAACAACAACCTGACTCTGGGCGGCGTGATCGCCGGGGCCGGTACGCTGACCAAGAACGGGCAGGGGGACGTGACGTTGAGCGGCAGCAACAGCTTCAGCGGCACGTTCGATGTGCTGTCCGGCAGCCTCACCACCCTGAGCAGCGCAGCACTGGGCAACAACGCCACGCTCAATCTCGTTAACGGTGCGGCGCTCAATCTTGCCGCCTCGGGCAGCCTCGCCAGCCTCACCGGCAGCGGTACTGCGCTGATCGGCACCGGCAATACGCTGAGCCTGGGCGGCAACAACGTCAGCAGCACGTTCGCTGGAACCCTCACCGGCGATGGCGGGTTGAGCAAACTCGGCACGGGCACCCTGACGCTCAGCGGCAATAATAGCGACCTGACCGGCGACACCAACATCAACGCCGGCAGCCTGCGGGTCAACGGTTCGCTGGACAGCGCTAACGTGCTGGTCAACAACGGCGGCACACTCGGTGGCAGCGGCACCTTGACCGGTGCAGTGACGGTGGCTGATGGCGGGCATCTGGCGGGCATCACCGGCAGCACCTTGAACGTCGGTTCGCTGGTGTTCAATGGCAACTCCAACTTCGATGTCGGCCTCGGCGCACCGGTCTCCGGTGGCGGCAATGCACTGGTCAGCGTCGGCGGCAACCTGACCCTCGGCGGTACGCTCAATGTCAGCGACATCGGCGGCTTCGGCAGCGGCGTCTATCGCCTGATCGACTACACCGGCGGCCTGACCGACAACGGTATGCTGTTCGGCGCCTTGCCC
>JBBNAI010000675.1:0-3748 GCA_037994305.1 Pseudomonas sp. | reverse complement strand
AGCGTGGATCGCCGTGACGGGCGCCACTTCACCTGTCTACGCTATCCTTGTGCGAGACTCACGCAGGAAGCCAGAGCAATATGAATGTGCTGATCGTCGATGACGAACCCCTTGCCCGCGAGCGCCTGAGCCGATTGGTTGGCGAACTCGAGGGTTATCGTGTCCTCGAGCCCGCGGCCAGTAATGGTGAAGAGGCCCTGGCCTTGATCGATAGCCTGCGCCCCGACGTGGTGCTGCTGGACATCCGCATGCCTGGCCTTGATGGCCTGCAGGTGGCGGCCAAGCTGTGCGAACGCGAAGCCCCGCCGGCGGTGATCTTCTGCACCGCCCATGACGAGTTCGCCCTCGAGGCGTTCCAGGTCAGTGCGGTCGGCTACCTGGTCAAGCCGGTGCGCCCGGAATCCTTGGTCGAGGCGCTGAAGAAGGCCGAGCGGCCCAACCGCGTACAGCTGGCGGCGCTGACCCGGCCGGCGGCTGGTAGCAGTGTCGGCCCGCGCAGCCATATCAGTGCGCGTACCCGCAAAGGCATCGAGCTGATTCCGCTGGAGCAGGTGATCTTCTTCATCGCCGATCACAAGTACGTGACCCTGCGCCACGAGGGCGGCGAAGTCCTGCTGGATGAGCCATTGAAGGCGCTGGAGGATGAGTTCGGTGATCGCTTCGTGCGCATCCACCGCAACGCGCTGGTTGCCCGCGAGCGCATCGAACGCTTGCAGCGCACGCCGCTTGGGCATTTCCAGCTGTTCCTCAAGGGCATGGGCGGTGAAGCGCTGACCGTCAGCCGGCGCCATGTGGCCGGTGTGCGTAAGCTGATGCACAACCTGTAATACCCGCCGCGCCCCGACTCCGGGGCGCGTCAATCCTGCACCGACCCGAGGCCTTCTGGCCTGTTATCATGCCCGGCAGTTCTGTTTCCGGAAGTGATCATGTCCCGCGAAATTCGCATCGCCACCCGCAAAAGCGCCCTGGCCCTGTGGCAGGCCGAATACGTCAAGGCCCGCCTGGAAGAGGCTCATCCTGGTTTGATCGTCAGCCTGGTGCCGATGGTCAGTCGTGGCGACAAGCTGCTCGATGCGCCGCTGGCGAAAATCGGCGGCAAGGGCCTGTTCGTCAAGGAGCTGGAAACCGCCCTGCTGGAGAACGAGGCTGACATCGCCGTGCATTCGATGAAGGATGTGCCGATGGACTTCCCCGAAGGCCTGGGGCTGTTCTGCATCTGCGAGCGCGAAGACCCGCGTGATGCCTTTGTTTCCAACACCTTCGCCAGCCTCGATGACCTGCCGCCAGGCAGTGTGGTCGGCACCTCCAGCCTGCGCCGCCAGGCCCAGCTGCTGGCGCGGCGCCCGGACCTGAAAATCCAGTTCCTGCGGGGCAACGTCAACACGCGACTGGCCAAGCTGGATGCCGGTGACTACGACGCCATCATCCTCGCCGCCGCGGGCCTGATCCGCCTCGGTTTCGAAGACCGTATCCGTTCCTCGATCAGTGTCGAGCACAGCCTGCCGGCCGGTGGCCAAGGCGCCGTCGGCATCGAATGCCGCAGTGCCGACAGCGCCATCCATGCTCTGCTGGCGCCGTTGCATCACCGCGAAACGGCCTTGCGGGTGACCGCTGAACGAGCACTGAACAAGCACCTCAATGGTGGCTGCCAGGTGCCGATCGCCTGTTACGCGCTGCTGGAAGGCGAACAGTTGTGGTTGCGCGGCCTGGTCGGCCAGCCCGATGGTGGCCAGCTGTTGCGCGCCGAAGGCCGTGCGGCAGCTGACAGCGCCGAAGCGCTTGGCGTACAGGTCGCCGAACAACTGCTGGCACAAGGCGCGGCGACCATTCTCAAAGCGGTCTATGGCGAGGCCGATCCGGAGTGATCGGCTGGCGTTTGCTGCTGACGCGCCCGGCCGCCGAAAATGCGGCCCTGGCGGCGGCCCTGAGCGAAGCCGGGGTGTTCAGCAGCAGCCTGCCACTGCTGGAAACCGAAGCCCTGGCGCAGACGCCGGAGCAGCGCAGCACGATTCTTGATCTGCAGCGCTATTGCGCGGTGATCACGGTCAGTAAACCGGCCGCGCGCCTGGCTCTGGCCCTGCTCGAACGGTACTGGCCGCAGCCACCGACCGCTCTGCGCTGGTTCAGTGTGGGGGCTGGTACTGCCCAGGTGCTTGATGAGTACCTGGCGGCCCATGGTCACCGCGTCAGCTTCCCGGGCGAAGGGGATGACAGCGAGGCGCTGCTGAGCTTACCCGCCTTGCAGCAGGCTCTGGCCGTGGCCAATCCACGGGTATTGATCCTGCGCGGGCAGGGCGGCCGCGAGCTGCTGGCCGAGACGCTGCGCGTGCGCGGCGCCCAGGTGGATTACCTAGAGCTGTACCGCCGCGTATTGCCTGAATACCCTGCCGATACGTTGTTGCAGCGCGTGCGCGGGGAACGACTGAATGCCGTGCTGGTCAGCAGTGCACAGGGCCTTGAGCATCTACGCCAGCTTGCCGGTGCAGCCTGGCCGGCGCTGGCTCGGCTACCCTTGCTGGTGCCCAGCCCGCGGGTGGCCGAACTGGCTCGCGCGGCGGGTGCCCTGCAGATTATCGATTGTCGCGGCGCGAGTGCTGCGGCTGTTCTGGCGGCCCTGCGCGCAAGCCCGGCGCCGACCCTCTGATGCAAAGGAAGGACACGTGAGCGAAACAGCCCCGCCGATCATCGCACCGCCCTCGCAGCCCGATACTGAGGTGAAATCCACTGTGCCGGCCGTTCCCGCCAAGGGCCGTGGCCTGGCTGGGTTGGCCCTGCTGGTCGCCGTCGCGGCACTGGGTGCCGCTGGCTGGAGCAGCTGGCAGCTGTACCAGCAACAGGCGCAGAGTGCGCGCCTGCTGGCGCAGTTCAATGAAGCCGGGGCGGTGGCGGCGCAACAGCTGCAGGCGAGTGAGCAACGCGTCGAGCAACGCCTGGCCGGTCTGCCCAGTGCCGCTGCAATCGCGACCCAGCGTGATCTGCTGGTGAGCCTGCAGGGCGACCAGCAACGCCTGGCCAAGACCCTCGCCGAGGTACTGGGCAAGAGTCGCGAAGACTGGCGCCTGGCCGAAGCCGAACACCTGATGCGCCTGGCCATGCTGCGCCTTACCGCGCTGCAGGATGTGTCCAGTGCCACCGCCCTGGTGCAGGGTGCCGATGACATCCTGCGCGCCCAGGAAGATCCCCAGGCGTTTGCCGCACGCGGTGAGCTGATCAAGGTTCTGGAAGCTCTGCGCAGCTTGCCGCAGGTCGACCGCAGCGGCTTGTTCCTGCAACTGGCGGCGTTGCGTGCGCAGGTCGCCGAGCTGCAGATGCTGGCACCCGAATACATCCTGCCACCGCAGGCGCCGAGTGCGGTGAATGCCAGTGACAGCAGCCGTTGGGATGATCTGTGGGCCGAGCTGTCGCGCTATATCCGCGTGGATCTGCATGCCGATCAGGATGTCCGTCCGCAACTGGCCGGGCAGAGCCTGGCGCAGGTGCGCCTGACTCTCGCGCTGGCGCTGGAGCAGGCGCAGTGGGGGGCGCTGAATGGCCAGCCCGAGGTATATCGCCAGGCCCTGGCCTCTGCGCGTGAGGTGCTTGATCGTTACTTTGACCGTGACAACCAGGCGGTGATGGCCTTGCAGCAGCGCATTGGCGAGCTGAGCCAGCAGTCGGTGGTGACCGAGCCGCCGAAGCTGGATGAAGCGCTGAATGCCTTGCAGGCCTATCTCAAGCAGCGTGAAGCGGTCGACCTGATGCCCGAGGC
>JBBNAI010000674.1:0-4256 GCA_037994305.1 Pseudomonas sp. | reverse complement strand
CCAGGGCCAGGCGCAGCGCGGTATGCAGGCCACTGAAGCCGCCACCGATGATCAGGATCTGGCTGTCTACACGGCCTTCCAGGCGCGGGCGCAGCGGAATGTCGCCATAGGTGGCGGCGTAGTAGGTTCCGATGTGCTGCGCGGACTGCTTGAACATGAAAGCCTCATGAAATTTCTTATTAGAAAGTTCATGAATAAATACACGATTAATTTCACAAAGCCAAGCGAGAGGCAGCGAACGATGCTTTGCAGCAGGCGCGCTGTTGCACCGTAGGGCAGGTGCAACCCGTATTGCAGAGGGGGCGGCGGGTCAGCGCAGCCAGGCTTCCTGCGCCAGGCATTCGCTCAGGTAATCGAGGAAGCAGAGGATGCGCGAGGCCAGCGCGGTGTTGCGGTAGTAGACGGCGTTGATCGGTTGGCGCACTTCCAGGGTTTGCTGCGTGAGCACCTCGACCAGGGCGCCGCTGGCGCGATCGGCGGCGGTCATGAAGTCCGACAGGCAGACGATGCCGGCACCACCGAGGGCCAGTTGGCGCAGGGTCTCGCCGCTGGAGGCCTTGATCGTGGGGGCAATCGCCAGGTGGTCGCCGAGGGCATGGCGCAGCGGCCACTGGTTGAGGCTGTCGGGCTGGGTGAAGCCGAGCAGGCTGTGTTGCTCCAGCTCCGCCACGGTGCCCGGCGTGCCGCGTTCAGCCAGGTAGACCGGGCTGGCCAGCACGCGGATGCGGCTGCTGCCGAGCGGCCGCGCATGCAGGCTGGAGTCGCGCAGGGTACCGATGCGGATGGCCAGGTCAGTGCGCTGCTCCAGCAGGTCGATGATCTGGTCGTTGCTGTTCAGCTCCAGCTCAATCTGCGGGAAGCGCTGGCGGAAACCGGCAACCAGGGGCACCAGGACATGCAGCATGAACGGCGAGGCGGCATTCACCCGCAAGCGCCCGGCCGGCAGCTGGCGGCGCAGGGCCATCTGTTCTTCGGCTTCCTCGACGCTGGCGAGGATGCGCCGTGCCTGGGCGAGAAAGGCCGCGCCTTCCTCGGTCAGCTCCAGGCGCCGGGTGGTGCGGCGCAGCAAGGTGACCTCGAGCTTGTCCTCCAGGCGACTGAGCGCGCGGCTGATGCCCGAGGCAGTCTGCCCCAGCTGCTCGGCTGCGGCGGTGATGGAGCCGCCATCGACCACGTGGGTGAGGGCGAGCAGTTCGTCCAGGGTGGTTTTCATCTTTGCTTTCCCGGCAAGTATTGCGGCGGCCAGCGCTATTTATTGCATGAGTCTGGCGCAGACGGCGCGTACCAACAAAGATCAGCCGGTCATTCAGGGCCGATTGGGGTGATTTCGGCCAAAAATAGGTACGAAGAGGCGCAGAAGATTTCCAGTATTGAAATATTACTTATCAAGGAATATAAGTTTTGTATCTGTAATTTTTGATGAGTTGCCCGCGATGAAACCTTCGGCCAAGAGCCTGATTCTCGAACTGCTGGTCGCCAGCAACGGTGAGCCCTTGCAGGCGCGTGAGGCGATCCGTGCCTGCCAGCTGTTCGGTATCAGCGCGAACAACGTGCGCGTGGCCCTGGCGCGGTTGTCGGCTGAATCGTTGATCGCCGGTGCCGGGCGCGGCAGCTACCGGCTGGGTACGGAGGCGCTGCAGCTGTCTGGCGAGCTAGCGACCTGGCGTAGTGTCGAGGCCAGCTTGCGGCCCTGGAATGGCGATTACCTGATGGTGGCGTGCGCTGGTCTCGGCCGTACCGACCGCCTGGCCCTGCGCCGGCGTGAGCGTGCCTTGCAGATGCTGGGGTTCCAGGCGCTCGACAAGGGTTTGCACATCCGCCCGAACAATATCGAGGCGGACAGTGATGCGGTGCGCCAGCGCCTGTTGAACCTGGGCCTGGAGGCGGAGGCGCTGGTGTTTGTCGGCGCGCGTTTCGAGGCGCAGCAGGAGGCGCGGATCCGCCAGCTCTGGGATGGCCAGGCCCTGACTGCCGGCTACCTGCAGACCAGTCGCCAGCTGGACGCGTGGCGCCACAGGGCGAGCGAGCTGGAGCCCGACGTGGCGGCCCGCGAAGTATTCCTGCTGGGCAGCCGGGCGATCCGCCAGGTGCGCTTCGATCCGCTGCTCCCCGAGCCGATGGTCGACACCGCCGCGCGCCAGGCTTTCATCGAATGCGTGCAGCGCTTTGTCGAGCAGGGCCAGCAGATTTGGCGCGGCCTGTTCGACAGCGCCCAAGCCCTACCGGAAACCCCACAGCGGCCAGCGGCTGGCCGCGTTCACTGAGTCCCTGTCATGCAGACAAAAACAAAAATAAGCGACCTGTTCAGCCGTGAAGAAATCAAAGCCCTGACCCAGCGCTCCGACTGGCGCGGCGCCTGGGCCGTATTCTCGACCTGGGCCGTGCTGGCGCTGACCTTCGCCGCGCTGGCCTGGGTGCAGGTAAACCTGCCCCTGTGGGCCTTGCTCCTGGCCCTGCCGCTCGCCCTGGCGATCATCGGTGGGCGCCAGCTGTGCCTGGCCATCCTGCAGCACGATGCGGCCCACGGCACCCTGTTCAAGAGCAAGTGGGGCAACGACGTGCTGGCCGACTGGCTGTGCGCGCGACCGGTGTGGAATGAGCTGCACAAGTACCGCCCCTACCACCTGGTGCACCACGCCAAGACCTCGACCGAGGACGATCCCGACCTGTCCCTGGTGTCCGGCTTCCCGACCACGCGCCAATCCCTGCTGCGCAAGCTGGCCCGTGATCTGTTCGGCGTGACCGGGGCCAAGTTCGTGCTGGGCCGCGTGCTGATGGATGCCGGTGTGCTCAAGTGGACGGTGGCCAACGATGTCCAACGCCTGCCCCAGGCTGGCCGGCGCTGGTGGGACTACCCGCTGACCTTCCTTGCCAACGCCGCCGGCATGCTGATCACCAACGGCCTGCTGTTGGCCGTGCTGTGGGCCAGCGGTCATGCCTGGCTCTACGCTGTCTGGGCGTTGGCCTACGTCACGCCCTTCCCGCTGTTCATCCGCATCCGCTCGATGGCCGAACACGCCTGCCTGGAGCCCAGCCGCGACACCCTGCGCAACACTCGCACCACGCGTGCCGGCTGGCTGGCCCGCGCTTTCGTCGCGCCGATCCGGGTCAACTATCACATCGAGCATCACCTGATGGCTTCGGTGCCATTTTTCCGCCTGCCGCAGCTCCACGCCCTGCTGCGTGAGCGCGGCCACGTGCCGGTGCCGCCGAGCTACTGGCAGGTACTCAGGCTGGTAAGTGGCAAGGTGGCCTGAGTCGCTACCTGGCTTGAGAACAGGCATAAAAAAGCCGCTGCTCCCGTTAGGAAGCAGCGGCTTTTTGCTTTCGGGTTTAGCGGCGCGCGCCGCGTACCCCTTCGGCAAGCTGGCTGCACAGGTTGAGCACGCCTTTGACCGCAGCATCGTCATTCTCGGCGTTGGCGATCTGGTCGATCAGCGCCGAGCCGACTACCACGCCGTCGGCCAGTCGGGCGATGGTCGCCGCGTGTTCCGGGGTGCGGATGCCGAAGCCGATGCTGATCGGCAGGTCGGTGTGGCGGCGCAGGCGCGCTACCGCTTCTTCGACGTGCTCGATGGTGGCCGAGCCGGAACCGGTGACACCGGCTACCGAGACGTAATAGACGAAGCCCGAGCTGCCGTTGAGTACGGTGGGCAGGCGCTGGTCGTCAGTCGTCGGGGTGGTCAGGCGAATGAAGTCGAGACCGGCGGCCTGGGCGGGGTCGCACAGGTCGACGTTATGTTCCGGCGGCAGGTCGACCACGATCAGGCCATCGACGCCGGCTTCCTTGGCGTCGGCGATGAAGCGCGGCACGCCGTAGTAGTGGATCGGGTTGAAGTAGCCCATCAGCACCAGCGGGGTGCTCTGGTTGCCGGCGCGGAACTCGCGAACCATCTGCAGGGTTTTCGCCAGGTTCTGCTTGGCGCCCAGGGCGCGGATGTTGGCCAGCTGGATGGCCGGGCCGTCGGCCATTGGGTCGGTGAACGGCATGCCCAGCTCGATCACGTCGGCGCCGGCTTCCGGCAGGCCCTTGAGGATCGCCAGCGAGGCGTCGTAGTTGGGGTCGCCGGCGGTGATGAAGGTCACCAGGGCGGCACGGTTCTGCTGTTTCAGCTCGGCAAATCGGCTTTGCAAACGGCTCATCAGTTGTTCTCCGATTTGGACAGGTCGAGGTGGTGCATGACGGTCTGCATGTCCTTGTCGCCGCGGCCGGACAGGTTGACCACCATCAGGTGATCCTTGGGCAGGGTCGGCGC
>JBBNAI010000673.1:0-7752 GCA_037994305.1 Pseudomonas sp. | reverse complement strand
GTCGACATCAAGGGCCGTGAGGTTCTCGACTCCCGTGGCAACCCCACTGTAGAAGCCGATGTAATCCTCGAAAACGGCATCATCGGCAGCGCCTGTGCGCCGTCCGGTGCTTCCACCGGTTCGCGCGAAGCGCTGGAACTGCGTGATGGCGACAAGAGCCGTTACCTGGGCAAGGGCGTGCTGAAGGCCGTGGCCAACATCAACGGCCCGATCCGTGACCTGCTGCTGGGCAAAGATGCCCGCGAGCAGAAAGCCCTCGACCTGGCCATGATCGACCTGGACGGTACCGAGAACAAAGGCAGCCTGGGCGCCAACGCCATCCTCGCAGTGTCCCTGGCCGCCGCCAAGGCTGCCGCGCAGGCCAAGGGCGTGCCGCTGTACGCGCACATCGCCGACCTCAACGGCACCCCAGGCGTCTACTCGATGCCGGTACCGATGATGAACATCATCAACGGTGGCGAGCACGCCGATAACAACGTCGACATCCAGGAGTTCATGGTCCAGCCGGTTGGCGCCAAGACCTTCTCCGACGCGCTGCGCATGGGCACCGAGATCTTCCATCACCTGAAAGCCGTGCTCAAAGCCCGTGGCTTGAGCACCTCAGTCGGTGACGAAGGCGGCTTCGCGCCGAACCTGGCCTCCAACGAAGACGCCCTGGCGGCCATCGCCGAAGCCGTAGCCAATGCTGGCTACAAGCTGGGCACTGACGTGACCCTGGCCCTGGACTGCGCTTCTTCCGAGTTCTTCGAAGACGGTCAGTACGACCTGGCTGGTGAAGGCAAGGTATTCAGTGCCGAAGGTTTCGCCGACTACCTGGCCGGCCTGACCCAGCGCTACCCGATCATCTCCATCGAAGACGGCATGGACGAGTCCGACTGGGCCGGCTGGAAAGTGCTGACCGACAAGATCGGCGAGAAGGTGCAGCTGGTTGGCGACGACTTGTTTGTAACGAATACCAAAATTCTCAAGCGCGGCATCGACGAGTCCATCGGCAACTCGATCCTGATCAAGTTCAACCAGATCGGCTCGCTCACCGAAACCCTGGAAGCCATCCAGATGGCCAAGGCCGCCGGCTACACCGCGGTCATTTCGCACCGCTCTGGTGAGACCGAGGACAGCACCATTGCCGACCTGGCTGTGGGCACTGCCGCTGGCCAGATCAAGACCGGCTCCCTGTGCCGTTCGGATCGCGTGTCCAAGTACAACCAACTGCTGCGCATCGAAGAGCAATTGGGCGGGAAAGCCCCGTACAAGGGCCGCGCCGAGTTCCGCGGCTGAGCACTGCGCGGGCTTCGTACGCCATACGGCGTTGACGTTGGGTTCGCCTGACCTTTGCTCGCGACGTTTTCAGTAGTGGTACAAGAAGTGGTAAAAGGGCAGCGCAAGCTGCCCTTTTCTTATGGATTCAGAGTTAGATGGCTAAAGCTCCCTACTGGTTGTTCGTTGCCCTGCTATTGGTGCTTACTGCCCTGCAGTACCGCCTGTGGGTGGGTGAGGGCAGCCTGGCCCAGGTGACGGACCTCAAGCATCAGATCGCCGAACAACAGGGCGAGAACGAGCGCTTGCTGGAGCGTAACCGCATTCTCGAGGCCGAAGTGCTGGAGCTGAAGAAAGGCACCGAGACCGTTGAAGAGCGGGCTCGTCACGAGCTGGGCATGGTCAAAGAGGGCGAGACCCTCTATCAGTTGGCCGAATGACCCGCACTGCCTTGCCGGCCTTCTGGGTGGTGATTCCCGCCGCCGGCGTGGGTTCACGCATGCGCGCCGACCGTCCCAAGCAGTACCTGCAGCTGGCCGGCCGGACCATCCTCGAACACACCCTCGATTGTTTCCTCGACCATCCGCAGCTCAAGGGCCTGGTGCTCTGCCTGTCGGTGGACGATCCCTATTGGCCGGAATTGCCCGGCGCCAGCGACCCGCGTATCCAGCGAGCCGATGGTGGTAACGAGCGTGCCGACTCGGTGCTCAGTGGCCTGCTGCGCCTGCTTGAACTGGGCGCGCAGGAAAATGACTGGGTGCTGGTGCACGACGCTGCGCGCCCGAACCTCAGCCGTGATGATCTCGATCAGTTGCTGTTTGAGCTGGCAGATGACCCGGTTGGCGGCCTGCTGGCGGTGCCGACGCGCGACACGCTCAAGCGTGCCGGTGCAGACGGGCGCGTGGCGGAAACCGTGGATCGCAGCCAGATCTGGCAGGCCTATACGCCGCAGATGTTCCACTTCGCCGCTTTGCACCGCGCCTTGGCCGATGCCCTGGTGGCGGGGGTGGCGGTGACCGATGAAGCGTCAGCCCTGGAATGGGCCGGTCTGGCCCCGCGCCTGGTGGAGGGGCGGGCGGACAATCTGAAGATCACTCGCCCCGAAGACTTGGACTGGTTGCGCCAGCGCTGGGCGCACAAGGTCTGACAGCGGCGTAGCCCGGACTTCAGTCCGGGATCTGTCGCCATACGGTCTGGGCTTTCGCTCTCCGAGCTATACGCGGAACTGATTGATCAACCGACGTTGCTGCTCGGCCAGTTTGGTCAGTTCGGCGCTGGCCTGGCTGGCTTCGTCGGCACCACCGGCCACTTCCGCGGCGACCTGGCCGATGTTGGTGACGTTGCGGTTGATGTCCTCGGCTACCGCACTTTGCTCCTCGGCGGCACTGGCAATCTGCGTGTTCATGTCGTTGATCACCGAGACCGCCTGGGTAATCGACTCCAGCGCCTCGGCCGCGATCGCCGCCTGCTGCACGCTCTCGTCGGTGCGCGTCTGGCTCTGCTCCATGACGCTGACCACTTCGCGGGTGCCCTGCTGCAGTTGCTGGATCATCTGCTGGATTTCTTCGGTGGCCTGCTGGGTCTTCTGCGCGAGGTTGCGCACCTCATCAGCGACCACGGCGAAGCCGCGACCCTGCTCGCCCGCCCGCGCAGCTTCGATGGCCGCGTTGAGCGCCAACAGGTTGGTTTGCTCGGCAATGCCGCGGATGGCGGTGAGGATCGCGTTGATGTTCTCGCTGTCCTTGGCCAGGGTCTGCACCACGCTGGTGGCGCGGCCGATCTCGGTGGCCAGCGCGGCAATGGCGGTGGAGGTGCGGTGCACGATGGTCTTGCCGTCGTTGGCCGAGCGATCGGCATGATTGGCGGCTTCGGCGGCCAGGGTCGCGTTGCGCGCCACGTCCTGGGCGGTGGCGGTCATCTCGTGCACGGCGGTGGCGACCTGATCGATCTCGGCCATCTGTTTCTGCACGCCCTGGTTGGTGCGGATGGCGATATCGGCGGTGTGCTCGGACGAGTCGCTGACCTTCTGCACCGAGCCCACCACGTCGCGGATCATGCTCTGTAGCTTGTTGAGGAAGGTGTTGAAGCCATTGGCGATCTGCCCCAGCTCGTCGGCACGGTCCACATTCAGGCGCACGGTGAGGTCGCCATCGCCCTTGGCGATATCGTCGAGCATGCCGACCATCTGTTTCAGCGGCCGGGCGATGCCGTAACCGACGAACCAGATCACCAGCAGGCCGATGGCGGCGATGATCAGGCCGACCACGGTCATGCCGATGGTGTCTTCGCGGGCCTGGTCGGCCAGCACATCCTGCAGCTGCTTGAGGTCGGCGAATACGGCGGAGGTTGGCAGCTCGATGGCCAGCGTCCAGCGGGTGCTGGTGCCGGCAACCTGGAACGGCAGCAGCAACTGGAAGACCTGGCGTTCCTCGTCGAGATTGGAGATTGGAGCAGTGCCCGAACTCTGCTTGAGCTGGCTGGCCAGGGTGTCGCCGAGCGCCTTGCCGGCAGGTTGCCCGATCAGGCTGGCGTCCTTGGTGGCAGCGATAAGGGTGCCATTGCCGGCGACCAGGGCCAGCTCGCCGGCGCCGTCATAGAGGCCGCTCTTGGCGGTGGTCAACAGACCCTGGATGAAGTCGAGGGCAAAGTCGTTGCCCACCGCGCCCTTGAACTGGCCGCCGACCAGGATCGGCGCGTTGAACGAGGCCACCAGCACCTGCTTGCCACCGAAGTCATAGGCGGCCGGGTCGATCACGCAGGGCTGCTTGGTGGCTTTCGGGCACAGGTAGTACTCGCCTTCGCGCACGCCGGTGGGAAGCACCTTTTCGCTTTCCATCATCTCGATGGTCAGCGGTTCGAGCTTGAGCTCGCTGCCGCTGCGGTACCACCAAGGCATGTAGCGGCCGGTGGCGTCGTAGCCGTTTTCCTTTTGCCCGGCATACAGGTCGTCTTCCTGGTCAAAGGCGTTGGCTTCCCAGCCAATGTAGAAGTCGATCAGTTGCGGGTTGGCCTTGAGGTTCTCGCCGAGCAGCGCAGTCAACTCGTCGCGACTGAGGTTGATCGCGGTGCCGTCGCTGGCGCCCAGGCGGCTGTTGAGGATGGCCAGGGATTTGGCCTGGGTCATGGGCACTTCGAACTGACGCTGCAGCTGGCCAACCTGGGCCTCGGCCAGGGCGACTAGGCGCTGGTCGATCACCTGCTCGAGCAGGTCGTGGCTGCGCTCTTGCAGCAGGGCTTGGGTGCGCGAACTGGTGTACAGCGCATACAGCACGAGGGCGACGACGACTGCGAGGATGCTGGCACCCGCCAGTGCCGCGACGGAAAACTGAATCGACTTGAATCGCATGGGAACTCCGCAGTGTCTAGATTGCGCCTGTCCCTGGCATATCGGCCGCTGGCCGGAAAAGCATTAGCCTCTGCAACTAGCAAAGATGGCGACGAGTCATAGTTCAAGCAGGACAGTTGTCCTGAAGCCAAGGGCGCCCTAGCATACGGCGCTCGTTTGAAATGGAGATTCACATGCATACCTTGTTTCGTCTGGCTGCCGTTGCCGGCTGCTCCCTGTTGGCCGCCTGCCAGGCCGTTAACACCACCAGTGGCGGCGCAGTGGGCGTCGAGCGCAAGCAGTACATGTTCAGCATGCTGTCTGCACAGGAGGTCGACGGCATGTACGCCAAGGCCTATCAGGAGACGCTGAGCGAGGCCTCAACCCAGGGGGCGCTGGACAAGAACAGCAAGAATGCCGCGCGCGTCAGCGCCATTGCCAAGCGCCTGATTGCCCAGGCGCCGGTGTTCCGTGCCGATGCGGCGCAGTGGGACTGGCAGGTCAATCTGATCCAGAGCGACGAACTCAACGCCAACTGCGGCCCCGGTGGCAAGATCATCGTCTACAGCGGCCTGATCACCCAGCTGCAGCTGACCGATGCCGAGCTGGCGGCGGTCATGGGCCACGAGATTGCTCACGCCTTGCGCGAGCACAGCCGCGAGGCGATGTCCAAGGCCTACGGCACGCAGATGGCGACCCAGATGGGCTCGGCCCTGCTTGGTCTGGGTGATGTCGGTAAGCAGATGGCCGATACCGGCGTGGAGTACCTGATGACCCTGCCCAATAGCCGGTCCAACGAAAACGAGGCGGATATCATCGGCCTGGAACTGTCCGCTCGCGCCGGTTATGACCCGAACGCGGCCATCAGCCTGTGGCAGAAAATGAGCAAGGCCGGTGGCGGTGCGCCGCCGGAGTTCATGAGCACCCACCCTTCGTCCACCAGCCGGATCGACGCACTGCGGGCGGCGATTCCCAAGGTGATGCCGCTGTATCAGCAAGCCAAGAAGTGATGGAAAAACCGGCGCCGAGGGCGCCGGTTTTGTTTCAGGGCAGGGCTTTTTCAGCGAAGGACTGGGTCTGCAGGCCGAGCTGGGAGCGGAAGCTCTCCATGTCGAACATGGTGCAGATTTCGCGAATGTCGCCAGACGGGGTGAGCGTCCAAAAGGCCATGGCTGAGATGCTCAGCACCTTGTCGCTGGGCGGGTAGCCCAGGGCCGGCTTTTCGATGGTGCCGATCAGGGTGCTCCAGGTGACCACCTTGTTACCTTCGGCGATGCATTCTTCGAGCACCACCTCCAGTTCCGGCATGGCGCTGCGTATCTCTTGCACCATCAGGGCAAACCCCTGGCTGTTCAGCGGGCGGCCCATGAACGAACTCTTGTAGAGGAAGTCGGCGCTGTGCAACTGCTCGGCGAGCGCCAGGCGACCCTTGTTCCAACTCAGGTCGATATGCTGGCGCACTCGCTTTTTCATCTCATCCAGTGACATTTACTACTCCTTGGTTGGGCTGGCTGTGCAACTCCTTGCACAGATTACCCAGCCCGGCCGAGGTTGGCATCTGCCCCTGGACGGGGTGTGGCGCGGGTGGTTTTCAGCCGCCGGCGCCAATCCCCAGTGCCTGACAGCTCGCGTAGATCGCCAGGGCAGCAAAGGCCAGGGCGGCGAGGCGACGAATGAGCGTCAGCGGCAGACGATCGGCAGCGAAGTTACCCGCCAGCACCACCGGCACGTTGGCCAGCAGCATGCCCAGCGTGGTACCGATCACCACCCAGAACAGATCCGGGTATTGCGCGGCCAGCATGACCGTGGCGATCTGCGTCTTGTCGCCCATTTCGGCGAGGAAGAACGCAATCAGCGTGGTCACGAACGGGCCGAAGCGCTTGAGGCGGGACTCTTCATCGTCGTCCAGCTTGTCCGGCACCAGGGTCCATAGGGCGACGGCGGCGAAACTGGCAGCGAGGATCCAGCTCAGGGTGGTGGGCGAGAAGAACCCGGCGACCCAGTTGCCGGCAGCACCCGCGACGAAGTGGTTGGCCAGGGTGGCGACGAGAATGCCCCAGATGATCGGCCAGGGTCGACGGAAGCGGCAGGCCAATACGAGCGCGAGCAGCTGCGTCTTGTCGCCAATTTCGGCGAGGGCGACGATTCCAGTGGGGACGAGCAGGGATTCCAACATCAGGCGGTTCCTAAGGGGCGGGTTTGACTGTTCTATGACACGTACTACCTCCCCGCCCCGGGTAAGGTGTGCGTGTCATAGGTCTTGTCAAACCCAGGCCGGTTAGGGCCTTGGGTCGCATGCGCCATGCTCTGCGGAGCAAGTGTGTTGACGCATGCCGGGTGAGCGGGCGCTCACGGGAGACTACTCCCCTAGGACGGGCGGCATTTTGCCCAAACTGCGCTGGGGTGGCAACCGTCAGTCGTCGCTGCCGCGCACATCCATATCCCGGTAGCTCACCAGTCGGCTGCCCTTCTTCAGGCGATAGCCCAGCCAGATGGCAAGAAACAGCGGCAAGCTGATGTAGGTGGCGATCAGGCCAGCCCAGTCGATGTTTTCGCCGACGAAGGCCTGGTAGTTCTGCCCCAGGGTGATCACCAGGCACAGGCTGAAGGCGAACAGCGGGCCGAAGGGGAACAGCTTGGCGCGGTAGGGCAGGTCTTCCAGGCGCCCGCCCTGGGCCAGATAGCCCTTGCGGAAGCGATAGTGGGAGATGGCGATGCCCAGCCAGGCGATGAAACCGCACATGCCTGAGGTGTTCAACAGCCAGGTGTACAGGGTGCTGTCGCCGACGATGGAGGTGAAGAAACACAGCGCGCCGACCAGAGTGGTGACGTACAGCGCGTTGCGCGGCACGCCGCTGGCAGACAGGCGGGCGAACAGCTGCGGCGCCTTGCCCTGCAGTGCCAGGTTGTACAGCATGCGCGTCGAGGCATACATGCCGGAGGTGCCGGCCGAGAGGATGGCCGTGAGGATCACCGCGTTCATCACGCTGGCCGCGGCGGCGAAGCCGGCACGTTCGAACAGCAGGGTGAAGGGCGACACGCTGATGTCGCTGGCATCGTTCTGCATCAGGCTCGGTTCGGTGTAAGGGATGAGCATGCCGATTACGAAGATCGCCAGGATGTAGAACATCAGGATGCGCCAGAACACCTGGCGGATGGCGATGGGGATG
>JBBNAI010000672.1:0-1821 GCA_037994305.1 Pseudomonas sp. | reverse complement strand
AAGTTGTTGGATATGTGTTGTTGAATATCGCAATGCAGTCGGGTTACCACAACTGAGATAGGTGTTCGACCTGATAGTTTTCAATGGGGCATTTGCTTCGCAGATTTTACGACCCACTGCAAATCACTCCGCCGACAAGCCGGCTCCATTCATCCGGTTAACTTGGTATTAGCTCCAACGGAAATCCCCCATGCCCGCTCACGAAAAAATCAACTACGTGGAATACCCCGCCAAGGATCTAGCCGCCACCAAGTCGTTCTTTCAATCCGCCTTCGGCTGGGCCTTTGTGGATTACGGCCCGGACTACGCCGCTTTCTCTGGCCAAGGATTGGATGGCGGGTTCTTCAGGTCTGAAATGGCTGCTAGCACGAGCAATGGCAGCGCACTGATTGTTTTCTACAGTGAGCGCCTGGAGGAAACACTCACCAAGGTGACAACTGCGGGAGGCCTGGTTGTGAAGCCGATCTTTTCATTTCCGGGCGGCCGGCGGTTCCACTTCACCGAGCCAAGTGGCAATGAGTTCGCGGTATGGTCGGAGCCTGAGGCCTGACCCTTCAGCCACGCAGCCCCATCCACCATCAATACGAAAGAGCACCCATGGTCACCTGTTATCTGCGTTACATCATCGACCCATACAAGCTCAAGGAATTTGAGCACTACGGCAAACTGTGGATTCCTCTGGTCGAGAGATTGGGCGGTACGCACCATGGCTACTTTCTCCCTTCGGAGGGCGCCAACAACGTAGCGTTGGCGATGTTCAGCTTCCCCTCCCTGGCGCTGTACGAGGCGTACCGGGAAAAGTCGCTGCACGACCAGGAGTGCCAGGCTGCATTCCAGTACGCCGCAGACACTCGCTGCATCCTCAGTTATGAGCGCAGTTTCTTTCGTCCCGTCTTTGCGTGACACCGCTCAACCAGCCTGAGCGTCGATAACGGATGAAATCAGCCCACTAGCCAACCCTTCTGCGAGGGCCATCTTGAGTACATCACTGCTGCTGTGGGGCCTGTTGTTCGGTTCGGTAGGGTTCGGTTACTTCCTCTATGGCAAGAAGCAGAACGCCGTGGTGCCGATGGTCTGCGGCCTGGCGTTGATGATCTTTCCGTACTTCACCGAAGACACCCTGTTGCTGGTAGGGATTGGCGGGACGCTCTCGGTACTGCCTTACTTTGTGCGGCTGTAATGCGCTCGGCCAGCGATGAGCGACACCCCACCCACCTCGGGAGACGCGGATGAATGAGCACAATGATGAAAGCAACGACGAGCGCGCTTTCGTCCACTCGCGCCTGATCGATGCGCCCTGCGCTCGCGTGTACCAGGCCTTCAGTGACCCAGCTCATCTGGCACGCTGGTGGGGGCCGAATGGCTTTAGCAATACCTTCAGCGAGTTTGATCTGCGTCCCGGCGGCAGGTGGCGCTTCGTCATGCATGGCCCGGACGGCAGCGACTACCCGAACGAGAGCCTGTTTATCGAGGTAGTGCCGCAGCAACGGGTGGTCATCGAGCACCTCAATGGTCACCACTTTCTGCTGACTATCCGCTTTAACGCGCAAGGCTCGCAGACACGGGTGGACTGGCGTCAGGAGTTCGATTCCGTGGCCGAGCACCAGCGTATCGCGGCCCTGGTCATCCCAGCCAACGAGCAGAACCTCGACCGTCTCGCCGCAGAAGTACTCAACGTTGCATAGGCCTTTGCAGTTACCCGCTTAGCCAGTCGCCCCCCTTCACGCCGACATAACACCAAGCCTGGCTGGCCGCTATCTGAGCCAGGGTTTAGGCTCTACCAGCCCGTCGCCATCAGGAAGCACCCATGAGCTTGTCGTT
>JBBNAI010000671.1:0-9512 GCA_037994305.1 Pseudomonas sp. | reverse complement strand
TGCATGCTCGCCGGTTACACCGCGACGCTGATCGGCCTGCCGGCCACCCTGCAGCCGGACGTGGCCTTCATGCAGGCGGTCTGGCGCCTGCTGGAGATCAGCCTGGGGATCTTCTGTGCCGGCATGGTCAGCGCGACCATCCTGCCGCAGACCTCCACGGCCGCCATGCGCAATGCCCTGTACCAGCGCTTCGGCGCCTTCGCCAGCTTCGTCCTCGGCCATCTTGGCGGCGGTCAGCGTGAGGCGTTCGAGCAGGCTAACGTGGCCTTCGCCGCCCAGGCCGTGGGGCTGGAAGCACTGCGCAGCGCGACCACCTTCGAGGACCCGCACATGCGCCTGCGCAGCCGGCGCATGGCCCGCCTGAACAGCGAGTTCATGGTTCTCACCACCCGTTACCACGCCCTCTACCAATTGCTCGAACGCCTGCGCAGCCAGGGTGCCGTGGCGGTGCTACAGGCTCTCGAACCCTGCCTCGACGAAGTGCGCCAGGTGCTTGAGCCATGGCGCGAGCGCGCGCTGACCGCCAGTGATGCGCTGGCCCTGGCGAGCCAACTGGATGCCCATCGCCTGCGCCTGATGCAGCGCATTCGCAGTGCGCGGCTCGCCTTGCAGGTCGAGCCGGCCGAGCGGCTGGACTTCAACACCGCTGCCGAGTTGCTCTACCGCTTCGCCGACGACCTGCACAACTACGCCCAGACCCACGCCTCGCTGGCCGCACACAAGCACGCACGCGAGCAGGGCGAGCACCGTTTCTCGCCCAAGGCCAATGCCGTCGGCGCGCTGGTGGTGGGTGTGCGCACGGCCTTGCTGGTGCTGCTGCTCGGGGCGTTCTGGATCGTCACTGCCTGGCCCAGCGGCAGCAGCTTCGTGCTGACCGCGGCGGCCGTCTCGGTGCTGGTCTCGGCGGCGCCCGATCCGGCCCGGCTGGCCCTGCAGATGGCGCTCGGCACGCTGATCGCGGCGGTCTTCGGTTTCACCGTGACCTTCTTCGTCATGCCGCACCTGGATGGCTTTCCGCTGCTGTGCATGGCGCTGGCGCCAGTGTTCGCCCTCGGCGCGTTCCTCTCGATCAAGCCGCAATGGGCCGGCTGCGGCCTGGGTTTGCTGGTGTTCTTCTGCGTCGGCGCGATCCCGCAGAATCTCACCGTCTACGACCCGGCACACATGCTCAATTCCTATATCGCGCTGTTGCTGGCGCAGCTGCTGGCCGCCGCGTTTGCCGCCGTGCTGTTGCCACCGACCAGCGCCTGGATGTGGCGGCGCCTGGAAAACGACCTGCGCCGGCGCGTGGTGCAGGCCATCAGCGAACCGCTGGACGGGCTGGTAGCGTCGTTCGAGAGTGGTACCCGCGACCTGCTCAACCAGGGCTATGGCCTGGCCACGCGTAGCCCGCAGGTGCAGCGCCGCCTGTTGCGCTGGACCTTCCTGGTGCTGGAAGTCGGCCACGCGGTGATCGAATTGCGCCGCGAGCAGGAAGCCCTGCCCGCCGAGCCCTGCTACGCCGCAGGCATGCCCTGGCGCCTGGCGATTCGTGCCATGGGCCGCGCGCTGATCCGCCTGTTCGTGCAGCCCGGCGAGGGCAATCGCGAGCGGGCCCTGGCCGCAGTCGAGCAGGCCATCGCGGCGACCAGGGCCACTGCCGAGCCACGTGCGCCGGACTTCGAGAGTTCGCCGCTGCGCCGCGTACTCAGCTACCTGCACTTCATCCGCAGCTCCCTGCTCGACCCGCAGTCACCGCTGCGGGATGCCGAGCCCCGCACAGGAAATACCCACCATGCTGCCTGACAGCCTGCCCCGCGAAGTGGCCTTCCACGGCCTCTACATGCCGACCCTGACCTTGCTGTTCGTGGTCGCCATGGCGCTGTGCTGGGGCCTCGACCGGCTGCTGGCCAGCGCCGGCCTGTACCGCTTCACCTGGCATCCGGCGCTGTTTCGCCTGAGCCTGTTCGCCTGCCTCTTCGGTGGCCTGGCGCTGACCATCTACCGCTAATCACGAGTCGATCATGACCCTCAAATCCGTCTTCAGCCTGTTGGCGACCCTGCTCATCCTGGCTGTAGCCCTGCTGATCGGGCGCACCCTGTGGGTGAACTACATGGACACCCCCTGGACCCGCGACGGCCGCGTGCGTGCCGACATCATCAATGTCGCCGCCGATGTCTCCGGGGTGGTGGTCGAGGTGCCGGTGCACGACAACCAGCAGGTCAAGCGTGGCGACCTGCTGCTGCAGATCGACCCCGAGCACTACCAGCTCGCCGTGCGCCAGGCCGAGGCGCTGGTGGCGTCGCGCCAGGCGACCCTGGTGATGCGCCAGCAGAACGCCAAGCGCCGGGCGGCGATGGACGAGCAGGTGGTCTCGCGCGAGAGCCTGGATGATGCCAGCAACCTGGCGCTGGCCGCCGCTGCCGACGTCCAGCAGGCGCTGGCCGCCCTGGCCGCAGCCCAGCTCAACCTGGCGCGCACCCAGGTGCGGGCCTCGGTGGATGGTTACGTGACCAACCTCAACGTGCACCGCGGCGACTACGCGCGGGTCGGCGAGGCCAAGCTGGCGCTGGTCGACCAGGATTCCTACTGGGTCTACGGCTACTTCGAGGAAACCAAGCTGCCGCACATCCGCGTGAATGATCCGGTCGAGCTGCAGCTGATGAGCGGCGAGCGCCTGCGCGGGCACGTCGAGAGCATCGCCCGGGCCATCTACGACCGCGACAACCCGGACAGCCGCGAGCTGGTGGCCGACGTCAACCCGACCTTCAACTGGGTGCGCCTGGCCCAGCGCGTGCCCGTGCGCATCCATATCGACGAGGTGCCGGATGGCGTGCTGCTGGCGGCGGGGATTACCGCCACGGTGATTGTTACCCCGCAGGGCCAGGAGCCGCTGACTGGCAGCGCCGGGAACGTGCACTAGGCGTTGGTGGCCTGGGTCAGGTGCCGTTCATGGGCGGCCTTGGTGCAGCTGCCACAGCGCACCACGGCCTCGTTTGGGTGATCGGGCGTGAATAGCAAGGCCATTCCATAAAGGAATGGCTGGATGCCAAGGCTTCGTTTGTCGAAACAGGTAAAGCCCCATAGCCTTGGCGACCAGGGCTGGCCTATGTGGGCACGCCATCACGAGTTGGCATGAGCATGAAACAGGGTGTGATGTACGGCGGTCTGGCGGGGGCGGTGTGGGGCATGGTGTTTCTCGGCCCGGCGCTGCTCAGCGACTTTCCGCCGCTGCTGCTGAGCTGCGGGCGCTTCCTGCTGTATGGCCTGGTCTCGCTGCTGATGGCCCTGCCGCTGGCCCGTGGCCTGCTGCGCAAGCTCGTTTGGGCGGATGTGCCGGTGCTGCTGCGCCTGGCCCTGAGCGGCAACATCATCTACTTCGTGTTGCTGGCGGCGGCCATCCAGCGCGTGGGTATCGCGCCGACTTCGCTGATCATCGGCGTGCTGCCGCTGACCATTACCCTGCTGGGACGCAACGAGGCGGATGCGCCGCCGCTGCGCCAACTGGTGTGGCCGCTGCTGGCGATTCTGGCGGGGATTCTGTGCATCAACCTGGAAGCCCTGTTCAATGCCGAAACCCGCAGCCTGCCGCTGTTCGACCAGCTCTTCGGCCTGGGTTGTGCACTGCTGGCGCTGGCCTGCTGGAGCTGGTTCGCCACCGATAACGCGCGCAGCATGAAGCGTCAGCAGCGCTTCAACAGCAACGAGTGGTCACTGCTGATCGGTTTGGCCACCGGCCTGCTCGCCGGGATGATCTGGCTGGGTGCGCTGGCGCTCGATCTGGATGGCGTGCAACCGCAACTGGCCGCCGAACGCTGGCACAGCTTCTGGGTGATCAACGCAGTGCTGGCGGTGGTCGCGTCCTGGCTTGGCTATGTCTTCTGGAATGCCAGTGCGCGACGGTTGCCGCTGACCCTGTCGGGGCAGATGGTGGTGTTCGAGACGTTCTTCGCCCTGGTCTATGGCTTCATCTACTTGCAGCGCTTGCCCAATCTGCTGGAGTTGCTGGCCATCGTCCTGCTGCTGGGCGGGGTGTGCGCCTCGGTATGGCGACATAGCCAGGCGCCACAGTTGGCGCCTGGCTCCGCGCAAGCCCTCAGCTGATCCAGCCCTCGGCCTTGGCGCGGGCGACGGCCTGGGTGCGGCGTTCGACGCCGAGTTTGACGTTGATGCGCCGCGCATGGGTTTTCACCGTGTGCAGGGAGATGTACAGCTGCTCGGCGATCTGCTGGTTGGAGCAGCCCTGGGCGATCAGTTCGAGCACCGCCAGTTCGCGTTTGCTCAGCAGTGACTCGCTGGGTTCCAGGGCCACCTCGCTGCCGAGTATTTCGCTGTGCAGGCGCTGGTACCAGCCTGTGCTGGTCAGCGCTGGGAGGACTTCTTCCAGCCATTCGCTGCGGCGCTGGTAGAGCGTCTGCAGCGGACGCAGCAGGGCGATGCGCTCGGCCTCGATCACGGCCAGGCGCAGGCTTTCCGCCGCCAGCTCAGATTGGCCGTCGAGGTACTGGGCTTCGGCCAGGCTCAGGCTGCACTCACCGGCCAGGGCGAGGTGCCCGGACTGCCGGCAGTCTGAGCGCAGGGCCTGCAGGTCGGCCACCGCAACGGCAGTCTGGCCGAGCAGCAGGCGGGTGTGAGCTGCCTGGTAGCGGGCCCGCGGCAGCAGGTCGTAGAAACCCGAGGGGGCCAGCAAGTGATCGTCCTGCATGCGTTGCAGGCCTTGCTGGAAACACTCGAGGGCCTTGTCCAGCTCGCCTTGTTGCAGGCACAGCTGGCCCTGGGCGAAGCGCAGCACTTCGCGGTAGCGCACTTCCGGGACCTGCAGCCACTGCATCTGCCGCTCGGCGCGGCGCAGCAGTTGCTGGGCGTGGTCGAACTCGCCGCGGTTGGCGGCCAGCTCGGCCAGCACCTGGTAGCCGAACAGCAGGTAGGCGTCCTCGCTTTGCTCCGCCTCGCTGAGGCCGGCGCGCAGCATCTCGTCGGCTTCGCCCAGCTTGCCCTGGGCCGCCAGCAGGCTGCCGCGCAGCAACAGCAGACGCGCCAGGGTCGGCCCCTGCAGGTCGCCCAGTTGCAGCTCCTGCAGCGCCTGTTCGGCTTGCTCCAGGGCCCGTGCCGGTTCGCCGCAGAGCATCAGCAGTTGGGTACGGTCGACACTCAGCAGGGCTTCGAACAGCACGTTGCCGCGTTGCCGCGCCAGGCGCAGGCCCTCGTGGAGGTACTGCTGGGCTGCGATCAGGTCGTGCTCGGCCATGGCCTGCTGGGCCAGCCCTTGGTTGCAGATGATGCGTTGCGACCAGGCCGATTCTTCCAATGCGTCCAGCGCTTCGAGGCAATGCTGGCGCGCGCTGCGCATGCCACGCTGGCGCTGCAGCATGCCCACCACCGACTGGTACTGGGCGATCAGCTGTTGCTGACGGCGAGCGCTGGGTTGCGGCAGGAAGCGGTCAATGTCGAGTAGGCAGCTGTCCACTTCATCGAGGCGCACGCAGAGGATCAGCGCCCAGGACTGCAGCATGATCAGCCGTGGCGTGCTGGAGAACAGGCTGGCCGGCAGTTCGTCCCGCCAATGCAGGAACTGCGAGACGCTGTGGCCGATCAGCAGTTGATCCTGGCCGTAGCGTTGCAGGTAGTTGGCCGCCACCTCGGGCTGGCCGGCCCACAGCGCGTGCTCCACCGCCTCGCGTACTTCGCCACGGCTGGCGAACCATTGGCAGGCATGGATATGCGCGTGCACATGCAGGTGGTTACCGGGTAGGCGCTTGAGCATGGCTGCCAGCGGCCGCCACAGGCGGAACCATTCGCCACAACCATCGAGGCTTTGCAGGAACAGCTGGCGCTGGCGCAGTTGATCGAGCACCTGGGCGCCACCTTCATCTTCCAACAGGTGGTCGCACAGGGCAGCGCAGAAGCGCGGCATGTGCGCCAGGGTACGCAGGGCACTGAGTAATGACTCGGGCAGGCCGCTGAGTACTTCGCGCTGCAGGTAGTCGAGCAGCAGAGGGGTGCCGGCGCTGAGGCGCTGCGCCAGGTTCTGCGCGGTGCCTTCGATCAGCAGCAGGCAAATACCCGCCAGCCAGCCTTCGCTGTGTTGCAGCAGTTGCCCGCGCAGTTCATCGGGCAGAACCAGCTGGCGCTGGTGCAGCAGGCGCTCGAGTTCTTCGCTGTCGAGGGCCAGGGCCTGGGCATCGAGCTCCAGCAGGTCGCCTTGCAGTAGCAGGCGCGGCAGGTTCCAGGCCGGGCGGCGGCGCCCGCTGATCCACCAGCGCAGGGTATGGGGGGCGCGTTCCAGCAGGCGATCGAGGCAGGCATCGAGGTCGGCGCAGGGCTGGCGCGGGTAATCGTCGAGGATGATCCACAGCGGCTGTTCGACACGGCCGAGCAGCTGGCTCAGTTCCGCGCAGGGGTCGCCATCGCCATGGGGGAGTTGCAGGGCGGCGGCCAGGCGCGCGAGCAGTTCACTGGGGCTCAGGGGGTGGCCGAGCAAGTCGAGCCAGACCAGGTGGGTTGCAGGGTTGGCCAGGCGCGCGCATTCGTTGAGCAGCACACTCTTGCCGAAACCGGCTGGGGCGCAGATCAGGGTCAGGCGGCTGTCGCTGGCAAGCAGGCGCTGGGCCAGGCGCGGCCGACCGACATGGCTGGCGGGCAGGCGCGGCAGGGCGCTGTCGTCGACTCGCGAGCGAGCAGGCGTTGGCAGGGCGCGGACGTTGTCGTGCATGGTCGGGCCTCGGCTCTATTGTTGTCTTTGTTGGGGCGGCGAGAGGTACGTCGATGTTCACCTGTCGCAGAGGCTAGGGCAATAAAAAAAGGCGACCGCAAGGGTCGCCTTAGAAAGGAGCAAGCGTTGCGTGTGGCTGCGTCGGGCAAGCCCGACGCGAAGCCCCGGCTGATGAGACCAGGGCCAACCGGGTCTAACGTACGCCAGCGTTGCGCAGGGCAGCTGGGGTGTAGTCGGCGGCGGTGGCCTGGAAGCCGAACAGGTAGCCGTTCTTCTCCTCGTTGTTCATGCCAATCGCCAGGTAACGGCCGGAGATGATGTCGTACAGCGCTTCGAAGGCATAACCCGGGCTCTGCTGTTTGTAGTGGTTGGCCAGCATGGCCTGACCGACACGCCACAGTTGCCCACGACCGTCGTAGTGCTCGGACACGGCGATCTGCCAGGTGTCTTCGTCGATGAAGAAGCGACGCTTGGCGTAGATGTTGCGCTCGCCGGCTTTCAGCGTGGCTTCGACTTCCCAGACACGGTGCAGCTCGTAGCGCGCCAGGTCCTGGTTGGTGTGGCCGGCCTTGACGATCTCGCTGTATTTAACCGAGGGCTGACCGATGTGGTAGTTGTTGTACGGGATGTACAACTCCTTCTTGCCGATCAGCTTCCAGTCGTAGCGGTCTGGCGAACCGTTGTACATGTCGAAGTTGTCCGAGGTACGCAGACCGTCGGAAGCGGTACCCGGGCCGTCATACGCCACCTGCGGTGCACGACGCACACGACGCTGGCCGGCGTTGTAGATCCAGGCCATGCGCGGATCCTTGACCTGATCCAGCGAGTCGTGAACCAGCAGCACGTTACCGGCCAGACGCGCCGGGGCAGTCACACGCTGCTTGAAGAACAGCAGAGCGTTTTCCGCTTTGTCTGCGGCCAGGCCGCTCATGCTGTCGGGGAACGCCACTTCGTCTTCGAAGTTGACCAGGGTGTAGGTGCCGTTGGTTTGCGGAGTGGCCTGCACGATGCTGCGGCGCACGTTGCCACCGCGGTAACGGGTGATGTGGTTCCACACCACTTCCAGGCCATTCTGCGGGATCGGGAAGGCGTAGTAGCGGCTCTCGCTGAAACCCTTGAGGCCGTTACCACCTTCCATCAGCGTGGTTTTCACCGCGCTGGTCTTGGCCGCCTGGTTGATCTTGTCCGGTACCGCCGCGGTGCGGTGGCTCGGGTAGACCACCATCTTGTAGGTGTCCGGGTAGCGCTTGAACATCGCCAGTTGGCCTTCGGAGAGCTTG
This sequence comes from Pseudomonas sp., assembly GCA_037994305.1. Lineage (GTDB taxonomy): Bacteria > Pseudomonadota > Gammaproteobacteria > Pseudomonadales > Pseudomonadaceae > Aquipseudomonas. The sequence goes on along the minus strand of JBBNAI010000671.1, from coordinate 1,540 downwards.
GCCTTGTACTGGTCGAGGTTCTGCGGGGTGATGGTGTACAGCGGCTGTTCGTTGGCGAAGGGTTCGCCGAGGAAGCCATTGGCCGTCACCGGCGCGGCATCCACGGGCAGGCCGCCGTCCCAGGCTGGGATGGTGCCTTCCGCGTTGCCGGCCTTCTCGCCGCCGAGTGGAGTCAGGGTGGTGCCCAGTTTGTTTGCCTCCTCGGGGGAGACAGCGGCGAGGACGCTGCTCGCCAGCAGAGACAGGGTGAGCGCCGTGATCAGTTTGCTTGTTGTTTTCATAGACTGATTCTCTAGTGCAGCCGGATTAGAAGTTCATGCCGACGCTGAGCGCGACGAAATCGCGATCGGTCAGGGTGTTGTAATCACCGTCGAAGAAGTTGGTATAGCTCAGGCTGGCGGTGTAGGTGTTCAGATACTCGGCATCCACACCGAGGCTGGCGGCTTTGGCGCCTTCGTTGAACACTGGGCCGTAGCCGTCGACATCGTGGGAGAAGGCGACGTTGGGCTTCAGGTTGATCCCGGCGACCACGTCGTTGTAGTCCCAGATGGCGCGAGCGCGATAACCCCATGAGGTGTTGGTGTAGAAGCCGTGGGTACCGTATTCCTCGAGTGCGGCGATGTTCGATGCAGCGGTGCCATGCGGCGAGCCGTAGATCGAGTCGCGGCCGTAGGCCACTTCGTCACGGCTTTCCAGGCCAGCGAGGGAGGTCACGCCGACTTCACCCACCAGGGTCAGACGCTCGGCGCCCATGACCTGATCGAAGAAGTGAGTGAAGGTGGTCTGTGCCTGGGTCACTTCCTTGCGGTTGTAGCCCTTGCTGACCATCCCGGCCGTATCGAGCGCACCGGCGAAACCGCCACTGTTCAGGCCTGCAACCACGGTGTTGGCCAGCTTGCCGGTCATGTCGGTACCGTTGATGCCCAGTGGCATGTTCGGCCGGTAGCTGATTTCACCCGCCCACGCCGTGCCGGTAGGCAGGGTGGTGGAGAAGCTCAGGCCATAGAGCTGGATATCTTCCGGGTACATCATGGCGTAGCTGCCACGGCCCAGGAGGATCGGCTGGGCCAGGGCGCCACCGAGGGTAGTCAGTGCAGCCGTGATATCCGCTTCGCTGGCATTGGTGAAGATCGCGTTGGGCGTACGGCTGTGGTAGTTCATGAAGTACGCCGCGTACTCGGTGCTTTCACCCAGCCAGCGCAGGGCAGTACCCCACTGGCCGCTGTCGCGGGCATCCTGGTCGCCGGCGCGCGGTACGATCAGGCCTTCGTCGGTGACGCCAACCTGGCTCAATGCAGCCGCTGCGCCTGGGCCGAAACCACCAGACTTGGCGGCCTGAATCGATGCGATCGAACCCGGGCCAAGGATGTTGTAGTTGGTTTCGCAACCATCGGCGACGACGTCGGCGCTGGCGAAGAAGGTGCCGCAGTTGTCGGCAACGGTCTGGTCCCACTCGAGCTGGTAGAAGGCTTCGGCGGACAGGTTCTCGGTGATCGACTGCGACAGGTAGAACATGTTGACCGGGATCAGGCCTTCCTTG
>JBBNAI010000670.1:0-1226 GCA_037994305.1 Pseudomonas sp. | reverse complement strand
AAAGCGGCGTTTGCTGCGATTGTCGAGAAAGCTAAGGCCGTTCTGGCTTAAGTCCCCGACAATCACCGGGCTCGCCCGGTGCCAACGTCACCAATAGGGGAAGAGCCTTCAAGCTCTTCCCCTATTTCGTATCTGGAGTCCGTACATGGAAAACCTGGATGCATTGGTCTCGCAAGCGCTTGAGGCCGTGCAACAAACTGAAGACGTCAATGCCCTGGAGCAGCTCCGGGTTCACTATCTCGGCAAGAAAGGTGAGTTGACTCAGGTGATGAAGACCCTGGGCGATCTGCCGGCCGAAGAACGTCCGAAAGTCGGTGCCCTGATCAACGTTGCCAAGGAGCGCGTGCAGGAAGCCCTGAATACCCGCAAGGACTCCCTTGAGCAGGCTGCGCTGAGTGCCAAGCTCGCTGCCGAAAAGATCGATGTGACCCTGCCGGGCCGTGGTCAGGCTTCTGGCGGTCTGCACCCGGTGACTCGCACGCTGGAGCGTGTCGAGCAATTTTTCACCCATATCGGCTACAACGTGGCCGAGGGGCCGGAAGTCGAAGACGACTACCACAACTTCGAGGCGCTCAATATCCCCGGCCACCATCCGGCGCGGGCGATGCATGACACCTTCTATTTCAATGCGAACATGTTGCTGCGTACTCATACCTCACCGGTACAGGTACGCACCATGGAATCGCAACAGCCGCCGATCCGCATCGTCTGTCCTGGCCGTGTCTATCGCTGCGACTCCGATATCACTCACTCGCCGATGTTCCATCAGGTCGAAGGTCTGCTGATCGACGAAGACATCAGCTTCGCTGACCTCAAGGGCACCATCGAGGAATTCCTCCGTGTGTTCTTCGAGAAGCCCCTGGGTGTGCGTTTTCGGCCGTCCTTCTTCCCGTTCACCGAGCCGTCGGCCGAAGTCGATATGCAGTGCGTGATGTGCAGTGGCAACGGTTGCCGCGTGTGCAAGCAGACCGGTTGGCTGGAAGTCATGGGTTGCGGCATGGTGCACCCGAACGTGCTGCGCATGTCCGGTATCGATCCAGAGAAGTACCAGGGTTTCGCCTTCGGCATGGGCGTCGAGCGCCTGGCCATGCTGCGTTATGGCGTCAATGACTTGCGCCTGTTCTTCGATAACGACCTGCGGTTCCTGGCGCAATTCCGCTAGGCCACATGACCCGTATCGAATGCGTTCAGGAGAACAGACAGTATGAAATTCAGTGAACAGTGGC
>JBBNAI010000669.1:0-8344 GCA_037994305.1 Pseudomonas sp. | reverse complement strand
CCGTTCTGCATGCCACGGCCGCCGGAAACGACGATCTTGGCAGCGGTCAGTTCCGGACGATCGGACTTGGCCAGTTCTTCGCCAACAAAGGCAGACTTGCCAGCGTCAGCCGAACCGCTTACCGCTTCAACAGCAGCGGAACCGCCTTCGGCAGCAACCGGGTCGAAGCCAGTGGAACGCACGGTGATCACTTTCACAGCAGCCGAGGACTGCACGGTAGCGATGGCGTTACCGGCATAGATCGGACGCTTGAAGGTGTCAGCGCTTTCAACGGCGATGATTTCGGAGATCTGATCAACGTCCAGCTGGGCAGCAACGCGCGGCAGGATGTTCTTACCGTTGCTGGTAGCAGCAGCCAAGATGTGGCTGTAGCCCTTGCCCAGGTCGGCAACCAGTGGCGCAACGTTTTCCGGCAGCTGGTGAGCGTAGGCGGCGTTGTCAGCAACCAGCACCTTGGCGACGCCAGCAACTTTGGCAGCGGCTTCGGCAGCAGCACCGCAAGCGGCACCGGCAACCAGCACGTGGATGTCGCCACCGATCTTCGCGGCAGCAGCCACGGTGTTCAGGGTGGCAGCGGCCAGGGCGGCGTTGGTGTGTTCAGCGATAACCAGGATAGTCATTTAGATTACCTTCGCCTCGTTCTTCAGTTTCTCGACCAGTTCAGCCACGGACTTGACCTTGATGCCTGCGCTGCGAGCAGCCGGCGCTTCGACTTTCAGGGTCTTCACGGTGGAGGCGGTGGAAACGCCCAGAGCGTCCGGAGTCAGCACGTCGAGCGGCTTCTTCTTGGCCTTCATGATGTTCGGCAACGACGCGTAGCGCGGCTCGTTCAGGCGCAGGTCGGTGGTGACGATAGCCGGAAGATTCAGCGCTACGGTCTGCAGACCGCCGTCGATTTCACGGGTCACGTTGACCTTGTCGCCAGACACTTCGACTTTCGAAGCGAAGGTGCCTTGGGCATAGCCAGTCAGGGCGCCCAGCATCTGGCCGGTCTGGTTGTTGTCGCTGTCGATGGCTTGTTTGCCGAGGATGACCAGCTGCGGCTGCTCTTTCTCGACCACTGCCTTGAGCAGCTTGGCCACGGCCAGGGAGTTCAGCTCGTCAGCCGACTCGACCAGGATGGCGCGGTCAGCACCCAGAGCCAGCGCAGTGCGCAGTTGCTCTTGAGCAGTGTTCGGGCCGATGGTGACGACGACGATTTCGCTCGCAACGCCTTTCTCTTTCAGGCGTACGGCTTCTTCCACGGCGATTTCGCAGAAGGGGTTCATCGACATCTTGACGTTGGCGAGGTCGACGCCGGAGTTGTCCGCTTTGACGCGAACCTTGACGTTGTAGTCGACCACTCGTTTGACAGCTACAAGAACCTTCATGGATTCCTCGTTACTCTCCGGTGAATAAGGATGTCGCCAAGGCAAGCCTGGCCGGTGATGCAGGTCGGCCGGAACCGACGATGAGCTCATACGGCGAGCGCAAAACCGCCCGTATCTTGACCGGATCGCCTTTTTCGGTCAACACGAAAAAGCGCCTTCCATCTGGCGCCAAGCCTTGCTCTGCCGGGGTTTGACAAAATTCAAACAAACGTTTGTATTGGACGCGCGAAGGGCTGTGGATATAATGCCCACGCGCAGGCCAGAGAAAGCCTAGCCCCAAAGCAATTAATAACACCGAAGATGCCTTGAGTAGGAGATTCTCTGTGGAACGCGAATTTATGGAATTCGACGTCGTCATCGTTGGCGCCGGCCCCTCCGGCCTGTCCGCCGCCTGCCGTCTGAAGCAGAAGGCCGCTGACGCTGGTAAAGAGATCAGCGTTTGCGTGGTCGAAAAGGGTTCCGAAGTCGGCGCTCACATCCTCTCCGGCGCGGTCTTCGAACCTCGCGCGCTGAACGAACTGTTCCCCAACTGGCAGGAACTGGGTGCTCCGCTGAACACCCCGGTCAAGCGCGACGACATCTATATGCTGAAGAGCGCCGAGAGCGCTATCAAAGTGCCTGACCTGTTCGTGCCGAAAACCATGCACAACGAGGGCAACTACATCATCTCCCTGGGCAACCTGTGCCGCTGGCTGGCCCAGCAAGCCGAAGCTCTGGGCGTCGAGATCTACCCGGGCTTCGCCGCCCAGGAAGCGCTGATCGACGAAAATGGCGTAGTGCGCGGCATCGTCACCGGTGACCTGGGTGTCGACCGCGAAGGCCATCCGAAGGAAGGCTACTACACCCCCGGCATGGAACTGCGTGGCAAGTACACCCTGTTCGCCGAAGGCTGCCGCGGCCACATCGGCAAGCAGCTGATCAAGAAATTCAACCTGGATAGCGAAGCCGACGCCCAGCACTACGGTATCGGCATCAAGGAAATCTGGGACATCGACCCATCCAAACACGAGCAAGGCCTGGTGGTGCACACCGCCGGCTGGCCGCTGGATGTAGTTGGCACCGAAAACACCGGTGGCTCCTTCCTTTATCACCTGGAAAACAATCAGGTAGTGGTTGGCCTGATCGTCGACCTGTCCTACGGCAACCCGTTCCTCTCGCCGTTCGACGAGTTCCAGCGTTACAAGCATCACCCGGTGATCGCCCAGTACCTGGAAGGCGGCAAGCGCGTTGCCTATGGCGCTCGCGCCATTTGCAAAGGCGGCCTCAACTCCCTGCCGAAAATGGTTTTCCCGGGCGGCGCACTGATCGGCTGCGATCTGGGCACCCTGAACTTCGCCAAGATCAAGGGCAGCCACACCGCCATGAAGTCCGGCATGCTGGCTGCTGATGCCGTCGCTGAGGTACTGCTGGCTGAAGGCCAGGGCGGCGACCTGCTCAATGGCTATGTCGATGGCTTCAAGGCCAGCTGGCTGTACGACGAGCTGTTCCGCAGCCGTAACTTCGGCCCGGCGCTGCACAAGTTCGGCCCGATCATCGGTGGCGGCCTCAACTGGCTGGATCAGAACATCTTCGGTGGCAAGATCCCCTTCACCCTGCACGACACCAAGCCGGACTATGCCTGCCTGAAGCCTGCTGCAGAGTCGAAGCGTATCGACTACCCGAAACCAGACGGCAAGCTGAGCTTCGACAAACTGTCCTCGGTGTTCCTCTCCAACACCAACCACGAGGAAGAGCAGCCTTGCCACCTGAAACTGGCCGACGCCAGCATTCCGCTGAGCAAGAACCTGCCGCTGTACGACGAACCGGCGCAGCGTTACTGCCCGGCTGGCGTGTACGAAATCGTCACCCAGGAAGACGGCGAGAAGAAGTTCCAGATCAACGCGCAGAACTGTGTGCACTGCAAGACCTGTGACATCAAGGACCCAGCCCAGAACATCAACTGGGTGGCCCCTGAAGGCACTGGCGGCCCGAATTACCCCAACATGTAATTCACACCGCACCGAAAAAGCCGCCACAAGGCGGCTTTTTCATGCCCGCCGATCCGGATCCCTCAACCGGAAAAGGCCCGCTGCAACTGCGCGATATCCAGTTTCTGCATCTGCAGCATGGCCTGGGTCGCGCGCTGCACGGCCGACTGATCCTCGGCCGACAGCAACGTCAACAGCACTTCTGGCACGACCTGCCAGGACAGGCCGAAGCGATCCTTCAGCCAGCCGCACTGCTGCGCCTCAGGGGCACCGCCCTCACCCAATCGCTCCCAATAGTGATCAATCTCCGCCTGCGAGGTACAGATGACCTGCAGCGATACCGCCTCATTGAAGGTAAAGACCGGCCCGCCATTGAGCGCAGTAAAGGCCTGCCCACCCAGCTCGAAGGCCACGGTCATGGCTGTGCCCGGGGCCTTGCCGTGAAACTCGAAGCCGGCCTCGCCATAGCGGCTCACCTGAGTGATGCGCGAGTTCGGAAAGATGCCGGTATAGAAGGCCGCAGCCTGCTCAGCCTGGTCGTCGAACCACAGGCAGGGAAGGATCTTCTGGAACTGCATACAGTCTCTCCTGTTCGGTTGCTGGCAGCCAGGATGGCCGCCCTCCTCCATTGGTCGTTGCAGCCGACCGAGAATAGACAGCAGGCAATAAAAAAGGGCTCCCGAGGGAGCCCTTTTCAGTACCACGCTAGATCAGTGAGCGAACAGCGAGCCACCTTTCTTGCCGGCCAGTTTCTCCGGCTTGATCAGGAACCTCGCCAGGGCTGGCAGCAGCCACAGGGCACCGAACATGTTCCACAGCAGCATGAAGGTCAGCATCAGACCCATGTCGGCCTGGAACTTGATGGCCGAGAACATCCAGGTCACCACACCGATGGCCAGGCACAGACCGGTGAACATCACCGCTTTACCAGTGGACTTCAGGGTCTGGTAATAGGCCTCTTGCAGCGACATGCCAGCCCGCAGGAAGCTTTCCAGGCGGCTGTAGATGTAGATGCCGTAGTCGACACCAATACCCACACCCAGGGCGATTACCGGCATGGTCGCCACCTTCACGCCGATACCCAACCAAGCCATCAGGGCGTTACCGAGGATGGAGGTGAGGATCAGCGGCAGGACGATGCACAGCATGGCGCCGAAGGAGCGGAAGGTGATCAGGCACATCACCGCGACGCAGATATACACCAGGGTCAGGATCTTCAGCTCGGACTTGGCGATAACCTCGTTGGTCGCCGCTTCGATACCGGCGTTACCGGCCGCCAGGATGAACTCCAGGCCGTCCTTGTTGTGCTCCTTGGCGAACTCCTGGGCCACGCCGACAGCGCGCTTGAGGGTTTCCGCCTTGTGGTCGTTGAGGAACACCAGTACCGGCGCCAGCGAACAGTCGGCGTTGTACAGGCCATCCGCACGGGCGATGGAGTTGTTGAGGATGTCCGGGTTACGCGACAGGGTTTCCCATTTCAGGTTGCCCTCGTTCATGCCCTTGATCACCTGCTTGGACACGCTGACCATGGAAATGGCCGACTGCACGCCCTCGGTGTTCTGCATCCGCCACATCAGCTCGTCCATCGGCGCCAGGGTCTCGTGGGTCGAGCAGGCTTCGTTGGGCGTCTTGACCATCACCACCAGCACGTCGGAGCTGGTGGAGTAGTTGCTGATGATGAAGTTGTTGTCCTTGTTGTAGCGCGAGTCGGCACGCAGCTCCGGTGCACCCTGGTCGAGGTCGCCGATCTGCAGGTTGTGCTTCTGGTACCAGAAACCGCCGACACCAGCCGCCAGGGCAATAACCACAGAGATCGGCGCTACTACCGGGTGGGCAAAGTTGGACAGCAAGCGCCAGAAGGCATGCTCGCGATTAGCGTCCTTCTTGCTGCGCTCGATGGCCTTCTTGCTGATGCCGATGTAGGAAATCGCCACCGGCAGCAGGATCAGGTTGGTGAACACGATCACACCCACACCGATGGACGCACCGATGGCCAGCTCGCGGATCACGCCGATATCGATCACCAGCAGGGTGATGAAGCCAACGGCGTCTACCAGGATGGCGATCATGCCCGGCAGGAACAGCTGGCGGAATGTGCGACGCGCCGCGGTCAGGGCGTTGTCGGCGTCACTCGACTGCAGGGCGATACCGTTGATCTTCTGTACGCCGTGGGAAATACCGATGGCGAAGATCAGGAATGGCACCAGCATCGAGTACGGATCGAGACCGAAGCCGACCAGGTTCATCAGGCCCAGCTGCCAGACCACCGCGATCAGGGTGGTCGACACCACCGAGATGGTGGAGCGGATGCACCAGCTGAACCAGTACAGCAGGACCAGGGTGATCGCCAGGGCGATGCCGAAGAACGCTACGACCATCAGCAGGCCATCGATCAGGTCACCGACCTTCTTGGCAAAACCAACGATGTGGATCTCCACGTTGGCGTTTTGCAGCTGGTACTTGTCGCGGATCTTCTCTTCCAGCTCATGGGAGAACTGGCGGTAGTCGAGCTTGAGCAGCTTGCTCTGGTCTTTCGGATCCGGGTACTGCTCGAGCAGCGGGATATCAATGATGCTCGACTTGAAGTTGTTGCCAACCAGGCGCCCGATCTGCCCCGACTTGAGCACGTTGTTACGCAACTCGTTGAGGCTGCCGGAAGAACCGTCGTAGGTCTGCGGGATGACTTCACCGCCGGCGAAGCCCTCTTCGGTCACTTCGGTCCAGCGTACGCTCGGACTCCACAGTGACTTCAGGCCGGAACGATCGACACCGGAAATATAGAACACCTCGTCATGGATCTGACGCAGGGTTTCCATGTACTCCTTGGTGAAGATGTCGCCATTCTTGGCTTCCACCGAGATACGCACGGTGTTGCCCAGGTTGGCCAAGTCGTTGCGGTGCTCCATCATCTTCTGGATGAACGGATGCTCCAGCGGAATCATCTTCTCGAAGCTGGTCGAAGGACGGATGTGCGTGGCCTGCCAGAGCAGGAACACACTGACCAGCAGGCACAGCGCAATCACCACCGGCCGGTTGTTGAAAATCAGGCGTTCAAGGAATGTTGCCTTGTCCTGGTGATGGCTAGTCATCGTATTCATTACCTTTTGTAGCCCCGGCTTATTGTTGTTGGCCCGGTTCGGCGCCAGTCGGTGAAGCGATTTGCACGCCAGCCTGTCCAACCAGGATCAGGTTGCCGCCCGCGTCGTCCGTTACACCCGCAAGCGAGGCACGGTCTGCACGGTTGATCACGCTGAAGGTGCGCCCGGCGTCCGAGCTGCTCAGCACGCTGCCACCATGGCCAACGATGACCAGGTTGCCATCCTTGAGCAGGCTGGCATTGGCCAGGCCGAATTCCAGCGGGCCGTTGTCAGCCACCAGCTTGATCTGCTGCCAGGTTTTGCCGAAATCGGTGGAGCGGAACAGATTGCCGCGCAGGCCATAGACCAGCAGGGTCTTGGCATTGGCGGTACCAACAGCGCCGAACAGCGATCCCTCGTAAGGGCCCTGTACACGCTCCCAGGTCTGACCCCAATCAGCGGAGCGGAACATGCTGCCCTGCTCACCGACGACGAACAGACCGGCATCCTTCACCGCAGTGATGCCGTTCAGGTGGAAGCCATCTTCGTTGTCCAGGCGATCACTGACATCGTTCCAGCTCTTGCCGCCGTCGGTGGTTTCCAGCAGCGCACCGTAGGCACCTACGGCGTAGCCCAGGTTGGCGTCGCGGAACCAGACGTCGAGCAGCGGTGCTTCACGGCTGAGGTCTTCGTATTGCAGGGTCCAGTTGGCGCCGCCGTCATCGGTGGCGAGGATCTGCGCATCGTGACCGACGGCCCAGCCGTGCTTGTCATCGACGAAATACAGGGCAGTGAGCAGCTGACGGCTCGGTACCCGGGCCTGCACCCAGTTCTTGCCGGCATCGTCGGAGAACAGGATGTGGCCACGATCGCCTACGGCAACCAGGCGCTTGCCGGCATGGGCAATGTCCAGCAGCAGGCCGTTGACGGCTCTGGGCGATTCGATGGAATAGACGGTTGCTGCATCGGCAGCAGCAGCCTGAACAGGTGCAGCAAGGATCAATGCAGAGCAGATGCCGAGCAAGGACAATGCTTTCGCCAGCGGCGAGAGGTGACGGGCCGGGGCCTGGACAGAGTTCAGGCGACCGAGGCGGGTGCGCCGCATGACGGGCTCACGCATAAATTTCCCCCTTTATTCTTATAGGTGGGTACATGCCTTATGGCAGGCGAGCCATGCTATACGGCTTTGGAAAAATCTGACAATCGGCGTGACGTTATGTTTTGTAAGCGCTAAAGCCCCGCCGCACAGCCCGGAAAAACAAAGGCCGCTACTACTGTAGCGGCCTTTGTCAGAAGCGCCCCGCAATCGGCACGCCCCAGGCAGAAACAAACAGACCTAGCGAGTGCCGCGGCGACGCAGGGCCGAAGGAGTGAATTCGCTGTCCGCGGGAACTGCTTTGGCGAAGTCGGCGGTACCCGGCTCCTCGCTATCGAGGTTCTGCACGTAGTAGCGACGACTCTGCAGGTCGTGGAAGGCCTCCATGGCCGACCAGGTGGTGGGCAGATCGTAGTAGTTCTTCAGGTAGGCGATGGATACACGCCACAGCTCGCCACGGGTGTCGTACTGATCCACGACGGCAGCCTGCCAGCTGTCCTCATCAAGGAACAGCGTGCGCTTGCCGTACACATGGCGGGAGCCCGGTTTGAGCGTGCCCTCCACCACCCACACGCGGTGCAGTTCGTTGCGGGTCAGCGCCGGGTTGACATGCCCCACCTGGAGCAGGTCCTTGTACTTCACCCCGTCGGCGGCGATGCGGTAGTTGTTGTAAGGGATATACAACTCTTTCTTGCCCAGCAGCTTCCAGGTGTAGCGATCCGGAGATCCGTTGAACATGTCGGTGTCGTCGGCGGTGCGCAGGCCCTCGGAGGCGGAGATCGGCGTGTCATACGCCAGGTTCGGCGCACGGCGCACACGGCGCTGGCCGGCGGC
>JBBNAI010000668.1:0-1540 GCA_037994305.1 Pseudomonas sp. | reverse complement strand
GCCACTTCAGGCCCGAGTCCTCGACCATATAGCTCAGGCGCTCACGCGGGTAATCCGGGTCGAGCGGCACAAAGGCGCCGCCGGATTTCAGCACCGCCAGCATGGCCACGATCATCGCGTTGCCGCGTTCCAGCGATACGCCGACACGGGATTCCGGGCGCACGCCGTGGGCCATCAGCAGATTGGCCAGTCGATTGGATCGGGCTTCCAACTCGGCGAAGGCAATCCGCTCACTGCCGTGTACCAGAGCGATGGCATCCGGGCGCAGACGAGCCTGCTCGGCGATCAGTTCGGGCAACAGACGCGAGGTGTCGAAGTCCTGACGTGGCTGGTTCCACTCACCCAGTTGCGCCTGATCCTGGCCATCCAGCACCTCCAGCCGTACCAGCGGCTGATCCGGGTCGGCACTGACTCGCTCCAGCAGGCCCAGCAGATGCGCCGCCATCTTCTGCATCTGCCCATCGTCGAGGCGCTCGCGGGCCCAAGTCAGGGTCAGGCGCAGGCGGCCGCTGCTGTCTTCATGGCTGTCCAGCGCCAGGTCGAACAGCGCATGCGGCACGCCCTGGGCCAGTGGTTGCAGGCTCAGGCCTGGCAACTGCAGTGCGCCGAGGTCGCGCTTTTGGTGGTTGAACAACACCTGGAACAGCGGCGTCTGACCCAGGCTGCGTTCTGGCGCCAAGGCTTCCACCAGTTGGTCGAACGGCAGGTCTTGCTGGTCCTGAGCATCCAGGGCGTGGCGGCGTACGTCGGCCAGCAACTGGCGGAAGCTCATGTCGGTGGTGAGTTCGGCACGCAGTACCTGGGTGTTGACGAAGAAGCCCACCAGCGGCGCCGTCTCGGCGCGCTGGCGGTTGGCCACCGGCACGCCGACACGGATATCGCGCTGGTTGCTGTAGCGCGCCAGCAGCAACTGGAAGGACGCCAGCAGCAGCATGAACAAGGTCGCGCCCTCGCCCTGGGCCAATTGGCGCAGGCGCTCGGCCAGGGCCTGTGGCACCTCGATGGCCTGGCGCGCGGCATGCCGCTGCCCGGAGGCGTCCAGTTTGTAGGGCAAGGCCAGCACTGGCTGCTCGTCGCCCAGACGCTCGCGCCAGTAACCCAGCTGCCGCTCGCGCTCGCCGGCGGCCAGCCAGGCGCGTTGCCACTGGGCATAGTCCGGGTATTGGATCGCCAATTCATTGAGCTGCGGTTGCTGGCCCAGGCGCAGCGCTGCATAGGCGCGGCCCAGTTCCTCGGCAAACACACCGATCGACCAGCCATCGGAGACGATATGGTGGCAGACGATCTGCAGGCGCCACTGCTGCTCGGCCAAACGAAGCAGCTGCACGCGCAGCAGCGGCCCCTCGATCAGGTCGAAGGCGCGTGCCGCGTGGGCATCGGCCAGGGCCTGCACTGCCTCCGGGCGGCCTTGCAGATCCTGTTCGTCGAGAGCCAGCGGCCCCGGTGCATCGATGTGCTGGCACAGCTGGCCATCGTGCTCGTAGAAACGCGTGCGCAGCGCCTCGTGACGCTCGACGATCAGCTCCAGCGCGGCGAGCAG
>JBBNAI010000667.1:0-1523 GCA_037994305.1 Pseudomonas sp. | reverse complement strand
AAAGGAATATAAAGATAATTAAATAGTATTTTTATCGAATAAGAATGCCCCGCACTGTCCGGCTCGAACCCACGGCTTACCCAGCTGCGGTTAAACCCTATCGGCTCGCGGCTGAAGATCCAGCCGCAGCGTTTGCATCGAGACTGCGACATGAAGAAGACCCTGCTCCTGACCGCCCTGGCGGCTGCCCTGTCCGTGACCCTGGCCCACGCCGGCGAAAAACTGGTGGTGGCGGCCACGCCGGTACCGCACGCCGAGATCCTTGAGCTGATCAAGCCGCAACTGGCCAAGGAAGGTGTCGATCTCGACATCAAGGTATTCACCGATTACGTGCAGCCCAACCTGCAGGTGAGCGAGAAACAGCTGGACGCCAACTACTTCCAGACCAAGCCCTACCTGGACTCCTTCAACTCCAGTCGCGGCACCGACCTGGTGATCGTCAAGGGCGTGCACGTCGAGCCCTTCGGTGGTTATTCGCGCAAGTACAAGTCCCTGGCTGATCTGCCGGACGGCGCGACCATCGCCATCCCCAACGACGGCAGCAACAGCGGCCGTGCCCTGATCCTGCTGCAGAAAGCCGGTCTGCTCACCCTCAAGGACCCGAGCAATGCCCTGGCCACGCCCAAGGACATCGCCAAGAACCCGCACAACTTCCAGTTCAAGGAACTCGAAGCCGCGATCCTGCCGCGCGTGCTGGACCAGGTCGACCTGGCGCTGATCAACACCAACTACGCCCTGGAAGCCAAGCTGAACCCGGGCAAGGACGCGCTGGTCCTCGAAGGCCGCGACTCGCCCTACGTGAACTACCTGGTGTCGCGTCCGGACAATCAGGACAGCGATGCGATCAAGAAACTCTCGGCAGCGCTGACCAGCCCCGAGGTCAAAGCCTTCATCGAGAAGCGTTATTCCGGGGCAGTCGTTCCGGCGTTTTAAGGTTTCATCCGGCTGCTCTTTTTGTGTCGAAGTGGCCTGCTGTTCTTCTGGACTGACTGGAACGTCCTGCGTCTCTGGTTGCTCTTGCGCCGACCCGGCCTCGCCGTGTCGGCGTTTTTTTGGCCGCTTCCTGCACCTGTTCGGGTGGGGAAGATGGGCGGTCATCGATGCCATAACCTTATGCAATAAAAGTATTTCTGCTTCCGTTGTTATGTCCGTTATCTTCTGGTCACAACTTGTTATGACAAGTACGAATTGCGAGATCAGAACATGGCCGAATTGCTCCCCCTTTCCCCGGTGCCGCTGTACAGCCAGCTCAAGGAGCTGCTGCGCTCGCGCATCCTCGATGGCACTTACCCGCCGCACAGCCGCATGCCGTCGGAGAACGAACTGGGCCAGGCCCACGGCGTCAGCCGCATCACCGTGCGCCAGGCGCTGGGCGATCTGCAGAAGGAAGGGCTGATCTTCAAGATCCACGGCAAGGGCACTTTCGTCGCCAAGCCCAAGGCGTTCCAGAACGTCAGCACCCTGCAGGGCCTGGCCGAGTCGATGACGCAGATGGGCTACGAAGTGCTCAACAAGCTGCGCAG
>JBBNAI010000666.1:0-1206 GCA_037994305.1 Pseudomonas sp. | reverse complement strand
TCGCATGCTCAAGAACGCCTTTCTCTGCTGCCTGCTCCTGCTGACCTGGACACTCGACGTCCAGGCCGCCACCCGCCCCGAGCAAGCTGCCGTCGCCACCGCCCACCCTGCCGCCACCGTCGCCGGTCTGGAAACCCTGGCACTGGGCGGTAATGCCTTCGATGCTGCGGTGGCCATCAGTGCCGCGCTGGCCGTTGCCGAACCCTATGGCTCCGGCCTCGGCGGTGGCGGGTTCTTCCTCCTGCGGCAACACGGCGAGCAGCCCACCTACCGTTTTCTCGATGCCCGCGAGCGTGCGCCCCTGGCGGCCAGCGCCGACCTCTACCGACGCAATGGCCAGGTGCAGCGCGAGCTGTCGCTGAATGGGCCGCTGGCCGCCGCCATCCCCGGACTGCCAGCAGCCTTGGTGGTACTGGCAGAGCGCTACGGCAAACTGCCGCTGATCGACTCCCTCACCCCAGCCATTCGCCTGGCGCGCGACGGGGTCGGGGTCGACCAGATCTACCGCGAGCGTGTGCAGTGGCGCCTGGAAGCCCTGCTCAAGGACCCGACCAGCGCCGCCATTTTCCTCGACCAAGGCAAGGTTCCCGCCGAGTTCGGCCTGCTGCGCCAGCCCGAGCTGGCACGCACACTGGAGCGCCTGGGGCGTGATGGACACGCCGGCTTCTATGGCGGCGAAACGGCGAAACGGCTGCTGGCCGGCGTCAACGCCGCCGGTGGCATCTGGAGCCCGCGCGATCTGGCGCAATACCAGGTGATGGAACGTCAGCCCCTGCGCTTTCCCCTCGCCGAAGGTCGCGAGCTGATCAGCGCCCCGCCACCCTCCGCCGGTGGCGTGGCCCTGGCACAGAGCCTGGCGATGCTGCAGCAGCTGCCATGGCAAAAAGCCGGCGAGCTGCAGCGCAGCCATTATGTGATCGAGGTGCTGCGCCGCGCCTACCGCGACCGTGGCCTGCTCGGCGACCCGGACAGCGTGCGCAACCCCCTCGCACAGCTGCTTGCCCCCAGCTACCTGCAAGGCCTGGCCAAGAGCATCGAGCTGCAGAACGCCACACCCAGCGCCCAGCTGCCGCCAGCGCCAACCTGGCGTGAAGGCGACCACACCACCCACTTCACCGTCCTCGACCGCGACGGCAACGCCGTGGCCGCCACCCTGTCGATCAACCTGCCGTTCGGCGCCGCGTTCACCGTGCCCGGTACCGGCGT
>JBBNAI010000665.1:0-10164 GCA_037994305.1 Pseudomonas sp. | reverse complement strand
GCTCCTGATACTTCCGGGGTGACCTCCACCAACGTGCCACTGCTGCTGCGCTGCACACGGATGGCCGGAACCGCCTGGCTGGCCTCACCTTGCAACGGGAACCACTTCAAGGCCGCGTCTTCACGCTGCTCGGTCGGCAGCGCGCTGGCAGGTGTCAGGGCGTAGGCCAGGGCCTCGCCCTCGGCATTGAACACTCGCAAGTCACGCAAGTCGGCATGCCGAGCCGCCAGCTGCAGGGCCATCGGCACTTCCAGGCGATACCAGGGCCCCGAGCCACTCAACTGCAACGGCACCTGCACGGTGTAGTCCGCAGCCTGCTCAGCCATCGCCCAGGGTGTACCAAGCAGCGCACCCAGCACTATCGAATAACACCACACTGACGTGTTCATGCACTCACCTGCTCGGCTTCGGTCTTGCGTGGCGGCAATGGGGCGAAGTAGCCCACCACCAGTAACAACACACCCACCCCGATAAAGGAAATGATCCGTTCCAGACCGCCGCGGTTGCCCAGTTCGACAAAGAACAGCTTGGCCACCACCACGGCAATCAGCGCCGCACCGACCAGCCACAGCTCACGACGCCCGCGCAGGTGACCGAGGATCATCAGCGGCAGGGCGATCAGCGTCCAGACGATCGACAGGCCTGCCTGCACCAGCATCGACTCGAGCAGCAGGTCCAGCTCATAGGGCACCCCGCCCCAGTGGTGAGCGGCGCGGAATACCGCCGCGGTCAGCAAGGCAAACAACGATGCACCGCTGACCACCTGCGCCACCTGCTCCGCCAGTGCCTTGGTCAGCCCCAATTGCGGCAAGCCGCTGCGCAGCCAGCCATGGACGGCCAGCAACACCAACAGCAGGCCCAGTTCCAGCGGATTGATCAGCGGCAGGTACGGCAGCGGTTCGGCATTGCCGTCGCTGGCGATATTGGCCAGCCAGAACCAGGCGAGCATCAAGGCAGCCAGGGGCGCAGCAGCCCAGACCCGGTACTCGCGCGGATAGGCCGCCACCGGCCATGGCCATTGTCGTGGCGCGGCCATCAGCAGCAGGAAGGCGCTCGGCAGCAGCGCCCAACCCAGCCAGCGCCAGGCATTGTATTGCTCGGCCAGGAGCATCAGCAGGTAGCGCAGCTCCAGGGCCAGCACACCCAGGATCAACCAGCAGCCGAGTACATGGGCCGCGCTCAATGCGCCCTTCGGCAACAGCTCCGCCAGGCGGCGCAAGGCGAACAGGTGCACGGCGAATACCAGGCCCCAGCCCAGCCAGCCGAATTCGGCTGCCGGGTGATAGTTGAACTCGACCAGGTGCAGCAAGATTGCCGCTGCCAATGGCACCAGCAGGCAACACAGCAGCGCCAGGACACGCCAACGCAGCCGCGCAGCCAACAGACTCCAGAGCACCACACTGAACGCCGCAGCAATCAGCAACAAAGCGCCCTGCAACGCTGCCGGCGCAAAACGCAGCACCTCACCGGCCCAGGCCAGCGCCCACCAGGCCGCGCCCCACACCAGCAGCACCTGCGACAAACGCTGCAGGCTAAGGCTGCCTAGTGCACCGGCTTGCTGGCGCAGCAGCACATGACGCAGACGCCAGGCACCGACCTGCGCGGCGATGGCCAGCACCAACGGCGTCCAGAAGCCGGCATGGGCCAGCGGGCGCAGACCCTCGCTGGGCAGCTCACCCAGCAGCAAGGGACTGCCGGCGAGGAATGCAATGCCGCCGACTACCTGTGCCAGCAGGCCGAAGAGGAAGCTGGCACGCAGCTGCAAACGCAGACTCAGCCAGATGATCAGCAGACCGCTACCCGCCCAGACCGCACTGGCGCTCTGCCAGGACAGCACGAACAGAGCCGCCAGGTTGATGAACAGCAGCCCCAGCAACAGCACCAGCGACAGGCCACGCATCAACCGGCGATCCTGGCTGACCAGCTTGTCACGCGCCGCAACCAGCATCCCGGCCACCAGCGCCAGGCCGATCAGCGAGCAGACCAGCAGGCCGCGCCAACCCGAATCGAGCACACCCGCGCCATCCGCGCCGGCGCCACGCAGCCGCGTGAGAAACAGCACACCACCGAGCAGTTGTACGGCAAAGGCACTGAACAGAAAGGTCCGCGACTGCAGGCGCAGGCCGGCAAACAAGGTTGCCAGGCCGGCCAGCGCCCAGGCGATGGCCGTGCCTTCGACGCCCAGGCACAGCGGCGCAATCAGATAGAGAAAGCCCAGCCCCATAGCCGCCAACAGCGGCAGGCCGCGCCTCTCCCAGGCCCGCGTGACATCCTCTGACGCCTGACGCAGCTGCCAGAAGCTGAACAGCAGCGCCACACCGAGCATCAGCGCTCCCAGTGGCGCGCCATCCAGCACCGTGTCGCTGGGCATGCTGAAACCAAGCTCACCAAGGAAGGCCAATGCCGCACCGAATTGCAGGAGCAAGGCGAAAGCCCGCGCCAATGGGCGCCCCTGACGCAGGCCGAGCCAGTACAGACCGGCACCCTCCACCGCCCAGGCAGCGGACGTCCAGCGTGCATCCAGACCCAACGGGATGGCCAGGGTGCCAAACACCACACCCAGCGCCAGGCAGGTTTCCACCAACAGCAACGCCCGCCCTGGCGCACGGCCATTGAGCAGGCGCGCCAGCAGCATGTAGAACAGCCCCAGGGCCAATGCACTGAACGCCGCAGCGAACTCGAGGTGTTGCACCAACGCGTACTGCAGGCCAAAGCCCACCAGCGGCGGGCCGAACAACACGGTGCCGTCGACATAGTCCGCCTTGTTCGCCGACCAGCGCAGCAGTTGCGCGCGCCCGGCCGGGGCATCATCCGCCTCACGCAGCTTGCGCCGGGCGAACAGCAGGCCGATGACCACGTACATCAGGAAAAACACCAGCAGGAACGGCTCGGTGCTGGCCAGCAACTCCGGCTGGTAGGAGCGCAACCCCCAGGCAAAACCAATGCCGAAGGTGCCGACGAAACCGACCAGGTTGAGCAGGCGCCAGGCCTTGAACCAGGCAATCGCGAGGATGCCGCTGTTGAGCAGGATGAAGTAGGAGAACAACGCGACATGATTGCCGCTGCCGGTCGAGGTGAGGATCGGCGCGGCAAAGCCGCCCAGCGCCGCTGCCACCGCCAGGCCCAGGGCGTTCTGCGCCACCGCGAGGATCGCCGAGAAGGCGGTCACCAGTACCAGCAGGGCCAGCGCCATCTGTGGGTCGAGCAGCGGATGCAGGCGCATGGCGGCGAACGTGGTCAGGTAGATCACCGCGATCCCGGTGCCCTGCAGCATCAGCCCGTAATTCTCGTTGCGCTTGCGCAGCCACCAGCCCAGGGCGAGCAGGACGATGGCACTGGCCGCTACCCCGGCATAACGCAGGGCAACCGGCACCACCATGCCTTCGGTGGCATAGCGCAGCAGGAACGCCAGACCGAGGAACAGCAACACCACGCCGACCCGCAACACCGTGTTGCCACCCAGCAGCCAGGCCTTGCCGATGTTGATGGCGCGCTCGATGGCAGAAGGTTCGCGCGGCACAGTCACGCGCGGCTGCGGGGGACGGACCGGCTCAGACCACGACGACTCAGATGGAGCGACAGGTGCAGGCTCGACGGCCTGCGGCACGGGAGGTAGCTCCCAGACCAGGTCCGCATCCCGGGCAGGCTCGGCTGCAGGTGGAATCTCGATCGGAGCCTCGGCGACCGGTACGCGGGTTGGCTCCGGCTCGACCGCTTCAACTACAGAGGCCGCCGCCTCGGTTGGCCCACCCTGCTCCACCTTGAGCAGGCGCTCGTGCATGGCCGTGGTGCCGCGCTCGAAACGCTCGGCAAAGCCCTTCAGCTCGCCGCGCAAGGTCGCATTCTCCGCGCCCAGACTATGCAGGCGCAGTGCCTGGCCCAGCCCCAACCCGATCAAGCCACCAAGCAAGGCACTGGTGACCGATTCACCGGCCAGTGCACCGAGCACCAGGCCGACCAGCATGAAAATCCATTGCATGCATTTCTTCCCTAGCCATTGAGGCGAAATCCCTTTCGCATTGCAGCCTGGCTGCCCGTGCGACCGGAGATGGCCGAGTATATCGGCGCGCTCACCTGACCATACAGAGACGATTGCCAACTGGGCCACAGGCACATGCACCCGCAAACCTGCGAGCACCTGCCTGCATGGGTAACGTAGGGTGGATCACGCTTCACCGACCCACCGAGCGAGGCCATTGGTGGATGAGCAGAGCGTCATCCACCCTACATTGAGTGGCACCCCGCCACATTGGCAGCGCGGGGTTCACCTGCACTACCCGAGACTCCCACCATCCAAATCGCAGGTATAAAAAAACCCCGCAAGGCGGGGCTTTTTCACTTCCGGATCAGACTCAGAATTGAGCGGCATCCAGCAGGAACAACGACTCGCTACCGGCCTTGACCGACGCAGTCAGCGAGTGGATACGCGGCAGCAGGCGGGCGAAGAAGAAACGCGCGGTGCCCAGCTTGCTCACGTAGAAGTCGTCCTGATCCTGCTTGGCCAGGGCGGTACGCGCCATCAGGGCCCACATGTAGGCGTAGGCGGTGTAGCCGAACACCTGCAGGTACTCGACCGAGGCGGCACCGACTTCATTCGGGTTGGCCTTGGCGCGTTCCAGCAGGTCAGCGGTCATCAGTTCCAGGTTGGCGATGGCGCCTTTCAGCGGCTCGATGAACTCGGCCAGCGATGCGTCGGCGCTGTCGGTGAAGGCTTTGACCTCTTCGGCGAAGTGCTTGTAGAACGCACCGCCGCTGCCAACCACCTTGCGCCCGACCAGGTCGAGGGCCTGGATACCGTTGGTGCCTTCGTAGATCTGGGTGATGCGGCAGTCGCGGATCAGTTGTTCCTGGCCCCACTCACGCACATAACCATGACCGCCGAAGATCTGCTGGCCATGGGTGGTGGTTTCCAGCGCCATGTCGGTGAGGAAGGCCTTGGCCACCGGAGTCAGCAAGGCAACCAGCTCTTCGGCGCGCTTGCGAGTGGCGGCGTCTTCGCTGTACTTGGCGGTGTCCAGCTGCATGGCGACGTAGCTGGAGAAGGCGCGACCACCTTCGTTCAGCGCCTTCATGGTCAGCAGCATGCGGCGCACGTCCGGATGCACGATGATCGGGTCGGCGGCCTTGTCCTTGTTGACCGGGCCGGTCGGCGCGCGGCTCTGGATGCGGTCACGGGCGTACTCGACAGCGTTCTGGTAGGAGCGCTCACCCAGGGACAGGCCCTGGATGCCTACGCCCAGACGCTCGTAGTTCATCATGGTGAACATGGCGTTGAGGCCCTTGTTCGGCTCGTCGACGATCCAACCAGTGGCGCCGTCGAAGTTCATCACGCAGGTGGCGGAGGCCTTGATGCCCATCTTGTGCTCGATCGAGCCACAACCCAGGCTGTTCTTCTCGCCCAGGGAGCCGTCGGCATTGACCATGACTTTCGGCACGAGGAACAGCGAGATGCCTTTCGGGCCAGCCGGCGCGTCCGGCAGCTTGGCCAGCACCAGGTGGATGATGTTCTCGGTCAGGTCGTGCTCGCCGCCGGTGATGAAGATCTTGGTGCCGGAAATCTTGTAGCTGCCATCGGCCTGCGGTTCGGCCTTGGTGCGGATGATGCCCAGGTCGGTACCGGCATGCGGCTCGGTCAGGCACATGGAGCCAGCCCAGACGCCGGAATACATGTTCGGCAGGAACTGCTGCTTCAGCTCTTCGCTGGCGTGGTTGAGGATCGACAGGCAGGCACCGGCGGTCAGCATCGGGTACAGGCCGAACGACAGGTTGGCCGAGTTGACCATTTCCTCGACCTGGGCACCGATCACTTTCGGCATGCCCATACCGCCGAACTCCGGCGAGCCACCGACGCCAACCCAACCGCCATCGGCGTAGGTCTGGTAGGCCTCAGGGAAGCCGGCCGGGGTTTTCACCACGCCGTCGGTCCAGGAGCAGCCTTCCTCGTCGCCGCTGCGGTTCAGCGGGGCGATGGTGCCGGCAGTGACTTTGCCCGCTTCTTCGAGGATGGCGGCCGCGGTCTCTTCGTCGACCACCTCGGCCAGGCCCGGCAATTGCGCCCACAGCTTGGACACTTCAAATACTTCATTGAGCACGAAGCGCATATCGCGCAGGGGAGCTTTGTAGTCAGCCATGGGCAAATCCTCGAACGATCCAACAAATATGCAGCTCGTTGAGAAACCAAACGGGGTCGGCCGCAGGCCCTGAATCAGCCTTGCCCAGCCTTTTCCCGGTGTGTTTTTCAACGCTCTGGGGTAGTCGGCCGAGTTTACTCGAACAACTTTTCAGACACATAGGGTCGTGTAGAGACCGACAAGTCACGGATCGCGCACAATCCCCCTGAACGAAAAAACCCGCCATATGGCGGGCTCTTACGTTACTTAACCGCTGGTCAGAGAGCGAAATGCTCCGCCGGCAGGCTCATCAGGTTTTCGCTGCCGGCCTCGACGCCAGCCAGGTGACTGGCCGTGCGGGGCAGCAGGCGCTTGAAGTAGAACTCGCAGGTCGCCAGCTTGGCCTGGTAGAAGGCCGCTTCGCCGCTGCCGGCCGCCAGCTTCGCTTCGGCAACCAGCGCCATGCGCAGCCAGAAGTAGGCCAGCACCACGTAACCGGAATACATCAGGTAATCCATCGACGCGGCGCCGACTTCATCCGGGTTCTTCATCGCGGCCATGCCGACCTTCTGGGTCAGCTCGCCCCACTGTTTGTTCAGCGCGGCCAGCTGCGCCACATGCCCCTTGAGCTGCGGGTGCTCGGCCTGGGCCTCACAGAGCTTGTGAACGATCTTGGTGAAACCACGCAGCAGCTTGCCCTGGCTGCCCAGCACCTTGCGCCCGAGCAGGTCGAGAGCCTGGATGCCGTTGGTGCCTTCGTAGATCGGCGCGATGCGGCAATCACGCACCAGTTGTTCCATGCCCCACTCGCGGATGAAACCGTGGCCGCCGAATACCTGCATGCCGTGGTTGGTCACCTCCAGGCCGGTTTCGGTCATGAAGGCCTTGCAGATCGGCGTGAGGAAAGCCAGCAGGCTCTCCGCCTCTTCGCGAGCCTCGGCACTGTCGGCAGCGTGAGCCTGGTCGAGCAGTTGCGCAGTGAAATAGGACAGCGCGCGGTTACCTTCGTTGAAGGCTTTCATGGTCAGCAGCATGCGCCGCACATCGGGGTGCACGATGATCGGGTCGGCGGCTTTTTCCGGCGCCTTGGGCCCGGTCAGGGCGCGCATCTGCAGGCGCTCGCTGGCGTACTTGATCGCGCCCTGGAAGCTCGCTTCACCCAGACACAGGCCCTGCATGCCGGTGCCCAGGCGCGCGTGATTCATCATGGTGAACATGCAGTTGAGGCCCTTGTTGGCCTCGCCGATCAGGTAGCCAGTAGCGCTGTCGAAGTTGATCACGCAGGTGGCCGAGGCCTTGATGCCCATCTTGTGCTCGATCGAGCCGCAGGAAACGGCGTTGCGCGAACCGACGCTACCGTCTTCGTTGGCCTTGAACTTCGGCACGATAAACAGCGAGATACCCTTGGTCCCGGCCGGCGCATCCGGCAGCTTGGCCAGCACCAGGTGAACGATGTTCTCGCTCATGTCGTGCTCACCGGCGGAGATGAATATCTTGCTGCCGCTGATCGCGTAGCTGCCGTCGGCCTGAGGCACGGCGCGGGTCTTGATCAGGCCCAGGTCGGTGCCGCAGTGGGCTTCGGTCAGGCACATGGTGCCGGTCCAACTGCCCTCGGTCATGCGCGTCAGGTAGGTCTGCTTCTGCGCCTCGCTGCCATGGGCGTGGATCGCCGACATGGCGCCGTGGGTCAGCCCCGGGTACATGCCCCAGGACTGGTTGGCCGAGGCGACCATCTCGCTGACGATCAGCCCCAGCGACTGCGGCAGCCCCTGGCCGCCGTAGGCTGGGTCAGCTGCCAGGCCCATCCAGCCGCCTTCGGCGTACTGGGCAAAGGCTTCCTTGAAGCCTTTGGGCGTGGTCACCACACCCTGGTCGAACTGGCATTCCTCTTCATCGCCGCTGCGATTCAGTGGTGCCAGCACCTGCTCGCAGAACTTGGCCCCTTCCTCGAGGATGGCGCCGACCATGTCCGGCGTGGCATCGGAGGCACCCTGCGCGGCGTAGCTGGCGTGAAAGTCGAAGACGTCATCGATCAGAAAGCGCATATCGCGCAGGGGCGCTTTGTACTCGGGCATGCTGGCTTCTCCGTCAGCTGGGTGCGTGGATTAGCCGCCTACGCTACGACCCAGGCCGCCCGCCAACAATCATCCTGCACCTGCTGAATACAGCACCATTAGCCGGCAGGCTCAGCTGCTCGCTGCTTCCAGCTTGACCGCACCACGCCGCTGGCCGGGGCTGCGGATGCAGTTACGCCCGGCGCTCTTGGCGCTGTAGAGCGCCTTGTCGGCTGCCTTGATCACCTCCTCCGGGGTGCTCTGCTGCCCGCGCTCGGCCACGCCGATGCTGACGGTCACCGACACTTCCGAGGCCGCGCCACCGGAACGGCGCTGCTTGCCCTGCTTGTCGCTACGCGGGCGCTGCTGCTTGTCGCGCAACTGGATGCGGTAGACCTCGATGGCCTGGCGCACCACTTCGAGGTGCGGCAGGCATTCGGCCAGGGTCTTGCCGGGGAACACCAGGGTGAATTCCTCGCCACCATAGCGATACGCGCGGCCACCGCCACCGATCTTGCGCAGCTGGCTGGCCACCAGCCGCAACACCTGGTCACCGACATCGTGGCCGTGGGTGTCGTTGAATTTCTTGAAATGGTCGACGTCGGCCATGGCAATCACATAGTTGCGCCCCAGGCGCTGCAACCGCTCGTTCAGCACGCGTCGGCCTGGCAGACCTGTCAGCTCGTCACGGAAGGCCATCTGGTAAGCCTCCTGCGCCACCGCGGCGATCACCACCAGCATGCTCAGGCTGGTCATGACCTGCAGGGCATGGGGCAACAGGAACGTCTTGGGCAGCATCCACAGCAGGCCGAACAGCCCTAGCAATAACGCCGCATGCACCGGGCGCGGCTGGCGCAGGTACTGCACCAGCAACAGCACGGCGGCGATCAGGAACAGCGGGTAGGTCGGCTGCAACAGAGTCATCCATTCGCCATGCCAGAACGGCCATTGCAAGCCGCTCAGCCAGCCCTGCAGCTCCTGCGGAAAGCGCCGCGCCAGGGCCAGGGCAACGCTGCCCAGGGCCAGCAACACGGCCGCGCGCGCCACCAGGTCCTGCAGCAGGTGACTGCGTTCACGCCAGGCGCCATACAGGCCATAGAGCAGCGGCAGCAGCAGGCAGCACAGGTGGAACACCAGCACCGCGTCCTCGCGCACCTTGCCCTGGGCGCGAAAGTAATCGGTCTGCGTATCCAGTAGAAAATAGGCGAGGTACATCACCACCAGCAGGGACAATTCGCGCTGGCGGCCATAGCCCACGCAGAAGGCACCACCCAGCAGCAGCAACAGGGTCGGCAGCACATTGAACAGCGACAGGAAGAACTCGTTGAGCGTCGCCAATTGCGCAACCAACACCCCGGCGACGAGCAACAGCAGCGTCGGCA
This sequence comes from Pseudomonas sp., assembly GCA_037994305.1. Classification (GTDB taxonomy): domain Bacteria; phylum Pseudomonadota; class Gammaproteobacteria; order Pseudomonadales; family Pseudomonadaceae; genus Aquipseudomonas. Next base: position 618 of record JBBNAI010000665.1, on the reverse strand, counting down.
GAAAGTGACTGAAGCGAACGGCGGCAAGGCTGGGCAAGACGAATACTCCACCCCGGCTGGGGGCTGGACGACGAGATGCGGCATTTTGCCTGCATGACGGCAACGCGGCATCTGCATTTGCGTAGAAAGTGCACGACTTTGCGACCAGTTGCGGTTTTCCAGGCGAAAAAAAACCGCGACCCGAAGGCCGCGGCTTTTCTGACCTGAGGTCGGAAGGGCTTAGTAGCCCAGGTCGAAGTGAGCTTCGTCCATTTCCATCAGGTTGGTAGCGCCGGACAGCATGGTTTCAGCATGCGTACGGGTACGCGGCAGAATGCGCTGGAAGTAGAAACGCGCGGTCTGCAGCTTGGCCTTGTAGAAGGCTTCGTCGGCGGTGCCGGCAGCGATCTTCTCGGCAGCCAGGCGTGCCATGTCGGCCCAGAAGTAGGCCAGGCAGGCATAACCGGAGTACATCAGGTAGTCCACCGAGGCGGCACCGACTTCTTCGCGGTCTTTCATCGCGGCCATGCCCACTTTCATGGTCAGGTCGCCCCACTCCTTGTTCAGCTTGGCCAGCGGCTCGACCAGGCCCTTGATGGCCTCGTTGCCTTCGTTGGTCTGGCAGAACTTGTGCACGAT
>JBBNAI010000664.1:0-16184 GCA_037994305.1 Pseudomonas sp. | reverse complement strand
GCCTATGGCGCTGTCGAGCGGGCGGTGGAGGCCATGCGTCAGGGTGCTGCCGATTACCTGGTGAAGCCTTTCGAACCCCGTACTTTGCTCGATCTGGTCGGGCGGCATGCCCTTGGTCGCCCGAGTGTGGCGGACGGTGATGGGCCGGTGGCCAGCGAGCCGGCCAGTCAGCAGCTGCTCGAACTGGCTGCGCGAGTGGCGCGCAGTGATTCTACTGTGCTGATTTCCGGCGAGTCCGGCACCGGCAAGGAAGTCCTGGCGCGCTACATTCACCAGCAATCACCTCGCGCCAGCAAACCGTTCATTGCCATCAACTGCGCGGCGATTCCGGACAACATGCTCGAGGCCACGCTGTTTGGTCACGAAAAGGGGGCTTTCACTGGCGCCATTGCTACTCAGCCAGGCAAGTTCGAACTGGCTGAAGGTGGCACCATCCTTCTCGATGAAATTTCCGAAATGCCCCTGAGCCTGCAAGCCAAACTGCTACGTGTGCTGCAGGAACGGGAGGTGGAGCGGGTCGGCGCACGCAAGCCGATCGAGCTGGATATCCGCGTGCTGGCCACTACCAACCGCGACCTGGCGGGTGAAGTGGCGGCAGGGCGTTTCCGCGAAGACCTCTACTATCGCCTGTCCGTGTTCCCGTTGGCCTGGCGCGCACTGCGCGAGCGGCCTGCCGATATTCTGCCGCTGGCCGAGCGACTGCTCGCCAAACACGTCAAAAAAATGAATCACTCGGCGATTCAGCTTTCCCCGCAAGCTCGGGCTGCGTTGATCAGTCATGCCTGGCCGGGCAACGTACGCGAGCTGGACAACGCCATTCAGCGTGCGTTGATCCTGCAGCAGGGCGGGCAGATCCAGCCACATGACCTGTGTCTGACTGCGCCGATCGGTATGGCGCCGATATCTACTCCACAGCCGCTAAGCCTGGTTCCTCCCATTGCGGCGCCTGTACCGCAAGTGGCGGAACCCCTGCCGATGGAGGCGGCAGGAGCGCTGGGTGAAGATCTGCGCCGTCGTGAGTTCCAGTTGATTATCGATACCCTGCGCGCCGAGCGTGGCCGCCGCAAAGAAGCCGCCGAGCGCCTGGGCATCAGCCCGCGAACCCTGCGTTACAAGCTTGCGCAAATGCGCGATGCCGGTATGGATGTCGAGGCTTACCTGTACGCCAGTTGATGCGCTGAATGCGCTTATCCGGTTCCCCTTTGGCCCGCCTTGCGCGGGTCTTTTCTTTTCCGAAGAGCTGGCACCCTTGTTGCAATAACCCTGCAAAGAGCCGCACAGCGTCAAAAAACTGCGGTCGCCGGAGGAAGGTCATGAGCCAGGGTGTCGAATTCAATCGCCTGATGTTGGAAATGCGCTCCATGCAGATGGAGGCCATGGCCAAGCAGAAGCCAGCGGCTATTGCCGCGCCAGAGCCGGGTGCGCCGAGTTTCTCGGAAATGCTCGGCCAGGCCGTGGGTAAGGTGAATGAAACCCAGCAAGCTGCCAGCCAATTGTCCTCGGCCTTCGAGATGGGGCAGGGTGGCACCGATATCACCGATGTGATGATCGCTTCGCAGAAGGCCAGTGTGTCTTTCCAGGCCATGACCCAGGTGCGTAACAAGCTGGTTCAGGCGTATCAAGACATCATGCAGATGCCGGTTTAACGGGACGGAATTGAGTCATGGCTGAAGCAGTCGTAGCAAACGTACCTGCCACCACGAGCGAGGGCCCGAAGAAGCCCTTGTTCGGCCTGGCGTTCCTGGAAAACCTCTCGGATATGTCCATGCTGCGCCAGATCGGCCTGCTGGTCGGCCTGGCTGCCAGCGTGGCGATCGGTTTTGCCGTGGTGCTCTGGTCGCAACAGCCGGATTACCGTCCGCTGATGGCCAACCTGTCGGGCATGGACACCAATCAGGTGATCGAAACGCTCAATGCTGCGGACATTCCCTACAGTGTCGAACCCAACTCCGGCGCGCTGCTGGTCAAGTCCGATGACCTCGGCCGGGCCCGCATGAAACTGGCTGCCGCCGGCGTGGCGCCGAGCGATGGCAATGTCGGTTTCGAGATCCTCGACCAGGAGCAAGGCCTCGGTACTAGCCAGTTCATGGAGGCGACCCGTTATCGCCGTGGCCTTGAAGGCGAGTTGGCGCGGACCATTTCCAGCCTGAACAACGTCAAGGGTGCCCGTGTGCACCTGGCCATCCCGAAAAGCTCGGTGTTCGTCCGTGACGAGCGCAAACCCACCGCATCTGTGCTGGTTGAGCTCTATCCAGGGCGTTCGCTGGAGCCGAGCCAGGTGATGGCCATTGTCAACCTGGTCGCCACCAGCGTGCCGGAGCTGACCAAGTCGCAAGTGACTGTGGTCGACCAGAAGGGCACGCTGCTCTCTGACCAGCAGGAACTGTCCGAGCTGACTATGGCGGGCAAGCAGTTCGACTACAGCCGGCGCATGGAAAGCATGTTCACCCAGCGTGTGGACAGCATCCTGCAGCCGGTATTGGGCAGCGGTCGCTACAAGGCGGAAGTCTCTGCCGATGTGGACTTCAGTGCGGTTGAGTCGACGTCCGAGATGTTCAACCCGGATCAACCGGCCCTGCGCAGTGAGCAGAGTGTCAACGAACAACGTTCCAGCAGCCTGCCGCCGCAAGGCGTGCCGGGTGCCCTGAGCAACCAGCCGCCTGGTGCTGCCTCGGCGCCGCAACAGGCCGCACCTGCAGCGCCGGCCCCGGCCGGGCCGGTCGCCGCCGGTCAGCCGCTGCTGGATTCCAATGGCCAGCAGATCATGGATCCGGCCACCGGCCAGCCGATGCTGGCGCCGTATCCGGCAGACAAGCGCGAGCAGTCCACCCGCAACTTCGAGCTCGACCGCTCGATCAGCCACACCAAGCAACAGCAGGGCCGCCTCAAGCGCCTGTCGGTCGCCGTGGTGCTGGATGACCAGATGAAGATCGATGCGCAGACGGGTGAAACCAGCCACACACCGTGGAGCGCCGATGACCTGGCCCGTTTCACCCGCCTGGTGCAGGACGCGGTGGGCTTCGACGCCAGCCGTGGCGACAGCGTCAGCGTGATCAACGCCCCGTTCACCGCTTCGGTTTCCGATTTCGTCGATGTGCCCTGGTACCAGAGCGAGTTGTTCCTGATGGCCATGGGCGGGTTGAAGCAACTCCTGCCGGCATTGATGATCTTTATTCTGGTGTGGTTCGTGTTGCGTCCGGTGATGAAGAACATCGCCAACCCGGCGCGGCATGGCGAAGGTGGCGATGGCGACGTCGAACTGGGCGACATGGGTGGTCTGGAAGGCGAGTTGGCCTCCGATCGCGTGAGCCTGGGTGGCCCGCAAAGCATCCTGCTGCCGAGCCCGTCCGAAGGGTATGATGCACAACTAAACGCCATTAAGAGCCTGGTCGCAGAAGACCCGGGTCGCGTGGCTCAGGTAGTGAAAGACTGGATTAACGCCGATGAGTGAAAATCGCGCTGCGGTTAAGCTGAACAAGGTCGAAAAGGCCGCCATCCTGCTGCTGTCGCTCGGTGAAACCGATGCAGCCCAGGTGTTGCGCCACCTCGGGCCGAAGGAAGTGCAGCGCGTCGGCGTGGCCATGGCTGGCATGCGCAACGTGCAGCGTGAGCAGGTCGAGCAGGTGATGGGCGAATTCGTCGACATCGTCGGCGACCAGACCAGCCTCGGCGTCGGTGCCGACAGCTACATCCGCAAGATGCTCACCCAGGCCCTGGGCGAGGACAAGGCGGGCAACCTGATCGACCGCATCCTCCTCGGTGGCAGCACCAGCGGGCTGGACAGCCTGAAGTGGATGGAGCCGCGTGCCGTGGCTGACGTGATCCGCTACGAGCACCCGCAGATCCAGGCCATCGTCGTCGCTTACCTCGACCCGGACCAGGCGGCCGAAGTCCTCAGCCATTTCGATCACAAGGTGCGCCTGGATATCGTCCTGCGCGTCTCGTCGCTCAACACCGTACAGCCAGCGGCGCTCAAGGAACTCAACACCATCCTCGAGAAGCAGTTCTCCGGCAGCGCCAACACCACCCGCGCCAACCTGGGCGGCGTGAAGCGTGCGGCCGACATCATGAACTTCCTCGACAGCTCGCTGGAAGGCCAGCTGATGGACTCGATCCGCGAAGTGGACGAAGACCTCTCCGGACAGATCGAGGACCTCATGTTCGTCTTCGACAACCTGGCCGATGTCGACGACCGTGGTATCCAGGCGCTGCTGCGCGAGGTGTCGTCCGACATCCTGGTGCTGGCCCTCAAGGGCGCGGACGAGGCGATCAAGGAAAAGGTTTTCAAGAACATGTCCAAACGGGCTGCCGAGCTGCTGCGTGACGACCTCGAGGCCAAAGGCCCGGTGCGCGTCAGCGAAGTGGAAACCTCGCAGAAGGAAATTCTCACCATCGCCCGTCGCATGGCCGAATCCGGCGAGATCGTTCTCGGCGGTGCTGGCGGCGAAGCAATGATCTGAGGCCGCAAACATGGCTCCCAAGGATGCACAAAGCGAGCTGATTCGCGCCAAGGATGTCGGAGGTTTCGATCGCTGGGCCCTGCCCAGCTTCGACCCGGAAGTAGAGGTCATTCCCGAGCCGGAAGCAGAGCCCGAAGTGACGGCCGAGCCGGAACCGGTGCAGCAGATCGAAGAGGTCGAGATCGAGAGCGTCAAGCCGCTGACACTCGACGAGCTCGAGGCGATTCGTCAGGACGCCTACAACGAAGGTTTCGCCACCGGTGAGAAGGATGGTTTCCGCGCAGGTCAGCTGAAAGCCAAGCAGGAGGCGGAAGTCGCCCTGGCCAGCAAGCTGGAGCAGCTGGAACAGGTGATGGGCAACCTGATGGAACCGATCGGCGAGCAGGATCGGGAAATGGAGCTGGCCATGGTCAACCTGATTAGCCAGATGACCCGCCAGATCATCCAGCGCGAGCTGACTACCGACTCCAGCCAGATCCGCACCGTGCTGCGTGAGGCGCTCAAGCTGTTGCCCATGGGGGCCAGCAATATCCGCATCCACATCAATCCGCAGGACTTCGAGCAGGTCAAGGCATTGCGCGAGCGCCATGAAGAGAGCTGGCGCATCCTCGAGGACGAATCGCTGCAGCCCGGCGGTTGCCGGGTCGAGAGCGAGAGCAGCCGGATCGATGCGAGCATCGAAACGCGCCTGACCCTGGCGCTCAAGCAGCTGTTCGACCAACAACGCGCGCAGACCACCAATCCGCCCGAGGCAGATATCCACCTCGATCTAGAGTCGCCCCATGCGCCTTGAGCGCATCAGCTTCGCCAAGCGCCTGGCCGGCTACAGCGAGGCCATCGAGCTGCCCAGTCAGCCGGTAGTCGAGGGTCGCCTGCTGCGCATGGTCGGCCTCACCCTGGAGGCCGAAGGGCTGCGCGCTGCGCTGGGTAGCCGCTGCCTGGTGATCAACGACGACAGCTATCACCCGGTACAGGTCGAGGCCGAGGTGATGGGTTTTTCCGGCAACAAGATCTACCTGATGCCTGTTGGTGGCCTGGCCGGTATCGCGCCGGGTGCGCGTGTGGTGCCGTTGCCGGATACCGGACGCCTGCCGATGGGCATGTCGATGCTCGGCCGCGTGCTGGATGGCGCCGGCCGCGCACTGGACGGCAAGGGCGGGATGAAGGCCGAAGACTGGGTGCCGATGGATGGGCCGACCATCAACCCGCTCAACCGCCACCCGATCAGCGAACCCCTGGACGTTGGTATCCGCAGCATCAATGGCTTGCTCACCGTCGGCCGTGGCCAACGCCTGGGCTTGTTCGCCGGTACCGGCGTGGGTAAGTCGGTGCTGCTGGGCATGATGACTCGCTTCACCGAAGCCGACATCATCGTGGTCGGTCTGATCGGCGAGCGCGGTCGCGAGGTCAAGGAGTTCATCGACGAGATTCTTGGCGAGGAGGGCATCAAGCGCTCCGTGGTGGTTGCCTCGCCAGCCGACGATGCGCCGCTGATGCGCCTGCGTGCAGCCATGTACTGCACGCGCATCGCCGAATACTTCCGTGACAAAGGCAAGAATGTCCTGCTGCTGATGGACTCGCTGACCCGTTTCGCCCAGGCCCAGCGCGAGATCGCCCTGGCCATCGGTGAGCCACCGGCGACCAAGGGCTACCCGCCCTCGGTATTCGCCCGCTTGCCGCGCCTGGTCGAGCGTGCGGGCAATGCCGAGGAAGGTGGTGGCTCGATTACCGCGTTCTATACCGTCTTGAGCGAGGGCGATGACCAGCAGGACCCGATCGCCGATGCCGCGCGAGGCGTGCTCGACGGCCACTTCGTGCTGTCGCGCCGCCTGGCCGAGGAAGGCCATTACCCGGCCATCGACATCGAGGCCTCGATCAGTCGGGTCATGCCGCAGGTGGTCAGTGCCGAGCACATGAAGCTGGCCCAGCGCTTCAAGCAACTGTGGTCGCGCTACCAGCAGAGTCGCGACCTGATCAGCGTCGGCGCCTACGTGCCCGGCGGCGATGCCGATACCGACCTGGCGATTGCCCGCCAGCCGGCCATGGCGCGCTATCTGCGCCAGGGTCTGAGCGACAGCGAGGGGTTGAGCGAGAGCCTGTCGCAGCTGGCCCAGGTGTTCAATCCGACGGCGCCTGGCAGTTGATAAATGGCCAATAGCCGTGCCGCGCGCCTGGCGCCGGTGATCGAGATGGCCGAACGTGCCGAGCGTGAAGCCGCGCGCCAGTTGGGCCACTTCCAGGGGCTGCTGAACAAGGCTGAAGTGCAGCTTGGCGAGTTGGAGCGCTACCGTGGCGATTACCAGCAGCAGTGGATCACCGAGGGGCGCCAGGGCGTCTCCGGGCAATGGCTGATGAACTATCAGCGCTTTCTCACCCAGCTTGAGTCGGCGATTGGCCAGCAGATGAACACGGTCAATTGGCACCGCGACAACCTGGCCAAGGCGCGCGATGCCTGGCAGCAGCGTTATGCGCGGCTTGAGGGCCTGCGCAAGCTGGTGCAGCGCTACATCGACGAAGCCCGCCAGATCGAGGATCGCCGCGAGCAGAAACTGCTCGACGAACTGGCCCAGCGCCTATCCAATCGTGATCAGTACTGATTGTCTGTTGCCGCAACCCTTTGCGGGTGCTACATCTTCCCAGCACAGCCCGAATAAAAACTAAGGAGTTCTTCATGGCCATTACCGCGCTGTCTTCAGACGACGGACAGGAACTGACCATCCAGATTCAAGGGCGTTTCGATTTTTCGGCACACCAGGAATTCCGTGACGCGTATGAGCGGGTCAACACCACGCCCAAGCGCTATGTGGTCGACCTCAAGGGTGCGACCTACCTCGACAGCTCGGCATTGGGGATGCTGCTGCTGTTGCGCGATCATGCCGGCGGCGACCATGCGCGCATTAGCTTGGTCAACTGCAATCCGGATGTGCGCAAGATCCTGGCGATCTCCAACTTCGAACAGCTGTTCCAGATCGGCTGACCGCCATGCCCACGCGCTTGTCCATCCTGATCGCCGAGGACAGCGCGGCGGACCGCATGCTGCTGTCCACCATCGTCAATCGCGAAGGGCATCGGGTGCTCACGGCCAGCAATGGTCTGGAGGCTTTCACCCTGTTTCTCCAGGAGCGTCCGCAGCTGGTGCTGATGGATGCCCTGATGCCGGTGATGGATGGCTTCGAGGCGGCGCGGCGGATCAAGGATGCCTCCGGCGATGCGCTGGTGCCGATCATCTTCCTCACCTCATTGACCGAGAGCGAAGCCCTGGTGCGCTGCCTGGAGGTGGGTGACGACTTCCTCGCCAAGCCCTACAACCGGGTCATCCTCGAAGCCAAGATCCGCGCCATGGATCGTCTGCGCCGCCTGCATGACACGGTGCTGCGCCAGCGCGACCTGATCGCCAAGCACAACGAGCACCTGCTCACCGAGCAGCGCGTGGCCAAGGCGGTGTTCGACAAGGTGGCCCACTCCGGCTGCCTGAATGCGCCGAATATCCGTTACCTGCAGTCGCCGTTCGCCTTGTTCAACGGCGACTTGCTGCTGGCTGCGTTCAAACCCTCGGGTGGTATGCATGTGCTGCTCGGCGACTTCACCGGCCACGGTTTGCCGGCGGCCATTGGCGCTATGCCGCTGGCCGAAGTGTTCTACGGCATGACCGCCAAGGGTTTTTCCATGGCGGAAATCCTTCGCGAGATGAACGCCAAGCTCAAGCGCATCCTGCCGGTCGGGGTGTTCTGCTGCGCCACGCTGTTCAACCTGAGCTTCCAGCGGCGGGTGGTTGAGGTGTGGAATGGCGGCCTGCCGGATGGCTACCTGTACCGCAGCGCGACGGCCGAGCGCATACCGCTGGTGTCGCGTCATTTGCCGCTGGGGGTGCTGGAGTCGAGCGCGTTCAATGACGCCATCGAGGTCTACCCGCTGGATGTCGGTGACCGGTTGTTCCTGTTCTCCGATGGCGTGCTGGAAACCTGTGATGCCAGCGGCCAGTTGTTTGGTGAGCAGCGCCTGCAGGCGGTATTCGACGCCGGGCACGCGCCGGAGCAGCTGTTCGATGAGTTGCAACGGGCGCTGGCGGCGTTTCGCGGTGAGGCGCAGGACGATGTCAGCATGCTCGAGGTCGGCTTGATCGAGGAGGGCCGCCTGAGTCGCCCACCACTGGCCTTTTCCGACAGCGGCCAGAGCAGCCCGCTGGACTGGTCGGCGAGTTTCGAATTCCGCGCCGAAACGCTCAAACGCTTCAACCCTCTGCCGTTTCTTCTGCAGCTGCTGTTGGAGGTGCAGGGCCTGCGCTCGCAGGGTGGTGCGCTGTATACCGTGCTGGCCGAACTGTATTCCAATGCTCTGGAGCATGGTGTGCTGGGCCTGGATTCGAGCCTCAAGCGCGACGCTTCGGGCTTCGCCAGCTACTACCGTGAGCGTGGTCAGCGTTTGCAGAGCCTGGATGACGGTTTCGTGCGCTTTCACCTGCAGGTCCTGCCGGAGGCTGGCGGTGGTCGCCTGTGCGTACGAGTCGAGGACAGCGGAGGCGGTTTCGATCTGGCCAGCGTGCTGGATGCCGCTTGCGCCACCGAGCGCCTCAGTGGTCGTGGCTTGCGCCTGATTCGCCAGCTGACCGACCAGTGTCAGTGGGCTGCGGACGGGCGGGGCGCTAGCGTGGAGTTTTGCTGGAAGGCTCAGGCATAATCGAGGCTCCTCGATCAAGGAGTGAGCTGGTGTCTGACATCCATCTGGATCAGAACGTGTTGGCGGCGCTGCAGGACGTCATGGAAGACGAATACCCGGTACTGCTGGATACCTTTCTGGCCGACTCCGACGAGCGCCAGCGCCATTTGCATCAGGCGCTGGACACGGCCGATGCCCAGGCCCTACGCCTGGCCGCACACAGCTTTAAAGGCAGCTGCAGCAACATGGGCGCGCCCTTGCTGGCTTCGTTGTGCAAGCAGCTCGAGGAGGCAGCCCGCCGCGAGCGGCTGCAGGAGGCGCCGGCGCTGATCGAACAGATCGAGCGTGAATTCGCCATTATCCGCATCCTCATGAAGGCTGAGCGCCAGCGCTGCCGCTGACTTGTCGGCTTTGCTACAAACCTGGCCCGGCCCTTGCAAAACCCTGGATACGATTCAACCCGAGCGGAGAGTATCCATGTCCGTTGCACCTGATTTCCTCCTACAGTCCGCGCCAGAAATTCGTCCGAAGGCGGCCCCGGCGAAAGCGCCGGATAACTCGTCGGAGCCCGTCAAGAACGAGGGCTCCAGCTTTGCTGATGTGTACGCCAAGGAGCGTCAGGTCAAGGCTGCCGAGCGCAAGGAGGCCGCCGCCAAGGCCAGCCAGGCCAAGAGCGAAGAGGCGCCGCCTGCGGATGATCCTGCCGTCGCCGCTGCCGCCGAGGAGCCAGTGGTTGCCGAAAGCGGCAATGACTTGCCGTCCGATGAGGGCGATGGCGAGGAAGCGCTGGTCGATCCCTTGCTGCTGATGGCCATGACCGGGCAATTGCCTGGTGAAGACGCGGCGGTGGCGGCCCCCGTGCAGGCTGATCCTGCTGCCGATGTCGCCTTGCAGGCGGCACTCTTGCCGGTGACTCCGGCGGTCAGCAGCGGTGCCCAGGCGACCATGACCGAGGCCAGCCATGATCCCGAGCTGGATATGCTCAACAGCTTGCCCGGCGTGAAGCTGGCGCTTGAGGTTGGCGCGCAGAACCAGGCCAATGCCCAGGCGCAACTCAGCCCGGGCGCGTTGGCCGCCCAGAAGGCGGTCAGCTCCAACGAAGGTTTCGCCAATGCGCTGGCGGCTTTTGCCGGCGATAGCGTGACCACAGAAGAAGGCAAGCTGGAGAAGCTGGACAGCGCCGAGTCGCTGGTCGAGGGGCTCGATAGCCTGCCCAGTGTCCGCGAAGGCCAGACCGATGCCCGTACCGATGCCTTGGCCAGCAAGCTCAATGCGTTGAGTCAGGCCATCAGCCAGCAGAATACGGTCAGCCAGCGCTTGCCGCTGGTGCCGGGACAAGCGGTGCCGATGCAGCAGGGCGGCTGGAGCGAAGCAGTGGTCGATCGCGTCATGTGGTTGTCCAGCCAGAACCTCAAGTCGGCAGAGATCCAGCTCGATCCGGCCGATCTCGGGCGCCTGGAAGTGCGCATCGAGATCAACAAGGACCAGGCTCAGGTGACATTCGCCAGCCCCAACGCCGGCGTGCGCGACCAGCTCGAAGGGCAGATGCATCGCCTGCGTGAGCTGTTTGCCCAGCAAGGCACCCAGCTCGATGTGAATGTCTCCGACCAGTCGCTGGCGCGGGGCTGGCAGGGGCAGGGCGGTGGCGAGGAGTCGCGGGGCCAGAGAGGTGGTTCCCAGGCATCCTCTTCGGCGGATGAAGAGCGCCTCACCGGTGTCAGTGAAATCCGCGGAGGCGCCGCAGGTGCTGCGCCGCGAGGGCTGGTGGACTACTACGCCTGACCCCGAACGGCGGTGCAGACTGCGCCCGGTGCTGTGAAAAGCACCGGGCGCAGTCGTTTTCGGGTGACAGACGGTCAGCGCCTTGGTATATCGGCAGCCTGTGTCAGGCGTGGCGGCGCAAGCTATCTTGTTTACAAGCTGGCATAACACTTGCTCCTAAGCCTTTGACTGCTGAAGAAACACTGAATAGTGACGGATTTCTGGCATGGCCAAAAAACAAGCGCCCAAAGCTCCAACAGCTGATGCGGCAGGCGATAAGCCTGGCGGCAAGAGCAAACTCAAGCTGATCATCCTGATCGTAGTCGGGCTGTTGCTCGCCATTGGTTTGTCGGTGGGGGCTACCTGGTTCTTCCTTGGCAAGAGCGCCAGCAAGGACGACGAGGCGGCGAAAACCGAGGAGCACGGCGGCGAGGCCGCAGCCCCGGTCAAGCAACCGGCCATCTATGAGCTGGTGGCACCGGCGTTCATCGTCAACTTCAACTACCAGGGGCGCCAGCGTTACATGCAGGTCAGCGTGGCCCTGATGGCTCGCGACCAGGCCGAGCTGGATGCACTCAAGGTGCATATGCCGGTGCTGCGTAATCGCCTGGTGATGCTGTTTTCCGGTCAGGACTTCGCCGCGCTGATGACCCCGGTCGGCAAGGAAATGCTGCGCCAGCAAGCCACCGCCTCGGTGCAGGAGCTGGCGCAGAAGGAAACCGGCAAGATGGCGATCGAGCAGGTTCTGTTCACCAATTTCGTGTTGCAGTAGGCGGGAGTCCACATGGCCGTACAAGACCTGCTGTCACAGGATGAGATCGACGCGCTGCTCCACGGCGTCGACGATGGCCTGGTCGAGACCGAAAACGAGGCCGAGCCCGGTAGCGTCAAAAGCTATGACCTGACCAGCCAGGATCGTATCGTCCGGGGGCGCATGCCGACCCTGGAGATGATCAACGAGCGTTTCGCCCGTTACACCCGTATCAGCATGTTCAACCTGCTGCGTCGCTCGGCTGACGTGGCTGTAGGCGGCGTGCAGGTGATGAAGTTCGGCGAGTACGTGCACTCGCTGTACGTCCCGACCAGCCTCAACCTGGTGAAGATGAAGCCGCTGCGCGGCACGGCGCTGTTTATCCTCGACGCCAAGCTGGTGTTCAAGCTGGTGGACAACTTCTTCGGTGGCGACGGCCGTCACGCCAAGATCGAAGGCCGCGAATTCACCCCCACTGAGCTGCGCGTGGTGCGTATGGTCATCGATCAGGCGTTCACCGACCTCAAGGAAGCCTGGCATGCGGTGATGGACGTCAACTTCGAGTACATCAACTCGGAAGTGAACCCGGCACTGGCCAACATCGTCAGCCCCAGCGAAGTGGTGGTGGTGTCCACTTTCCATATCGAACTGGATGGTGGTGGTGGCGATCTGCACATCACCATGCCGTATTCGATGATCGAACCGATTCGCGAGATGCTCGACGCCGGCTTCCAGTCCGATGTCGACGATCAGGACGAGCGCTGGATCAAGGCTCTGCGCGAGGACATCCTCGACGTTCAAGTGCCACTGGGTGCGACCGTGGCCCACCGCCAGCTCAAGCTGCGCGACATTTTGCACATGCAGCCGGGGGACGTGATCCCTGTCGAGCTGCCGGAAAGCGTGATCATGCGTGCCAACGGCGTACCGGCCTTCAAGGTCAAGCTGGGTGCGCACAAAGGCAACCTGGCCATGCAGGTCATCGAACCTATCGAGCGTATGCGCTAAGCGCAGATGCTGGAGCCCGCATTGGTCGGGCTTCTCCCAATTACAGCCCGCCGAGGAATAGCGATGGCAGACGAAGAAGAGAACACCACCCCCGAGGAACAGGCCCTGGCTGATGAGTGGGCCGCGGCTCTGGCGGAGGCCGGTGATGAACCCGGGCAGGATGATATCGACGCACTGATGGCACAGGGCGGCGGGGCAGCAGCTCCGGCTGCGCCGCGCGTGGCGATGGAAGAGTTCGGCAGCGGGCCCAAACTCGGCGGGCCGGTGAGCCTGGATGGGCCGAACCTGGATGTGATCCTGGATATTCCGGTGTCGATTTCCATGGAAGTCGGCAGCACCGATATCTCCATTCGCAACCTGCTGCAGCTCAACCAGGGTTCGGTAGTCGAACTCGATCGCCTGGCCGGTGAGCCGCTCGATGTGCTGGTCAACGGCACGCTGATCGCCCACGGCGAGGTGGTGGTGGTCAACGAGAAGTTCGGCATCCGCTTGACTGACGTGATCAGTCCGAGCGAACGCATCAAGAAGCTGCGCTGAGACCCTCATGCACAAACTGTTGAGTGTGTTGCTGGTCCTGCCTCTGGCGGCCCTGGCTGATGAACCGGCGACCAGGGCGGTAACGCCGCTGGCCGGCAGTGACATCGGCGGCCAACTGGTGCAGTTGCTGCTCGGTCTGTTGCTGGTGGTGGGGCTGATCTTTGCCCTGGCCTGGGTGCTGCGCCGCGTGCAGCAGATCGGGCCGCGTGGAGGCCAGGTGATCAAACTGGTTGCCAGCCAGGCGCTGGGTCCACGTGACCGGCTGCTGCTGGTGCAGGTTGGCAGCGAGCAGATTCTGCTGGGCATCAGTGCTGGGCGTATCGCTCCGCTGCATGTGCTCAAGGAACCGGTACCGCTGAACACCAGTGAAACGGCCACGCCGGAATTCGCCCAGCGCCTGATGGAGCTGCTCGGCAAGGATCAGAAGGACAACACATGAGCGCCTGGCGCATTCTGCTGACCCTGCTGCTGGCCCTGGCCGCACCGCTGGCATTCGGCGCCGACGATCCGCTGTCGATCAAGGCCATCACCCTCAGCACCAATGCCCAGGGGCAGCAGGAATACTCGGTCAGCTTGCAGATCCTGCTGATCATGACGGCGCTGAGCTTCATTCCTGCGTTTGTCATGCTGATGACCAGCTTCACCCGGATCATCATCGTGTTTTCCATCCTGCGTCAGGCGTTGGGCCTGCAGCAGACACCGTCGAACCAGATCTTGATCGGCATGGCCTTGTTCTTGACCATGTTCATCATGGCGCCGGTGTTCGACCAGATTAACCGCGAGGCGCTGCAGCCTTATCTGAATGAACAGATGCAGGCGCAGGACGCGATTGCCAAGGCCGAAGGGCCGATCAAGAGCTTCATGCTGGCGCAGACCCGTGCCTCCGACCTAGAGCTGTTCGTGCGCCTGTCCAAGCGTACCGACATCGCCTCGCCGGATCAGGCGCCGCTGACCATCGTCATCCCGGCCTTCGTCACCTCCGAGCTGAAAACCGCGTTCCAGATCGGTTTCATGATCTTCATTCCGTTCCTGATCATCGACATGGTGGTGTCCAGCATCCTCATGGCGATGGGTATGATGATGCTGTCACCGCTGATCATTTCGTTGCCGTTCAAGATCATGCTGTTCGTTCTGATCGACGGCTGGGCGCTGATCATGGGCACGCTGGCCGGCAGTTTCGGCACCCTATAGCGAGGTTCAGATGACTCCGGAAATCGCTGTCGACCTGTTTCGCGAGGCGCTCTGGCTGACGGCCATGATCGTCGGCCTGATGGTGCTGCCGAGCCTGCTGGTGGGCCTGCTGGTGGCGATGTTCCAGGCGGCCACGCAGATCAACGAACAGACCCTGAGCTTCGTCCCGCGCCTGCTGGTGATGTTGCTCACCCTTATCTGGGCCGGTCCCTGGCTGATCCGTCAGCTGATGGAGTACACCCAGAACCTGATCCAGAACATTCCGTTGCTGATCGGCTGATGCTTGAGCTAAGCAACGCGCAGATCGGCGGCTGGGTAGGGCAATTCCTCCTGCCGCTGTTCCGTATCGCCTCGATGCTGATGGTGATGCCGGTGATCGGCACCCAGTTGGTACCGACGCGGGTGCGCCTGTACTTGTCGCTGGCGATCTGCCTGGTGTTGGCGCCGAATCTGCCGCCAATGCCGCAGGTCGATTCGATCAGCCTGCAGTCGATGCTGCTTATTGGCGAGCAGGTGCTGATCGGGGTGATGTTCGGCCTGGTCCTGCAGCTGTATTTCCACCTGTTCACCGTGGCGGGGCAGATCATTGCGATTCAGATGGGGCTGGGCTTCGCCTCCATGGTCGACCCTACCAACGGCGTTTCGGTGCCGGTGCTCGGCCAGTTCCTGCTGATGCTGGTGACCCTGCTGTTCCTCGCCATGAATGGCCATCTGGTGGTCTTCGAGATTCTCGCCGAGAGTTTTGTCACCTTGCCCGTGGGGCAGGGCTTGCTGCTCGACCATTACTGGACGCTGGCTGGGAAGCTCAGTTGGGTGATGGCGGCCGGCTTGCTGCTGGCCTTGCCGGTGGTGACTGCCTTGCTGGTGGTCAACCTGGCCTTCGGCGTGATGACCCGAGCGGCGCCGCAGCTGAACATTTTCTCCATTGGTTTCCCCCTGACCCTGGTGCTCGGCCTGGTGATTTTCTGGCTCGGGTTGACTGACTTCCTCGCGCATTTCCAGGCGCTGACCAGCGAAGCCTTACTGCAACTGCGCGAATTGGCGCGGATACGCTGAGGAGGCGACTGTCATGGCAGAAAGCGAAAGCGGCGCGGACAAAAGCGAGGAACCCACCAGTAAGCGCCTCGAGGAGGCGCGCAAGAAAGGGCAGGTGGCGCGTTCGCGCGAACTCAACACCCTGGCAGTGATGCTGGCCGGTTCCGGCGGGCTGCTGCTCTACGGTGGGCAGATGGGCGCCGCGATGGCGGACCTGATGCGTGCCAACTTCAGCCTGCCGCGTGAAGTGCTGATGGATGACGGTTCCATGGCGCGTTATCTACTGGCCTCGGGCATGGACGCGCTGATGTCCCTGCAGCCGCTGCTGACGTTGCTGCTGATTGCCTCCATCGTCGGGCCGATTGCGCTGGGTGGCTGGCTGTTCTCCGGTGAGGCGCTGATGCCGCAGTTCAGTCGGATGAATCCGCTGGCTGGGCTCAAGCGGATGTTCTCGACCAAGGCTTTGGTTGAGCTGCTCAAGGCGCTGGCCAAGTTCACGGTGATCCTGCTGGTGGCGCTGGCGGTGCTCAAGTCAGACCAGAAGGACTTGCTGGCCATCGCCAACGAGCCGGTCGAAGAAGCCATTTTGCATAGCCTGGTGATCGTCGGCAAAAGCCTGCTGTGGCTGGCTTGCGGCCTGATTCTGATCACGGCTGTGGATGTGCCGTTCCAGCTCTGGGACAGCAAGCAGAAGCTGATGATGACCAAGCAGGAAGTGCGCGACGAGTATCGCGATAGCGAGGGCAAGCCCGAGGTCAAATCGAAGATCCGCCAGATGCAGCGGCAGA
>JBBNAI010000663.1:0-5438 GCA_037994305.1 Pseudomonas sp. | reverse complement strand
TGAGCTTGAACATCGCCAGGGAGTCGATGTTGTAGGCGAAGCTGCCCTGGGTGCCGGGGAACGGCAGGCACTGGTAGTCCTGGCCCGCCACCTTGCCAGCGGCGGTCCACTCGCTTTTGGCCCAGTCGCCCATGATCTGCATGCCGGCCTTGCCGTTGATCACCAGGCCGGCGGCGGTGTTCCAGTCGCGACCGGCAGCGTCGGCATCGATGTAGCCGTGGAGTTTTTTCAGGGTGGCGAAGACTTCGACCATCTTGTCGCCGGTCAGCGTCGCCTTGTCCTGCTCGACGAAGGCCTTGTGGTAGCCCTCTGGGCCGAGGATGGCGAACACCAGGTCCTCGAACACGGTGCCGTCCTGCCACGGTTGGCCGCCATGGGCGAGCGGAATGAAACCGGCGGCCTTGAGCTTGTCGGCGGCAGCGAAGAACTCATCGAGGGTGGTCGGCGGCGTGGCGCCGGCCTTCTTGAACACCTCGGGGTTGATCCACAGCCAGTTGACCCGGTGCACGTTGACCGGCACGGCTACGTAATGGCCGTCGTACTTCATGATGCTGGCGACCTGCTTGGGCAGCAGGCTGTCCCACTTGCCTTCGTCGGCGACTTCGTCCAGCTCGGTGAGCAGGCCGAGCTCGCCCCACTCCTGGATGTCCGGCCCTTTGATCTGTGCAGCGGACGGCGGGTTGCCGGATACGGCACGGGTCTTCAGCACGGTCATGGCGGCTTCGCCACCACCACCGGCAACGGCGAAGTCTTTCCAGGTGTGGCCTTTGTCTTCGACCAGTTTCTTCAGCGTATCGGCTGCGCGCTTTTCGCCACCCGAAGTCCACCAGTGCAGGACTTCGACTTCACCAGCAAGGGCGGAAAGGGGAAACAACGAGGCGAGAGAAACGACAACGGCCAGGCGGGAGATCGCGTTCATGGAAGTACCTTTATTGTTGTTATGCCAGTGCAAGTCATGGTGCTTGCGCTTGCATTCGAGTCTAACCACGCCGCGTTTCGCGGCGGGTAACAAAGGGATGCGCAATGGTCACTGACCCGTTACATAGACCGGGCGTCATGTAACACGTGCTCAATTGGCGTGACGTGGCAGGCGCAGCGTTACCCGCAAGCCACCCTCGCGCAGGTTCTGCAAGGTCACTTCGCCGCCGTGGCTATGCGCCAGGCTGCGGGCGATACCCAGGCCCAGGCCATAACCCTGCTGCTGGCCGGACAGGCGAAAATGCGGTTCGAAGACCTGCTCCAGCCGCTGCTCGGGCACGCCCGGCCCTTCGTCATCGACATGCAGGACGAACGCCTCGCGGTCGTCCTCGATATGCAGGTGCGCGCGCTGACCGTACTTCAGGGCGTTATCCACCAGGTTGCCGATGCAGCGCCGCAGCGCCAACGGCTTGCCAGGGTAACTGGCCAGCGCTTTCCCCTTCAGCGTGACCTGGCCATTGCCAAGGTAGGGCTCGACCAGGCCATGCAGCAGGTAGTTGAGGTCGACCTGCTCGATGTTCTCGTGGATGTCGGTGTCTTTCACGCACTGCAGCGCACCCTTGACCAGCAGTTCCAGGTCATCGAGATCGCGACTGAACTTGGCCTGTAATGCTTCATCCTCGAGCAGCTCGACGCGCAGGCGCAACCGGGTGATGGGTGTGCGCAGGTCATGGGAAATCGCACTGAACAACTGGCTGCGCTCGCCCAGGTAGCGACTGATGCGATCGCGCATATTGTTGAAGGCCCGACTGACCTCCACCACCTCGCTGCCACCCATTTCCGCCAGCGGCTCAACGGTGGCGCCCAGTGACATTTCCCGCGCCGCCGTCGCCAGGCGCTTGAGCGGGCGACTCTGCCAGTGCACGAGAATGCCGATGAACAGCAGCAGAAAACTGCTGGTGAGGATGATGAACCACACCTGCTGCGCCGGCAGGCCCTGGTCTTCCAGGCTGACATAGGGTTCCGGCATCAGCGAGGCGAGGTACAGCCATTCGTTCGGCGCGATCTGGATCTGCGTCACCAGCACCGGCGGATTCAACGGTTCCAGGCTCAGCGCGTAATGCGCCCAGGAGCGCGGCACCTCGTCGAGCTTGAGCTCGCCATTGAAGATGCGCAGGTCATCCGGGCTGACGAACTGCACCAGCAGGTCGACATTGCGCCCCAGGTTCTGCCGCAGCACGGCATCCACCTCGGCCAGCACCGCGTGCTTGCGTGGGGTCTCCGGCAGCACCTGCATCTCCAGCGGCTTGTCGTTGAGTGAAACGAAGAAGCGCGTGCCACCCATGCTGCGCAACTGGTCCAACACCATGGGCCGAAAACCCAGCGGTAACGAGCGGAAGTAACTGACGCTGGCGGACATCGAATGCGCCAGGCTGCGGGTGCTGGTGAGCAGGCCTTCCATCTGGCTGGCGCGAAGTTGTGAAACCCAGATCAGGCTCGACAGCGCTTGCGCCACCAGCACCACCAGCAAGGTCAGCAGCAACATGCGCCCGAGCAGTGAGCGCGGTACCGGCAGCAGCCGGCGCAGCCTAGAGTGCAGCACCGGCATGCGGGATGACGCTGGCCGCGAGCAGGTAGCCGGAGCCGCGCACGGTGCGGATCA
Organism: Pseudomonas sp.; assembly: GCA_037994305.1. Lineage (GTDB taxonomy): Bacteria > Pseudomonadota > Gammaproteobacteria > Pseudomonadales > Pseudomonadaceae > Aquipseudomonas. The sequence continues at coordinate 2,857 of JBBNAI010000663.1, read as the reverse complement.
ATCGCGGCGCCTTGCCGGTATCGCGCAGGCGCTGGCGCAGGCGGCTGACAGCCATGTCGACAATGCGCTCCAGCGGCATCACTTCACGACCACGGGTTGCATTGGCGATGGTATCGCGGTCGAGGATCTGCTGCGGGCGATCGAGAAACAGCTTGAGCAAGGCGAAGTCGGCGCCGGAGAGAATCACCTCCTCACCATCGAGGTGGAACAGCCGGTGGCTGACCATGTCCAGGCGCCACTCATCGAAGGCCAGTACCTCGACCATCGTGCGTTCCTGACCAAAGCCGGCACGTCGCAACAGCGCCTTGATTCGAGCCTGCAGCTCGCGCGGGCTGAAGGGTTTGCCCAGGTAGTCATCCGCCCCCAGCTCCAGGCCAATGACCCGGTCGGCTTCGTCGGAGCTGGCGGTGAGCATGATGATGGGCACCTGGGCGAAACGCTGGTGCTGGCGCATCCAGCGGCACAGGCTAAAGCCGTCTTCGTCGGGCAGCATTACATCGAGGATCACCAGGTCGGCCAGGCCTTCGCCCAGGGCCTGGCGAAACGCGGCGCCATCGGCCACCGCGCGCACCTGAAAACCGGCGCGACTCAGATAGACCTGCAGCAGGTCACGGATTTCCTCATCGTCATCGACCAGGAGGATGGATCTTCCGGCTTGGCTCACGTCCGCCGTCCTTTCTTGTTGTTGTGTGCTGGCCGGGGCGCGCCCGCGCCCTGTCTACTGGTGCTGTTCCAGCGCTACGCCTGCGCCTTCCAGGCCAGGATACTCGGCCGTCACCAGCCAAACCGGTACGCCTTCGAAATAACCGCTCATGCAGCCCTTACTGGAAAAGCTGCGAATAAAGCCGCTGGCCTGGAAGAAACTGGCGAAACGCGGCACCACGCCGCCAACTATATACACGCCGCCGCGGGCACCAAGGGTCAGCACGTTATTGCCGGCCACGCGACCGAGCCAGATACAGAACTGGTCGAGCACCTGTGCCGCCAAGGCATCACCGGACAGCGCCGCTGCGCTGATCTGCGCCGGCGTGCTGAGGCTCGGCACCTGGCCATCCACCGTGCACATGGCCAGATACAGCTGCAACAGACCATTGCCGCTGAGTACATCTTCGGCGCGCACATGGCCAAGCTGATTGAACAGCTGCTGCCAGAGCTGCGCTTCGCGCGGGCTACCGATAGGCAGATCTACATGCCCGCCCTCGCCCGGCAGCGCCTGCCAGCGCCCTTCTGCTGGCGACAGCAAGGTCCCGACACCCAACCCGGTGCCAGGGCCGATGACCACCGCCGGACTGCCCGCCTCGGCCTCGCCGGGACAAATCTGGATGCGCTCATGCTCACGCACACGGGTCATGCCCAGAGCCATGGCGGTGAAGTCGTTGACCAGCAACAGTTCCTGCACCTGCAATGCCTGACAGAAATGACTACGACTCAGGCGCCAGTGATTGTTGGTGAAACGAAAATGCTCACCGCCGACCGGCCCGGCCACCGCCAGGCACACTGCGCCGATGCTGCCCGGCGCCAGGCCGAGGTCGATCAAGTAGTGACTGATGGCCTGTTCCGGCGTGGCGAAGTCGGCGGTAGCCAGCACCCGCACGGACTCCAGCTGCCCATCACGCCACAGGGCGAAGCGCGCATTGGTGCCGCCGATATCGCCCACCAAAGCCAATTTCACTGCAGATTCTCCAGGTTCGAGGTAAAGGCACTCGCGCCCCGCTCCGCCGAGCTGAACGCTGCACGCATGAAGGCAAACAGCTCACGCCCGCAGCCCACGCCATGCCCGGCGGGTACGGTGGCGGAGGCACGAGTGGCCAATTCGCTGGCTTCCACGCGAATTTCCAGGGTGCCGGCCTGGCCGTCGACGCGAATGATGTCACCGTCATGCACGCGCGCCAGTGGACCTCCGTCGTAGGCCTCGGGGCAGACGTGAATCGCGCCCGGGATCTTGCCCGAGGCACCGGACATGCGCCCGTCAGTCACCAGCGCCACCTTGAAGCCACGGTCCTGCAGCACACCGAGGAACGGCGTCATCTTGTGCAGCTCAGGCATGCCATTGCAGCGCGGTCCCTGGAAGCGCACCACGGCAACGAAATCGCGCTCCAACTCGCCAGCCTTGAAGGCATCGACCAGCTCCTGCTGGTCCTCGAATACCCGCGCGGGAGCTTCCACCACCTGATGCTCGGCGGCAACCGCAGACACCTTCATCACCCCTCGGCCAAGGTTACCGACCATCACCCGCAGACCACCCTCCGGCGAGAATGGCCGCGAAACAGGGCGCAGGATGCTGTCGTCGAGGCTGACTCGCGCCCCTTCGCGCCACACCAGGCGACCGTCCTCGAGAAATGGCTCCTGGGTGTAGCGACGCAGGCCACGTCCCATCACGGTATTGACGTCCTCATGGAGCAGGCCCGCATCGAGCAGCTCGCGCACCATGAACGCCACGCCACCCGCAGCGTGGAAGTGATTGATGTCGGCTTTGCCGTTGGGATAGACATGGGCCAGGGTCGGCACCACTTCGGAGAGGTCGGCCATGTCCTGCCAGGTCAGCTGGATGCCGGCCGCCTGCGCAATCGCCGGCATGTGCAGGGTGTGGTTGGTCGAGCCGCCCGTGGCATGCAGGGCGACGATGGAGTTGACCAGCACGCGCTCGTCGATCAGCTCGCCCAGCGGTAGGAAGTTGCCGCCCTGCTTGGTCAGGCGGGTGACCTGGCGCGCGGCCTCGATGGTCAGGGCGTCGCGCAGCGGCGTATTGGGGTTGACGAAGGACGAGCCCGGCAAGTGCAGGCCCATCATTTCCATCAGCATCTGGTTGGTGTTGGCGGTGCCGTAGAAGGTGCAGGTGCCGGGGCTGTGGTAGGCC
>JBBNAI010000662.1:0-10458 GCA_037994305.1 Pseudomonas sp. | reverse complement strand
CATCTTCTCGCGCAGCCAGGCTTTGACCGGCTCCCAAGTCGGGGCGTCAGGTGTCATGGCCTTTTCGTAGCGGTCGGTCCAGCCTTCGATCTGGCGCTTCACATAGCCTTCGGGCTTGCCCAGGTCGGCCAGGCCACAGGCCTGATAGTCGACGTTATGCAGGTCGACCAGCTTGTCGATGAAGCTCTTGCACAGCTCGCGCGTCTGCTCGGTACTGAAGTTCAGCTCGGCTGGCATGTCGGTGCGCAGGATGATGCCGTTGACCCGCTGCATCACATAGAACTCGGCGCCGATCACCGATTCGTCGGTGCAGTGCACGTAGGCCTTGGGGCAGTAGGGGAAGCCGTCGTTGAGCTGATTGAGGATGCGAAACTCGCGGCCCATGTCGTGGGCCGACTTGGCCTTGTGGCCAAACGGCGGGCGACGCAGGACGAACTCCTGATTCGGGTATTCCAGCAGATAGGTCAGGTTGGAGGCGCCACCCGGGAACTGGCTGATGCGTGGCTCACCCGTCAGGCCAGGGATGTGGGCCTTGAGGTACTGGTCGATGATGGCAGAGTCGAGCTCTTCGCCATCGCGGATGCCGGTGGACTGGTCAGTAAGCGTCATGCTTATCCCTTCTACTTATGATGGGTGGCACTAATTATTGGCTAATCTAATGTTGCCATGAGGCCCTAACAAGCAAAGCACACCGTTATAGATCTGGGTGTTGCTGTGCAATCAAGGGCCCTGATTAGCTGCGCAGGCTTTGCCGGGGCGAAAAAAAACCGGAGTCAGCAGACTCCGGTTTTTCGCTAGCGCAGGCGCCCGGAAAAATCTTATACCGGGAACAGCTCGGCCAGTTTCATGGCCAGCATCATGTCGCCTTCGGCGCGCAGTTTGCCGCCCATGAAGGCTTGCATGCCGTCGGTCTCGCCGGTGGCGATGCCTTTCAGGGTGGCGCTGTCCATGATCAGGGTGACGTTGGCGTTCGGGTTGTCGCCTTGCTGTACGTTGCAGGTGCCGTCTTTGACGATCAGTGCGTAGTTCTCGCCGTCTTCGATGTTGAACTGGAATACCAGATCCAGGCCGGCAGCGGCGCTGGCGTTGAACTTGGATTGCATGGTTTGGACGATGTCAGCAACGCTCATGGTATAGATCCTTTTTCAGGTTTTTATTGCAGCAGAGCTGCATTGGGCCGGACTCAGCGGTAGGTGATGAGTTCCGGTGCCTTCAACAGCTCCAGATGCACACGGCTGTTGAAGGAAGCCAGGGTCGCTTGACCGTCGCGAAAGTGCAGGCGGCTGAGCGAAGTGTTGACGATTTGCCAGTTGAGTTCGAAGGCTTTGTCCGCGGGTACACCGGTCAGCAGGTGAATGGCCGCGGTAATGGTGCCGCCGGACGTGAAGATCGCAATGTTCTGCTTACGCTCGGCCTGGGCCAGCAGGCGTTCAAGCCCGCCACGCACGTTGTCGAGGAAGCCTTGCCAGGTTTCGTGGCCCGGTTGGTCATGCTCGCCGGTGATCCAGCGGCGGATGATGCGGGCGAACAGGTGTTGGAAAGCGGCGCGATCATCCTTGGGGTTGCGCAGAATGCGCATGGCATCCGGCTCGTCCGCCAGCATTGCCGGGATCAGGCCACGAATGACGGCTTCGGCATCGAATTCATTGAAGGCCGCGTCGATTTCCAGCTCGGGTGCCGATAGGCCAGCGGCAACGCAGCGTTGCAGGGCCGAGGTGGCGGTGTGCTGTTGACGGCGCAGGGTGCCGGCCAGGCAGCGGTCGAAGCTCAGGCCGAGATGGCCCAGGTGCTCGCCGAGTATTTCAGCCTGGCGGATGCCGGTCGGCGACAGAACGTCGTAGTCGTCTGCACCAAAGGAGGCCTGGCCATGTCGTATCAGATAGATGCTGCCCACGTCGGCACGTCAATCCTGGCGGGTTGGAGTTTCGCGAGGTTATGGGCAGAGCCGGGCCGCTGTCAACGAAAAAACATACGCTTGTTTGAATCCTTGTGGCGGGCCGACGCGCGGCCGTTGTGGCTGGTGACCGACCGTATGCCTCGGTATGCTTGAATCAATTGAGCGCCGGGGACGGCCGCTCGGTAACTGGCAAGCAAGGGGGATGTGTGGAGTTTCTGGCGGATTATGCGGGGTTCCTGTTGCGTACGTTGACCCTGGTGGTCGCGGTGATCGTCGTGCTGGTGGCCTTCGCCTCCCTGCGTGGCAAGGGGCGTGGCAAGAGCGGTGGCCACCTTGAAGTGCACAAGCTCAATGACTTCTACAAGGCGCTGCGTGAGCGTCTTGAACAGGCCTTGCTGGACAAGGCGCAGCTGAAGGCTCAGCACAAGGCCGAGGCCAAAGCAGCCAAGCAGGAGAAGAAGGCAGGCAAGAAACGCGCGCGGGTATTCGTGCTGGATTTCGATGGCGACATCAAGGCTTCCGCCACCGACAGCCTACGCCATGAGGTGACTGCACTACTGAGCATGGCCACGGCCGAGGACGAAGTGGTACTGCGCCTGGAAAGCGGCGGCGGTATGGTGCATGGCTATGGCCTGGCCTCGTCGCAACTGGCGCGGATCCGTCAGGCTGGCGTGCCGCTGACCGTCTGTGTGGACAAGGTGGCGGCCAGCGGCGGCTACATGATGGCCTGTATCGGTGAAAAAATTCTGGCGGCTCCGTTTGCCATCCTCGGCTCCATCGGCGTGGTCGCGCAGTTGCCCAATGTGCACCGCCTGCTGAAGAAGCACGATATCGATTTCGAAGTGCTTACCGCCGGTGAATACAAGCGCACCCTGACCGTGTTTGGTGAGAACACCGACAAGGGCCGGGAGAAGTTCCAGGAAGACCTGGAGACCACCCATGAGCTGTTCAAGAACTTCGTGGCTCAATACCGCCCGCAGCTGTCGATCGACGAGATCGCCACGGGTGAGGTCTGGCTGGGTCTTGCGGCGCAGGGCAAGCAACTGGTCGACGAGCTCAAAACCAGCGATGAATACCTGGCCGAGCGCGCGCGCGAAGCCGATCTGTTCCAGCTGCATTATGCGGAGCGCAAGAGCCTGCCGGAGCGTTTCGGCCTGGCTGCCAGCGTGGCCGTCGATCGCGTGCTGTTGAGCTGGTGGAACCGGCTGCAGCAACAACGTTTCTGGTAGGAGGAGTTGCCATGAGTCAGTTCAAGGCGCTGTTGGTCAGCGCAGAGGGTGAGGCGTTTGTCTCGCGGGTGGTCGAGCGTGATACCGCGGAGTTGCCGGCCGGCGATGTACTGATTCGCGTGCAGTACTCTTCGCTCAACTACAAGGATGCGCTGTCCGCCAGTGGTAATCGCGGGGTGACGCGCAGTTACCCGCATACGCCAGGCATCGATGCAGCAGGTGTGGTGGCCGAGTCAGCGGTGGGCGAGTTCGCGGTAGGTGATGAGGTGATCGTCACTGGCTACGACCTCGGCATGAACACCTCCGGTGGCTATGGTCAGTACATTCGCGTGCCGGCGGCCTGGGTGATCAAGCGTCCGGCGGGATTATCCCTGCGCGAGTCGATGCTGCTGGGGACCGCCGGCCTGACCGCGGCGCTATGCATCGACAAGCTGGAGCAAGCCGGGTTGACGCCGGCTGCCGGACAGGTGCTGGTTACCGGTGCCACCGGCGGGGTCGGCAGCATTGCCGTGGCGCTGTTGACGCGCCTCGGTTACAGCGTTGCGGCGTCGACCGGCAAGGCTGAGCAGGGCGAGTTCCTGCGTCAGCTCGGTGCGCAGCAGATCGTGCCGCGCAGTGACCTGCAGGACGGGGCCGACAAAGCCATGCTCAAGGAGCGTTGGGGCGGCGCCGTGGATACAGTCGGCGGCGATATCCTGTTCAACGTGGTCAAGTCGTTGCGCTACGGCGCTAGTGTGGCCTGTTGTGGTCTGACTGCTGGCATCGGCTTCAAGGCCAGCGTGATGCCCTTCATCCTGCGTGGGGTCAACCTGTTGGGGGTGGACTCGGTAGAGCTGCCGCTGGTGGTCAAGGCGTCCATGTGGGACAAGCTGTCGCTGCAGTGGAAGCTGGGCAATCTCGATAGCCTGGCCGAAGAAGTTACGCTGGAGCAGTTGCCCAAGGCGATCGAGCAGATCCTCGCCGGCAAGCTGGTCGGGCGGGTGCTGGTCAATCTCGGCTGAATCGCCGCCTAACGAAAAAGCCCGGCAATTGCCGGGCTTTTTGTTTCAAGGTGTCAGCTTGATAGGCCCGTTACGCCTGGCTGACGTACATGGTGATGTCGGCACGAAACACCGGCTTGTCGCCGACGAAGGCTTGCACCGGTACGGTTACATCACCGAGCTGGCTCCAGTCGATGGCGCTGCCATCGGCTACGGCGCGGATATCGCCATCAGCCTTGGCCAGGTATTCCACGGTCATACCGCGCGGAATCCAGCGGCAGCCCTTGGGAATCGATGCGTCGGTCATGGTGCCGGCTGCCAGTTCGGCGGCGTTGCACAGGGCAATCGCATGCACAGTACCGATATGGTTGAGCACTTCGCGGCGCTTGGGGAAGGTCACTTCGGCATATCCCGGACGCAGCTCGACGAACTGTGGGGCGATACTGGCGAAGTAGGGCGCCACCTGGCCGATCATCGCGCTGAACTGCGCCGGACCGGCTTGCTGGAACATCTGTAACATCTGGCTCATGGGTTTCTCCTGGCGGTTTACTGATTGATGATGAGTGCGCGCCAGGGCAGTATACGAATAATAGAATTTAATTCTAGAAGAATATTCTAGAATGACGAGGACCGAGGAAAACATGGCTCGCCGCTCACGCAAAGATGAAATCCTCCAGGCTGCGCTGGCCTGCTTCACCGAGGCCGGAGTGGATGGCACCACCATCGAGATGATCCGCGATCGCTCCGAGGCCAGCATCGGCAGCCTGTACCACCACTTCGGCAACAAGGAGCGGATCATCGCCGCGTTGTACCTAGCAGGAACCGCCGAGTACGCGGCTCTGCTCGAAGCGGGCTTCGCCACCACCGATAGCGCTGAAGCCTGCGTCAAGCTGCTGGTGACCAGTTACGTCGATTGGGTGGTAGCCAACCCCGATTGGGCGCGTTTCGTTCTGCACAGTCGCGGGCGGGTGGAGGCCGGGGAGCTGGGGGAGCTGCTGCGCGAGGCCAATCGCGAGCACTTCCAGCGCATCTTCGAGGCGCTTTCCGCTTATCGCGAGCAGGGGCTGTTCAAGGCCATGCCGGCGGATTGTTTCGCGTCGGTGATCATCGGACCGACCCACGACTTCGCCCGTAACTGGCTGGCCGGGCGCACGCACACTCAGCTGACCGATTGCCGCGAGTTGCTGGCGCAGGTGGCGTGGGAGTCGGTGCGGGCGAATCAGTAGGAGCTCTGCTCGTGAGCCAGGCGCCGCAGGCGCTTCGCTCCAGTAGCGCTAAATAAAAAAGCCCCGCAGTGCGGGGCTTTTTCGTGGAGCGGCGATCAGGCGCGGCGGCGGAACAGCGGCTGCGGCTGGTCGGTAGAGGCCTGGTAGACCTCGGAGAACTCCTCGAAGGCCTTCAGCGCGTCGTACGGGTCTTTGTCCGCACGCAGGGCGAAGGCATCGAAGCCGACGCGCTTGTAGGAGAACAGCTGGTCGCGCAGCACGTCGCCGATGGCGCGCACTTCACCCTGGTAACCGTAGCGGTTGCGCAGCAGGTAGGCGGTGGAGCAGTGACGACCGTCGGTAAAGGCGGGGAAGTTCAGGGCGATGACCTGGAAGTTGTCCAGTTGATCGACGATTTCCTCGATCTCCTCGCCAGCATCCAGCCACACACCCAGACCGCCATCGCGGGCCTTGAGGGCATGGGCATGCTCGACCCACAGGGCCAGCGGCACGATCAGGTCGCCGCAATTGGACAGCTCGTCGAGGGTGGCGTCCTTGGGCAGCAGAGTCCAGGTCTCGTCGAGAACCTGGTCGTTCTTAATGATTCGCTGCATAAACGCGCTCCTTGAACGGGTCGATCCCGACACGGCGGAAGGTATCGAGGAAGCTTTCTTCTTCAGTACGTTTCTCGACGTAGACCTTGATGATCTTGTCGATCACGTTGGCCATCTCCGCTTCGGCAAAGGATGGGCCGAGGATCTGCGCCAGGCTGGCCTCGCGCCCGGAGCTGCCGCCGAGGGACACCTGGTAGAACTCCTGGCCTTTCTTGTCCACGCCGAGGATGCCGATGTGGCCGACGTGGTGGTGGCCGCAGGCGTTCATGCAGCCGGAGATGTTCAGGTCGAGGTTGCCGATGTCGAACAGGTAGTCGAGATCATCGAAGCGGCGCTGGATGGCTTCGGCAATCGGGATCGACTTGGCGTTGGCCAGCGAGCAGAAGTCGCCACCCGGGCAGCAGATGATGTCGGTCAGCAGGCCTACGTTCGGCGTGGCGAAGCCCAGTTCACGCAGCTCGCCCCAGAGGGTGAACAGCTGTTGCTGCTCGACGTCGGCGAGGATGATGTTCTGGTTATGGCTGTTGCGTACTTCGCCGAAGCTGTAGCGATCGGCCAGTTCGGCGATGGCGTCGAGCTGCTTGTCGGTGACGTCGCCCGGCGCTACGCCGGTCGGTTTCAGCGACAGGGTCACGGCCACGTAGCCGGACTTCTTGTGGGCAAAGGTGTTGCGCTGGCGCCAGCGGGCGAAGCCCGGGTGCTCGGCGTCAAGCTGGACGAGAGCGGCATCCTGGTCGGCCAGAGCCACGTAGGCCGGGTCGATGAAGTGGGCGGCAACGCGCGCAACTTCGGCTTCGGTCAGGGTGGTCGGGCCATCCTTGAGGTGGACCCACTCGGCGTTGACCTTGTCGGCGAAGACCTCGGGGGTCAGCGCCTTGACCAGGATCTTGATGCGCGCCTTGTACTTGTTATCGCGACGGCCATAGCGGTTGTACACACGCAGGATGGCGTCGAGATAGCTGATCAGGTGCTGCCACGGCAGGAATTCATTGATGAAACTACCGACGATCGGGGTACGGCCCAGGCCGCCACCTACGGAAACGCGGAAGCCCAGTTCACCGGCTTCGTTGTTCACCGCTTCCAGGCCGATGTCATGCACCTCGATGGCGGCACGGTCGCTCACGGCGCCGTTGACGGCAATCTTGAACTTGCGCGGCAGGTGGGTGAATTCCGGGTGGAAGGTCGACCACTGGCGGATGATCTCGCACCAGGGGCGCGGGTCGATCAGCTCGTCCTTGGCCACGCCAGCGAACTGGTCGGTGGTGGTGTTGCGGATGCAGTTGCCGCTGGTCTGGATCGCGTGCATCTGCACGGTGGCCAGGTCGGCAAGGATGTCCGGCACGTCTTCCAGTTCCGGCCAGTTGAACTGTACGTTCTGCCGAGTACTGATGTGGGCATAGCCCTTGTCGTAGTCGCGAGCGATCTTGGCCATCATGCGCACTTGAGCCGAAGACATCAGGCCATAGGGCACGGCGACTCGCAGCATGGGTGCGAAACGTTGGATATACAGGCCGTTCTGCAAGCGCAGAGGGCGGAATTCTTCACCGGAGAGTTCACCGGCCAGATAGCGGCGGGTCTGGTCGCGGAACTGCTTGACGCGGTCCTCGACGATCCGTTGATCGTACTCGTCGTATACGTACATAGTGATCCTGTGGGGCAGGCTACAGCTTCTTCATCAGACAGCTAAGGCTTATGGCGCGCACGGCTGCGCACTCCTGGCGGAGCCGACGGAAGATACCAGTTAACCGATATGCGCAAAAGTGATGTTTGTGTATATGCATCGAACTAAAAGTACTAAAAAAGCAGGCGAATCCGCGGTTTCGGCTTGAGGCCGTGCAGGTGCTGGTCTTAACTGACGAGGCGAACCACTTATAACCACAACAAAGGGGGAAGCCATGACCGACCATAGCAACGTGGACGAAAAGGACAGCATCGTCGATGCCCGAGCCATTTTGGTGCTGATTTTGATCGCAGTAGGTACGGCAGTATTCTGGGTCAGCCAGCAGTAACGAGTGTGGATACAACGGGGCAGCGCCGGCATATGCCGCCGCTGGCCTTTTTCATGATGCTTTGGTCGGCTGCTGGCAAAATGCCAGAGTCGGGCCTGTATACTCCGCGGCTTACTGCTGTGAACGACGATTGATGAATTTTCTGCTGCGTACTTTTCTGCTTTTCAGCCTGCTTCTGGCGAGCCTGTTCGCTCAAGCCACTTCTGTGGTTTTTCTCAATCCGGGTCGTGCCGACGAGCGCTTCTGGGTCGATTACGCATCCTATATGCAGGATGCCGCCAGCGACCTGGGCATGCAGCTGGAGGTGCTCTACGGCGAGCGTGATCCGCATCGGATCCTCAATCTCGCCCATGAGGTGCTGGAGCGTGAGCAGAAGCCGGACTTCCTGGTCTTTGCCAATGAACAGTACGTTGGTCCGGAGATTCTGCGTCTGTTCGCCGACAGCCAGGTCAAGCTCTTTGCCCTGCACAGCACCCTGACCCTCGAGCAGCAGGCGCTGGCGGGTGGGACCCGCGAGAAGTACCGCAACTGGATCGGAAGCCTGGTACCCAATGATGAAGAGGCCGGCTACCTGATGGGACAGGCCCTGCTAAGCATGGCGCCGAAGACCGGTACGGAGCTGGTGGCGTTTTCCGGGGTTAAGCAAACCCCTTCGGCTACCTTGCGGGAGGCGGGTTTGCAACGAGCGCTGGCGGAGCACCCAAGCGTTCGCCTGCGCCAGATGCTTTACGGCGAGTGGAAGGAGCAGCGCGCCTACGAGCAGGCCAAGGCGCTGTTGCCTCGCCACCCGGATGTCAGCCTGGTGTGGTCGGCCAATGATGAGATGGCGTTCGGCGTAATGCGCGCGGCTCAGGAACTAGGGCGTGAGTTGCATTATGCGGCGCTGAATAATTCGCAGCGGGTGCTCAGCGCCCGTATCGATGGGCGTGTCAGTGTGCTGGCCAGCGGGCACTTCATCCTTGGCGGGTGTGCCATGGTCATGCTGCATGATTATGCGGCAGGCCTCGATTTCGCCGCGCGTGGCGGCAAGGATCAGATGGCGCGACTGTTCCGTCTGCTCGATGCGAATGAGGCGAAAAGCCTGCTGAAACACCTGGATGATGGTGGCAAAAGCCTGGATTTTCGGCGCTTTAGCGCCGTCACGCGGCCGCGCATGCAGCACTACAGCTGCTCCATCGACAGCCTGCTGCGCTGAACCCAGGCCTCACACTCCGGCCAGGTACAGCACCAGCTTTACCAGTGCGAACAGCACCAGCACGAACGCTGACGTGAACAGCACGCCGAGAATCAGAAAATGGCTGGGCTTGCCGCGGGAGAAGTCACGCGAGCGGTTCTTGCCGCTTTGCACGCCAAACGCCGCTGCCAGCACGCTTTGCAGCATCTCGCCAAAACTCAGCGGTTTGTCATCCTGTTGATCGGTCATGGTCACCTCCTGCCTGCAGTCTAGTCGCTGAAAGGCTGGTGGCCGGGTGAGGGCTACAGTTCGGCGTCCAGCGCTTGCACCCGCATGCGTTCCAGTTCGTCGAAGCGACTGGCCTGCAACTCGCTGATGGCACTGTTCAGCTCGCCAGGGCTCAGCCCCGCAGCACGCAGGCGGTTACGTTCTGCGGCATAGTCAGTGAGGCGTTGCTGCCAGGCGGCCTGTTGCTGGTCCAGTTCGGCCAGCCGTTCGGCGGCTTCGCTGCCCAGCGCCTGTTCCCGCACCAGGCGAATATCCTCCGCGCTGGCACCTTGTGCCTGCATGGCCTCCGTGGTGCTGTACAGCTCCCCGGCGCGGCTGGCGCTGGCACGCTCCTCGCGCAGTTCATCGGGTAACTGGGCATCCAGTTCGGTAATGGCCTGCTGGCGCTGTTCTTCACTCAACCCCGTCTGCTGGGTGAGTGCCAGGCGCTGCACCATGTAGTCGTTCTCGGCGTTTTCACGGGCGAAGAACACTTGGTTCTCCTCGGCCGAGAAGTATTGCTGACGCAGTGTATTCATACCGTCCAGGCGCTGACGCAGGGAATTTGCTTCCAGGCTGCTGTTGCTTGGCGGCAGCTCTTGCAGGGCGATGCGGTAATCCACATAGCGTTGCAGCAGGTCGCGCGCTTGTTCCAATGCCTGACCTTGCAGCTGGGTGGCCAGGTCGCGGTGGATACGCGTCAACACCCGGTCGATACCTTCTTCTTCAAGGCCGGCGAGGTAGAAATCGAACAGCCGTAGCAGCCCGTCTTCGATGCGTAGCTGGCCGTTGCTGTCCTGATGCAGTTGCACGTCATGCCGGGTGCCTTGCAGTGACGCGGGTAGTGGGCCAGGGTTCGCCAGTTCGCTTGCTGGCGTCTGGCGCAGGCTGCGGTTGAGCGTGAGGGCTTGGGCCGTACGAGTATCGGTAGGGCTCGCGGGTAGAGCGGGGCTGGCGACCACGGCTGGGGCGCTGGCAGGTTCGGGATCGAGCAGTAGGACGGTGGTGACGCAGAGTCCGCCGAGGCCGAGGATGGCCAGGGTAGCGGCGATAAGCTTGCCGGACATGAACGCTCCTGTAGCG
>JBBNAI010000661.1:0-2865 GCA_037994305.1 Pseudomonas sp. | reverse complement strand
GGCCAATTACCCGGTTTATCTCGAACACGCGCTGGTGCTGGCGCGCAAGGGCGGGTTGATCCTGTTCGACAACGTGTTGTGGAGCGGCCGGGTACTCGAACAGAGCCCGGACAGCGCCGATACCCGGGCGATCCAGGCGCTCAATCGCACCCTCAAGCGCGACCAGCGTGTCGAATTGTCGATGCTGCCGCTGGGCGACGGCCTGACGATCTGCCGCAAGCGCTGAGTGATCAGGCTCCGGCGCCGACTACTTCACATTCATCGACGCAGCGCTGACAGGCCTGTGCACATTGCTGGCAATGGTCGTGCTTGTGCGCGTCACATGCCTGGGCGCAGGCCTGGCACGCCAGTGCACACAGCCGACAGATTTCATCGACCAGCGGGCTGTCGCGGGCCATCAGCCTGACGGCAAGCCGACACAGGTCGGCACATTCGATGTCGCAGCTGATACAGGTGGCCATGTGTTGCAGGTCAGGCTCCCGCAGGCAGGCGGCAGCACAGGTCTCGCAGGCGATGGCGCAGGCGTTACAGGCTTGGATACAGGTGGCATAACGTTCGCGGATCATGGTCGGCTCCTGGTGAGTGACTATGTTCTGTGTCGACGTCATGGCTGTGGCAGGGTTCGACCTATCTTCCCGGTGGCATGCCGATTGACCCGTGGGGCGGCCAGCCTCTAAGCTGCGCGCCTTGTTACAGGTACCCCGCAGCCGCGCGCTGCAGGGGTGAAACAGGGAAGCCGGTGCGAATCCGGCGCTGCCCCCGCAACGGTAGGTGAGTTCAAGGTCGCATTCAGCCACTGTGCTTGGCATGGGAAGGCGCGACTGGGGAGCCAACGGCTCCGCTCACAAGCCCGGAGACCGGCCTGAATGCAATCCACGGCAGTGCGGAGGGCTCTGCGGGTGGGTGGGCCTGCGTCCGCCACCGTCCTGTCTGTCCTTCCGCTGCCTCTATTTCTGTGCGTGTGCCTGGCTCTGGTCTGGCGTGCGACGCCTGCGCCGCGCGCAGTACGGCCCGATGGGGAGCCCGGCATGACTGAGTCCGATGAACGCGACGAGCGCCACAAGGCGCGTATGGCGCGCAAGAAAGCCCTGATCGACGAGAAGATTGCCCAGGCCAGCGACGAGCGTGGCCTGCTGCTGGTACACAGCGGCAACGGCAAGGGCAAGAGCAGTTCGGCCTTCGGCATGGTCGCGCGCGCCCTCGGTCATGGCATCAAGGTCGGCGTGGTGCAGTTCATCAAGGGTGCGGCCACCGGTGAGGAGGCCTTCTTCCGCCGTTTCCCCGAGGAAGTCCGCTATTTCCGCATGGGCGAAGGCTTTACCTGGGAAACCCAGGACCGCCAGCGCGACAAGCTCAAGGCCGAGGAGGCCTGGCAGGTGGCGCGCGAGCTGCTGGCTGATGAGGACATCGGCCTGGTGGTGCTGGACGAGCTGAATATCGCCCTCAAACACGGCTACTTGGAGCTGGACGTGGTGCTGGCCGACCTGCAGGCACGACCGTTCCTGCAGCATGTGGTGGTGACTGGCCGTGGCGCGCGCGATGAGCTGATCGAGGCGGCGGATACCGTCACCGAGATGAGCCTGGTCAAGCATGCCTTCAAGGCCGGGGTGAAAGCACAGAAGGGCATCGAGTTCTGATGGATGCCCATTGCTGTCCCGCCCTGCTGATCGCCGCACCTGCTTCCGGGCAGGGCAAAACCACCGTGACCGCCGCCCTGGCGCGCCTGCATACGCGGGCCGGCAAGCGCGTGCGGGTGTTCAAGTGCGGGCCGGACTTTCTCGACCCGATGATCCTGGCGCGTGCATCCGGCGCGCCGGTGTACCAGCTCGACCTGTGGATGGTCGGTGAGGACGAGTGCCGGCGCTTGCTCTGGGAAGCTGCGGGCGAGGCCGATCTGATCCTGATCGAAGGGGTGATGGGGCTGTTCGACGGCAACCCCTCAGCCGCCGATCTGGCGCGTTGCTTCCAGGTGCCGGTGCTGGGGGTGATCGACGGCAGCGCCATGGCCCAGACCTTTGGTGCCCTGGCCTATGGCCTGGCCAACTTCCAGCACAGCCTGCCGTTCGCCGGCGTGCTGGCCAATCGGGTGGGCAGTGCCCGCCACGGTGAAATCCTGCGCGACAGCCTGCCGCCAGCGATCCGCTGGTTTGGCGCGCTACCGCGCAGCGCCGCGGTCGAGCTGCCCAGTCGCCACCTGGGGCTGGTGCAGGCCGATGAACTGGCGGACCTGGATAGCCGCCTGGATGCCGCCGCCGATGCCTTGCTGGCGACTGCTGGCGACACACTGCCGGACCCAGTGAGCTTCGCCGCGCCCGAACCCGTGCCGGTCGAGCCGCTGCTGGCTGGCGTGCGCATCGGCGTGGCGTACGACACTGCGTTCGCCTTCATCTACCGCGCCAACCTCGATTTGCTGCAGCGCCTGGGGGCCCAGCTGGTGTACTTCTCGCCGCTCGGCGACAGCCAGTTGCCGCAGGTGGACAGTCTCTACCTGCCTGGCGGTTATCCGGAGCTGCACCTGGCGCAGTTGCACAACAATCGAAGCATGGCGACGGCAATCGCGACGCACCATGCCGCCGGCAAGCCGATCCTTGCCGAGTGTGGTGGCATGCTCTATCTGCTCGACCGGCTCACCGACAAGCAGGGCGAGAGTGGCGAGTTGCTCGGCCTGCTATCAGGTAGCGCGCAGATGCAGCCGCGCATGGCTGCCCTTGGCTTGCAACAGGTGGAACTGCCGGAAGGCCTGTTGCGCGGGCACACCTATCACCACTCGCTGCTCGACTGCGCCCTAGAACCGCTGGCCCGTGGCAGCAGCCCGAACCAGCGCCCGGCTGCCGAGGCGGTGTACCGCATCGGCCGGCTGACCGC
>JBBNAI010000660.1:0-11387 GCA_037994305.1 Pseudomonas sp. | reverse complement strand
CGACCAGATCTTGATCGTCCAGCTGCTGGCGGGTCATCACCGTGACCGACTGGGGGATTTCCTTGAGCGTATGCGTGCCCTTGCCGATGGTCACCGCCCGGGCAGCGTAGGAGCCGCTGCCCTCGGTGGTAGCGCCTTGCAGGTCGGCATTGACGCTGGTGGCACCCAGTTCCAGGGCGCCGTTGCCGTCGACGGCGGGCTGCACGCTGAAATTGCCGCTCTCGGTTACCCGCAGTTCCAGGCCGCTGCCTTCGAGGGCCTGTTGCAGGGCCTGACCGGCGGTGAGCTCGCCGCGAATGGCCGGCGCCTGCTTGCCGCGCACCAGTACCGGCTCCAGCGACACCACCTGGCCGCTCTGGCGGGCGATGGCGTTGAGGGTCTCGGCCAGGCTGGCGGCGGGCAGGTCGAAGCGCAGGGTCTGCTGCTGGGTGGCGGGTTCGCTATGGGCGTAGCCGAACGGGCCGGCAGTGGCGAGCGCGATGGCGATGGCTAGGGCGCGGGGCCAGGGTTTGGGCACGGGATGCTCCTGATGAGAATGGTGTTGTCAGGAGATAGGTGGGACGAAAGATGAAAACCGGACACGGATGAGAATAATTTTCATAAATTCTTTTTGAAGGCAGTGAAGCGCACGCGGGCCCGCCTACGTTGCGCGTCAGTCCTGCGCATCGATCAGGGTCAGCCACGGCCCGTAATGGCTGATGCGGATCGGCAGGGTTTCGCCCAGGGCGGTCAGCGCGCGCTCGGGCTGATCCAGCGGGAACACCCCCTGCACGCGCAATGAGCGAACGTCCGGGGCGACGCGAATCAGCCCGGAACGGTACGGGCGCAGGGCCTCGATCACCGCCTCCAGCGGTTCGTCGAGCACGCTCAGCTGGCCTTGCAGCCAATCGGCGCGGTGCTGCTCGCCACGGCCCAGCGGCTCGATATGGTGTGCCTGCAACAGCGCCGCCTCGCCTTCCTGCAGATCATGGCTGGCGCCATTGGGCAGGCTGAGTCGCACCGAGTGTTCGAGTACCAGCACGCGGGTGGCCTGGTCTTCCTGGCGCACCAGGAAGCGCGTGCCGAGGGCGCGGATATCGCCCTGGGCGCTGCGCACGATGAACGGCCGGTGCGGGTCGGTGGCGACCTGCACCACCAGTTCGCCCTGGCGCAGGCGCAGCAGGCGCTGGCTGGCGCTGAAATCGAGATCGACCGCGCTGCCGGCATTCAGGTTGAGCTGGCTGCCATCGGCCAGGCTGTAGACCCGCCGCTCGCCGGTGCCGGTGTGCAGGTCGGCGAGCAGCGCCTGGCCGGGTTGGCTGCGCGCCGCCAGCCACAGGCCGCCGCCGAACAGACCGAGGCCAACCAGGCCGCGCAAGACTTCACGGCGCGAGGGGGTGGGCTGCAACAACACCTCGCGGGCCTGGCCCGGCGCGCGCCGCTCGAAGCCGCGCAGGGTTTCGTAGTGGCTGCCGAGACCCTGCTGCAGTTGGCGCCAGGCCAGGTCATGGGCGGGGTCGCTGGCCAACCAGGACTCGAAGCGTGCCAGCAGCTGGGCATCGGGCGTGGCGGCGCGCAGGCGCACCATCCAGTCGATGGCTTCCTGGCTGGCGCGGCTCAGGGCGATCTGGCTCATGGCTGCATCCCGGTCAGGTAGCACTGTTGCAGGGCTTGGGTCATGTAGCGGCTCACGGTGCGTTCGGAGACGCCCAGGCGGCGGCCGATTTCCACGTAGCTGAAGCCATCGAGCTGGCTGTAGAGGAAGGCCTTCTTCACCACCAGGGGCAAGCCGGCGAGCGTGCGGTCGATGGCGCTCAGGGCCTCGACCAGCAGGGCGATTTCTTCCGGCGACGGCGCCAGCGCTTCGGGCAGATTGCCCAGGCGTTCGAGGTAGGCGAGCTCCAGCTGGCGACGGCGATGGCGGTCGAAGATCAGCCGGCGGGCGATGGTCGACAGGTAGGCGCGTGGCTGCTCGATGCTGTCCGGGTCGACGCGTGCGGCGAGCATCTGGCAGAAGGTCTCCGCCGCAGTGTCCTCGGCGTCGGCGCGGTTGCGCAGGCGGCGCTGGATATGTTGCAGGAGCCAGCGGTGGTGGTCGCTGAAGAAGAATCCCAGCTTGCTGGTCGTGGGGCTGGACACGGCTGGGCGTCTCGATAATGAATGCTAATTATTCTCATCTTACCGTTCCGATACAACGCCCGGCAACCATGCAGGCCAAGTGCGACTAATCTGAACTTTAACGTTCGCTGGCGGGACTCAACTCCATGAGGCACCTGTTCAGCCCTTGGGAGAACTGCAATGTCCGATCACCACACCTACAAGAAAGTCGAACTCGTTGGTTCCTCGAAAACCAGTATCGAGGACGCGATCAACAACGCCCTGGCCGAAGCGGCCAAGTCCATCCGCAACCTGGAATGGTTCGAAGTGACGGAAACCCGCGGGCATATCGTCGACGGCAAGGTCGGCCACTTTCAGGTCACGCTGAAAGTTGGTTTCCGCGTCAGCGATAGTTGAGCCGGTGGGCGTTGCCTGGGTGCGAGGGTTACTGGCGCGCCCATTGCGTGGGATGAACCTGCCTTGTGTTGTTTAAACCTCAATCACTGCAGAGATGCGAAGGAGCGTAACGATGAAACGACTGATGCTGGCTGTTGCCGTGTTTTCCCTGGCTGGTTCGGCCCTGGCGGCGGGTAAGCCCTGCGACGAACTGAAGGCTGAAATTGACGCCAAGCTCAAAGAGAAAGGGGTCGCGTCCTACAGCCTGGAAGTGGTCGACAAGGGCAGCGCGACCGACAAGACCGTGGTCGGCAGCTGCGAAGCGGGCGCCAAGGAGATCGTCTACCAGCGCGGCTGATCGCGCGGGGTCGAACCCCGGGAATGAACAAGCCGGCCACGTGCCGGCTTTTTCATGGGTGTCGGCGGACAATTTGTTTGCCCGGTCAGGATTGCCTTTCGCCCGCGCGGCCCCACATAGGAAAGACGAACCTCAGGAGGTCCCATGACGCGACTGGCCACTACCCCGCTTTCCATCCTCGACCTGGCGCCCATGCGCGATGACGACCACAGCCCGGCCCAGGCCCTGCAGCGCTCCCTGGCGCTGGCCCAGCATGCCGAACGCCTGGGCTTCTCGCGCCTGTGGGTGGCCGAGCACCACAACATGGATGGCATCGCCAGTTCGGCTACCGCCGTGCTGCTCGGTTACCTCGCCGCCGGCACCAGCACCCTGCGCCTGGGCTCCGGCGGGATCATGTTGCCCAACCACGCGCCGCTGGTGGTGGCCGAGCAGTTCGGCACCCTCGACGCGCTCTATCCGGGGCGCATCGAGCTGGGCCTGGGCCGCGCGCCGGGGGCCGACCAACAGACCGCCCGCGCCCTGCGCCGCGATCGCCTGGGCAGCGCCGATGACTTCCCCCAGGACGTCGAAGAGCTGCAGGCCCTGCTCGGCCCGCGCCAGCCCGGCCAGCAGGTGATCGCCATGCCGGGCGCCGGCAGCAACGTGCCGATCTGGCTGCTTGGCTCCAGCCTGTTCAGCGCCCAACTGGCGGCGCAGAAAGGCCTGCCCTATGCCTTCGCCTCGCACTTCGCGCCGCGCTACCTGCACCAGGCGCTGCGCATCTACCGCGACAACTTCCAGCCCTCGGCCGTGCTCGACAAACCCTACGCGATGATCGGCGTGCCGCTGATTGCCGCGCCGACCGACGAGGAAGCCGAATTCCTCGCCACCAGCGCCTACCAGCGGGTGCTTGCGCTGATGCGTGGGCAAAGCCTGGTGATGCGTCCGCCGGTGGAATCCATGGCCGGGCGCTGGCAGCCCCACGAGCAGCAGGCGGTCGGTGATTTCCTCGGCCTGGCGGTGATCGGTGGCCCGGAGAAGATTCGTGCGCGCCTGGAGGTGCTGCTGGAGCAGACCGGCGCCGACGAGCTGATCTTCACCTGCGACCTGTACCAGTTGGAGCATCGCTTGCGCAGCTTCGAAATCGTCGCCGGATTGCGCGGTTAGACGGTACGAACTTTGTAGACCCTCGGCTCCTCTCAACTACAACACCCACCCGAGAGGAGCATCGCCATGTCGATCAAGAAAAGCGCATCCGCCCACTGGCAAGGCGGCATCAAGGACGGCAAGGGCACCATCTCCACCGAGAGTGGTGCCCTCAAAGCCAACCCCTATGGCTTCAATACCCGTTTCGAGGACCAGCCGGGGACCAACCCCGAAGAGCTGATCGGCGCGGCCCATGCCGGTTGTTTCTCCATGGCCCTGTCCAAGCTACTGGGTGAGGCGGGCATGACCGCCGAGAGCATCGACACCGAGGCCCAGGTGGTGTTGGAGAAGGACGCGAGCGGCTTCACCATCACCGCCGTGCACCTGACCCTCAAGGCGCGCATTCCGGGTGCCGATCGCAGCAAGTTCGAGGAAGCGGTGCAGGCGGCCAAGACCGGGTGTCCGGTGTCCAAGCTGCTGAACGCCGACATCACCCTGCAGGCGTCGCTGGACAACTGAGGGGCTAGAAGCTCCCGCAGCGCTGCACGGTAGCCCTGGCGAGGATGTTGCGCTGGTCGTCATACAGCCAGCCCTGGGCTTTCATCAGCTGCGGGCGGGCTTCCAGGCGATAGCGATGGCCGGCGACAAAGTTGTCGTAGCGCACCCGCAGGTAGCAGGTGATCTGCTTCGGGCCCCCGCCCAGGTCGCCCCCACCGAGGTAGCCCACTTCGAACTGCAGGCGCGCCACCAGCTCATGCTTGCCGGGCGGCACCTGGAAGAAGCGCCCGTCGCGCAGGTCGAGGCCATCCAGGGTATGGGCCATCAGCAGGGCAGATGGGGTGCCCTGCATATCGACCCAGGCCTTTTGCGCATCCGGTTTGGGCAACGGGCTGGCGCAGGCAACCAGGCCGAACAGGCTGAGGAGCAGCAGAAGGTGGCGCATGGCAGGGGCCCGGGCGAGGTACAGGTGTGCCCAGCATAGCGCCGTTCACACCTCGCCGCAGCGCCCCTCGCGGCCCCGCGCAAGCTTGCGGCCCTGGGCGTCGTAGAGCTGTACCAGCGGGCGGAAACCGAAGCTGTCGGCCTCTAGGCGATAGGTGCCGCCGGCGGCGAAGTCGGCATAGTCGATGGTCAGCAGACAGGTGCGTGGCAGTGCTTCGCTCTGTGGGCCGATATTGCTGGGGTCGACCTCGAACTGGAAGCGCACCTGCAACTCATGCTGGCCGGGGCTGACCTGGAAGAAGCGGTCATCGTCGAGGGGCTTTTCATCCACCTGCAGCGCTTGCAGCTGTTCGTGCTCGGCGCTGCTGAGGTTGACCCAGGCCTGGCCGGGATCGTGACGGGGCAGCAGGGAGCAGCCGGCGAGTAGGACGGGCAGGCTGCTGAGCATCAAGCGGTGCATGGCGGGACTCCGTGGCGGTGGCGCGAGGCGGGGGCGATGCAATAGGCTCGGAGCCATGCCGCCACCCTTTGTCGTTGCCTTACTCGACCGCGCGCTGCGGCGCTCGGTTCCCCTCCTGCTCGGCCTGCTGCTGAGCGGTTGCGCGTCGCTGGACTACTACGCTCAGCTCGGTCGCGGTCAACTCGCCCTGCTGCAGGCGCGCGAGCCAGTCAGCCAGGTGCTGGCCGATCCCCGGCGCGATCCGGCCCTCAAGCGGCGCCTGGCCCTGGCCCAGCAGGCGCGTGAGTTCGCCAGCGCCCACCTGGCCCTGCCGGACAACCACAGCTACCGCCTGTACGCCGACCTCGGTCGACCCTATGTGGTGTGGAATGTGTTCGCCACGCCGGAGCTGTCGCTGGCGCCGTTGACCCATTGCTTCCCCGTTGCCGGCTGCGTGGCCTATCGCGGCTTCTATGCCCAGGGCCGGGCACGGGGCGCCGCCGCGCTGCTGCGTGAAGAGGGGCTGGATACCTATGTGGCCGGCATCGAGGCCTATTCCACCCTCGGCTGGTTCGCCGACCCACTCCTCAACACCATGCTGCGCTGGGACGACGAGCGCCTGGCCGCGGTGATCTTCCATGAGCTGGCCCATCAGAAGCTGTATGTGCCCGATGACACCGCGTTCAACGAATCCTTCGCCAGCTTTGTCGAACAAGAGGGGCTGCGCCAGTGGCGTGCCAGCCGTGGCCTGCCGGCGCAGGATGAGCGCCAGCAACGCCAGCGCCAGCAGTTCACCACGCTGGTGCTGGCCAGCCGCGCGCGCCTGGACAGCCTGTATGCCAGCCCGCTGGCTGACGAGCAGAAACGCACGGGCAAGGCGGCCGAGTTCGAGCGCCTGCGCCGCGACTATCGTCAGCTGCGTGATCGTGAATGGGCGGGCGACCGTCGCTACGACACCTGGGTCGAGGGCCCGCTGAACAACGCCAAGCTGCTGCCCTTCGGCCTCTACGATCAGTGGGTGCCGGCCTTTGCGGCCTTGTTTCGGCAGGCCGATGGCGCCTGGCCGGCCTTCTATGAGCGGGCCGCGCGCCTGGGTGAGCTGGCGCCGGAGCCACGCAATCAGGCGCTGGCCGCCCTGGCGGCGGGTGGCTAGAACTTGCTGGCGGATCGACTCGTCAAATGCAAAACCAATCGTCAACAAAAGGAGAGGTGCGATGAAAGATGCATGGATAGTGCTGGTGCTGGGCCTGCTGAGTGGCACCGCGCTGGCGGCGCCCAAGCCCTGCGAGGAGCTCAAACGCGAGATCGAGATCAAGGTACAGGCTGCCGGCGTCACCAGTTACACCCTGGAAATCGTCGCCAACGACGAGGTCAAGGACCCCAACATGGTGGTCGGCACTTGCGCGGGCGGCAGCAGGAAGATCATCTATCAGAAGAACAGCGACTGAACGGCTCAGCGTTGCGCTGCGCAGGATAGACAGGGGCCGCGTGGGGGCGCCTTGGTGCTGGATAAGCAGGACGTTATCCACCCTACAAAGCTGAGACAGCCACGTACGGTGGAAAACCGCGCAGCGTTTTCCACCAGCGGGCTGGATATGCAGGCTGAGCAATTGGCCTGCTGATCCATTGGCGGCTTGTCGGGCCTGAGCCAGCGGCGCTTGCGTTGGGAATGGTTTTCATTAGAGAATGAATGATATTAATTATCATTTGAGACGGTTTTCCCGTTGCTCACCCCCAGTCCCGCCACCGACCCCGCCACGCAGCAAGCCGTGCACGCGCTCTATCAGGAGCACCACGACTGGCTGCGCCTGTGGCTGCGCAAGCGCCTGCCGTGTGCGGAAAGTGCCGCCGACCTGGCGCAGGACACCTTTGTGCGGGTGCTGGTCAGCCGCAAGGCCTTCGACCTGCGTGAGCCGCGGGCCTACCTGAGCAGCATCGCGCGTAGCCTGATGATCGACGGCTTCCGCCGCCGCGCCCTCGAACAGTCCTACCTGGAAGCCCTGGCACAACTGCCCGAGCCGCTGGAAATTTCCCCGGAAGCGCGGGTACTGATCCTCGAAACCCTGCTGGAGATCGACCGCATGCTCGACGGCCTGGGCACGCGCGGCCGCGAGATCTTCCTGCTGGCCCAGCTCGATGGCCTCAGTCATGTGGAGATCGGCCGTCGCCTGGGCCTGTCGACCAACACCGTGCGCAAGTACCTGCTGCGCGCGCTGACCCAGTGCCTGCTGCTGATCGAGGATTGAGCATGAGTGCCGCCGCTGCTCCTTCCTCGGCCGTGCTGCGCGCCGCCGCCAACTGGTACCTCGACCTGCAGGATGCGCCGGCCTGCGCCACCACGGCCGAGGCCCACCGCCGCTGGCTGGCGGCCGACGCCACGCACCGCCAGGCCTGGGCGCGGTTGGAGAAGCTGCAAGGCAAGCTGGCTGGGCTGCCCACAGAGCTGGCCCGCCCAGCCCTGCGTGGCGTCGATGCCCGGCGCCGCGAGAGCCTCAAGCTGCTCGGCCTGTTGCTGCTCGGTGGCAGCGCCGCTGGCTTCGGCTGGCAGTCCGCACCAGTGCGCAGCTTGCGTGCCGACCAGCACACCGCCACCGGCGAACAGCGCAGCCTGCGCCTGGATGATGGCGGCAGCCTGCAACTGAATACCGATAGTGCGGTGGACCTGGCCTACGGCGACCAGCTACGTGAAGTCTCCCTGCTGCAGGGTGAAATCCTCGTGCAGACCGCTGCCGACAAGCAGTCGCGGCCCTTCGTCGTGCACACGGGGCAAGGCAGCATTCGCGCCCTCGGCACGCGCTTCCAGGTGCGCCGCGAGGGTGAGCGCACCCAGGTGCGGGTGTTCGAGCATGCCGTGGAGATTCGTACCCAGGCCGCGCCACAGGCGCCGGTGCGCATCGCGGCGGGCCAGCAACTGTGGTTCAGCGCCGAGGCCTGCGCCGCAGTGGAGCCACTCGAGCGCTACGCCGATGCCTGGACCAACGGCATGCTGGTGGTCAGCGACTGGCCGCTGCCGCGCTTTATCGACGAGCTGGCGCGCTACCGCCCTGGCCTGCTGGGCTGCGATCCGGCCCTGGCCGAACTGCGTATTTCCGGGGCCTTCCAGCTGGCTGACGGCGACGCCGTGCTGGACAACCTGAGTACCACCCTGCCGCTGCGCATCCACCGTATCAGTCGCTATTGGGTGCGCGTCGAACCGGCCTAAATTCCGCGAGGTGAAAAATATTTCATCTCAGGTGTTGTTGATTCTGTTTCTCATTCGACTTGGTAGGAAAGCGCCGTCAGTGCGCTGCCAACGCCAACCCATCCAAGGATCCTCCCATGTCGCGCCCGACCGCTCCGCGCAGCGCCCTGCTGCTCCGTTCTCCCGTGCCCAGCCCGCTGAGCAAAGCCATCCACCGCGCGCTGCTCGGCGCGGCCCTGGCCCTGCCGCTTGGCGGCGCGCTGCTGGCCGAGCCGGCCTGGGCGCAAAGCGTGGCCGCCGAGCGTGACTTCGCCATCGCCGCCGGCTCGCTGGAGTCGGCGCTGAACAGCTTCGCTGCTACCGCCGGGGTCAGCGTGTCGTTCTCTCCGGACGCAGTACAAGGCCGCCAATCGGCCGGCCTGAACGGGCGCTATAGCGTCGACCAGGCACTCAGCCAGCTGCTCGCCGGTAGCGGTGTGCAGGTGGTGCGTCAGGCCAGCGGCAACTACTCGCTGCTGCCGCCGCCGGAAGCCGGTTCGGCCCTGCAACTGGACGCCACCAGCGTCACCAGCACCGGCCTGGGTTCCACCACCGAGGGTACCGGCTCTTACACCACTGGCTCGACCAGCACCGCCACCGGCCTGCCGCTGTCGATCCGCGAGACGCCGCAATCGGTCTCGGTGATCACCAGCCAGCGCATGCAGGACCAGGGTCTGACCCAGCTCACCGACGTGGTGCGCCAGACCCCCGGCCTGACCCTCAGCCAGAGCGGTGGTAACGGTGGCGACAACAGCGCCATCTACTCGCGCGGCTTCGCCGTGGAGAACTACCAGATCGATGGCCTGCAACTGCTCGACAGCAACTACAGCAGCCCGGCGCAGAGCAACGACATGGTTCTGTATGACCGCGTGGAGGTCATCCGTGGCGCCACCGGCCTGACCAACGGCGTGGGCACCCCCGGCGCCACCCTGAACATGATTCGCAAACGCCCGACCGCCGACTTCAAGAGCAGCGTTAGCGTTACCGGCGGCTCCTGGGATTACCAGCGCACCGAGGCCGACGTCAGCGGTTCGCTGACCGAGAGCGGCAACGTGCGCGGGCGCTTCGTCGCCGCGCACCAGGAAAACGACTCCTATGTCGACCGCCTCAGCGAGCGCAAGGAAGTGTTCTATGGCGTCATCGAGGCTGACCTCACTCCCGACACTCTGCTGACCTTCGGCATGGACTCGCAGTCCGACGACTACGACGGTCACGCTCGCAGCGGGCTGCCGCTGTTCAACAGTGACGGTTCGCTGGCCGACTGGGACGACTCGGACTCTGCCGCCGCGACCTGGGCCTATTCCGATCGCAGCGCCGTGTCTGCCTTCGCCATCCTCGAGCACAACCTGACCGAGCGCTGGAAGGCCAAGCTGAGCCTTAATAATCGCCGTAGTGAATACGACGAGTTCAGTGGCTATGCGGGCGGCGGCAATCCGGAGCCGGATGGCGGCGGTGTGATCCTGTATGCCAACCGCTGGAAAGCCAAGCCGGTACAGAACAGCTTCGATCTGAACCTGGCAGGCAGCTACGACCTGTTCGGTCGTGAGCACGATGCAGTGATCGGCTACACCCAGCAGAAAACCGACTACAAAACGCCTACCTATTCGTGGTGGAGACCTTTCCCGGAACTCGACAATATCTACACTTGGGACGGCAAGACCCCAGCCAAGCCGGATCTGCAGCCCTATGGCAGCATGGATTTCAGCGAAGAACAAACGGCCGCCTACGCGAGCACCCGCCTGCGTGCCACCGATGACCTGTCGTTTATCCTCGGCGCGCGCCTGATCGACTGGGAAAACAAAGTCATCTACGACTACGACGATGGCACGCCAAGCGACGTCAGCGATCGCAGTGAAACCGGCGTGGTCACGCCGTTCGCCGGCGTGGTCTACGACCTCAACGACATCTGGTCGGTGTACGGCAGCTACACCAGCATCTTCAAGCCGCAGAGCAACCGGACCGTGACCGGCGCCTATATCGACCCGCTGGAAGGCGTGGGTTATGAGGTGGGCAGCAAGGCAGCCTTCTTCGATGATCGGCTGAACCTTGGCATCGCGCTTTATCAGATCGAGCAGGACAACCTGGCGGTTGCTATCACGCCCGAGGTACTTGTTCCGGGTACAACTGAAGCTGCCTACCGTGCTGAGTCCGGCACCAAGACCCGTGGCTTCGAAGTGGAAGTCACAGGCGAACTGGCCACGGACTGGCAGGTCAGCACCAGCTTCAGCCGCAACATCGTGCAGGACAGCGAAGGCAACGCGCTCAACACCAATATCGCGCAGAACACCGCCAAGCTGTTTACCAGCTACACCCTGCGCAGCCTCGGCAACGGCCTGACCTTCGGCGGCGGCGTCAACTGGCAGAGCGAGATCTACAGCGAAGGTGTCGGCCCGAACTGGGATCAGCGCTTCACCCAGGGCGATTACGCGGTGGTCGATGCCTTTGCCCGCTACCCGTTGACCAAACAGCTGACTGCCACCCTCAACCTCAACAACCTGCTGGACGAGGAGTACTACACCACCACCTCCTCCAGCTATTTCGGCACCCCGCGCAACGCCACCCTCGGCCTGCGCATGGACTTCTGATCGGCCTTGCCGCGCTGTCGGGTTTAGCCCCGGCAGCGCGGTGGACACATCCCGTCACAGCTTCGGCTGTGTGCGGGGTGCGGGTTTTGCCCCGCTCGTTCGTCCTGGCTGTAGGGAGTTCGTATTTCCCGGGCCACTAATTTGTCTGCCGCTGGCGTTGCCGGCGGTTTTTCTTTGTACCGAACGATGGCTGTTTGCTGATGAAACCAACCTCTTCCTCCCCCGGACGTGCACGCGTGCTGCTGT
>JBBNAI010000659.1:0-2121 GCA_037994305.1 Pseudomonas sp. | reverse complement strand
TAGGTCAGCGAGATAACAGTGTGCTTGTTATCCGGAATGTTGACGCCTGCAATACGGGCCATTCAGTGGAACTCCAATTGACAGCTACCCACGCCCTGGAAGCCAAGAAATAGGGCGCGCGATATTAACGCTGTAGTAACAAAGAATCAACCCGGCAGCGCACTAGCTGCCGGGCTCATTACGCGTAAATCACACTCAGCCTTGGCGCTGCTTGTGACGCGGCTCCGCGCTGCAGATCACGCGCACGACACCGTCGCGGCGGATGATCTTGCAGTTACGGCACAACTTCTTGACCGATGCACGAACTTTCATCAGTAACTCCTAGAACCTTACGGGTACATTGTCAGCGGAGCATGCCGCTGCCATAGCCCTTCAGGTTGGCTTTCTTCATCAGGGATTCGTACTGGTGAGAAACGAGGTGCGATTGTACTTGGGCCATAAAGTCCATCACAACCACGACCACGATCAGCAACGAGGTCCCGCCAAGGTAGAACGGTACATTCGCTGCAACCACCAGGAACTGGGGCAGCAGGCAAACAGCCGTCATGTACAGAGCGCCGAACATGGTCAAGCGAGTCAGTACGCCATCGATATAGCGCGCCGATTGCTCGCCCGGACGAATGCCCGGAATAAAGGCACCGGACTTCTTCAGGTTTTCCGCTACGTCTTTCGGGTTGAACATCAGCGCCGTATAGAAGAAGCAGAAGAAAACGATCCCTGCACTAAACAGCAAAATGTTCAACGGCTGCCCGGGAGCGATCGACTGCGAGAGGTCCTGCAGCCAGCCCATACCTTCAGACTGACCAAACCAGGAACCCAGCGAAGCCGGGAACAGCAAAATGCTGCTCGCGAAGATGGCCGGAATAACCCCCGCCATGTTCACCTTCAACGGCAGGTGGCTGGTCTGCGCAGCAAAAACCTTGCGGCCCTGCTGACGCTTGGCGTAGTGCACCGCAATGCGACGCTGGCCACGCTCAATGAACACCACGAAACCGATGATTGCTACCGCCAACAGGCCGATGGCGACCAGAGCGAAGATATTGATATCGCCCTGACGGGCAGACTCGAAAGACTGCCCCACCGCACTCGGCAGACCGGCCACGATGCCCGAGAAAATCAGCATCGAGATACCGTTACCGACACCGCGCTCGGTGATCTGCTCGCCCAGCCACATCATGAACATCGCACCGGCCACGAAGGTCGACACCGCCACGAAGTGGAAGCCGAAATCAGTTGCGAACGCGACACCCTGGCTAGCCAGACCAATGGACATGCCAATGGCCTGAACGATCGCCAGGATCAAAGTGCCGTAGCGGGTGTACTGGCTGATCTTGCGACGGCCAGCTTCCCCTTCCTTTTTCAACTGCTCCAGCTGCGGACTGACGACGGTCATCAACTGCATGATGATCGATGCCGAGATGTACGGCATGATCCCCAGTGCAAAGATGCTCATACGCTCCAGCGCGCCGCCGGAAAACATGTTGAACAGGCTAAGAATGGTCCCCTCGTTCTGCCGGAACAGGTCGGCCAGCCGGTCAGGGTTTATTCCGGGCACCGGAATATGCGCGCCGATCCGATAGACGATGATCGCCAGGAACAGAAAACGCAGCCGAGTCCACAACTCGGACAACCCGCCATTGCTGAGCGCGGAGAGAGCACCTTGCTTAGCCATTTAGTCCTCGAACTTACCGCCAGCTGCTTCGATAGCCGCACGCGCACCTTTGGTGGCGGCGATACCCTTCAGGGTGACCGCACGAGTAACCTCGCCGGACAGCATGACTTTTACACGCTGTACGTTTTGGTTAATCAGATTGGCATCCTTCAGCGACTGCAGAGTGACGACGTCGCCTTCCACTTTGGCCAGCTCGGAAGTACGCACTTCTGCGCGATCCATGGCTTTCAGGGAAACGAAACCGAACTTCGGCAGACGGCGGTGCAACGGCTGTTGACCACCCTCGAAACCCGGAGCGATGGTGCCACCGGAGCGGGAGGTTTGACCTTTGTGGCCGCGGCCACCGGTCTTGCCCAAACCACTACCGATACCACGACCCGGACGATGCTTCTCGCGACGGGAACCCGGCGCAGGACTCAGATCATTGAGTTTCATCGATTAACCCTCGA
>JBBNAI010000658.1:0-2238 GCA_037994305.1 Pseudomonas sp. | reverse complement strand
AATCCAGGCCGATTTCGGCGAACGGCTGCGGGCGGTCGAACAGGCGGTTCAGCGCGTCGATCAGCTGCGGCGTGGAACGGTAGTTGAACGGCAGGTCGTAGCAGCGCGCGGCGGCATCGCGGGCGGTCAGGTAAGTCGCCAGGTCGGCGCCACGGAAGGCATAAATCGCCTGCTTGGGATCGCCGACAAAACACAGATCACCACCCGAGCCGCTCGCTACGCCCGGCACAACCGGATAGATGCGATCGAAGATCCGGTACTGCACCGGATCGGTGTCCTGGAATTCGTCGATCAGCGCCAGCGGGTACTGCGTGCGCAGGGTCGCTGCCAGCTCAAAGCCGGCCGGGCCGTGCAGCGCCTCGTTGAGGCGGTTGAGCAAGTCGTCGAAGGCCAGCAGGCGCTGCGCGGCCTTGCGCGCCGGTAGCTCGGCGTTGAGCTGGTCGAGCAGCTGCACCTGCAGGGCGATGAGCTTCTGCCGGCCGGCCGGCACGGCAGCGCCGAGCGCTTCGCTGAGCCCGTCGAAGGCCTCGGCGATGGCGCCCTGGGGTGCGTCGAAACCTTTCTTGGTGGCCTTGTGCAGCGCCGCCGCACCGAACTTGGCCAGGCCATCCGGCAGTTCGAACAGCGCCGCCGGGTCGGCGAAATAGGCGTCCAGCCCAGTCGCCCACAGCGCGAACTTGGCCGCCTTGTGGGTGCTCTGGCTGAGCCCGTCATGCCCGCGCAGCTGCTCGACGAACGCCGCGCCCTGCTCGCGCCACAGCTGCTCGGCACGCTCCCAGGCGCGGCTCGCGGCATTCAGCTCGTCACCGCTGGCCTGCTCGCGCGGCTCGATGCGCAGGTAGGGTTTGCCCAGGTGGCTGCGCAGGCGTTGGCGCAGCACGGCCGGGGTGATCTTCTGCTTGGCCAGGTAACGCGCCCAGGCCGGGTCGGCCTCGGCCAGCACGTGGCGCCAGGCGTCGCCGAGCAGGGCGTCGAGCACCTCGCGGTCGTCCTGGGTCAGCTCGCTGTCGAAGTCGCCGCCGGCCTCGAAGGCCGAATCCTGCAGGGCGCGCTGGCAGAAGCCGTGGATGGTGAAGATCGCCGCTTCGTCGAAGCCATGCACGGCCAACAACAGGCGTCGGCGTGCGTCCTCGCCGGGATGGCGGCGATGCAGTTCGGTGAGGAAGCTGTCCTTGCTCGGCGTGCCTTCGTAGACCGCGAGCAATTCGGCCAGGCGCGCGCGGATGCGCTCACGCAGTTCGGCGGTGGCGGCGGTGGTGTAGGTGACGACGAGGATCTGGCTGACGCTGAGCTGCTGTTCGAGCAGCAGGCGTGCGTACAGCGCGGTCAGGGTCCAGGTCTTGCCGGTGCCGGCGCTCGCCTCGATCAGCGAGCGGCCGGTGAAGGATGAAGTCTGCAGGTCGAGGCTCATGCGTCCTCCTCGTCGGCGGCCAGGGCCAGCAGCGCCGGGCCGAGCAGCTGTTCGGCGAGCTGTTCGAAGCGCTCGCCGAGCGGGTCGCGGTCGCGGAAGGCCAGGGCGTACCAGGCGTCCAGCGCCTCGCCGGGAATCGGGCTGAAGTCGGCACCGAGCCAGGCGCCCTGCGCCGCGCCACGGGCAGCGTCGATGGGCTCTTTCTTGCTGCGCGCACTGGGCGTGACCAGCGCCTTGGCGAAGTCATGGCTGCTGCGGGTGAGGAACGGCAGCGGCGCGCTGAGCGCCTCGCGGTAGGCGGCCAGCCAGGGTTCGAGCAATTCGCGCGGGTTGCCCAGCGCGCCGAGTTGCCAGTCGCCAGCCGGGGAAATCAGCAGGCTGTCGCGGGCGATGCCCTCGCTGGTGGGAATGTTCAGCAGCAGGTGGCGCAACCAGAAACCGGGCAGGTCCCAGGCGCCGGGGGCGTTGAGGCGCCAGTCGAACAGGCCGCTGGCGGTCACGCCGTCCAGCCAGCCATGCACACGTACGCCAGCCAGGGTGACATCCACCAGCAGCGGTTGCGGTGCGTCTTCCGGGCGCGCCTCGAACAGCCGTGGGGCGAAGGCGCGCACCGGGCCGCGCAGCTTGCCCCACAGGGCGTGACCAAGTTCGCCGGGCGGCAGCCAGCCGGCGGCACGGGCAATACGGCGCTCCTGCTGCTCGCTCCAGTCGCGCTCCACCGCCTGCAGCGCAAGGTTACGCAGGCCACGGCGGGCCGGACCTTCGAGGCTGAACGGCTCGTCGCTGGCGATCGCTTCTTCCTCGTCGGCCAGGCGCAGGCCCAGGCG
>JBBNAI010000657.1:0-2468 GCA_037994305.1 Pseudomonas sp. | reverse complement strand
TTCGGACAGTACCTATGCGACGCTGCTTTCGATAGATACAGACTGGTCATGTTTATCGCGTACAGCGCTCTAGATAGCGAACGGCTTTGGCTGAAAGCGGGCATCTTCCGAGGGGAAGCAAACGGTCAGAAGCGGTCAGCCAAACTGTCTCGGTGTTTGCCCGAGAAGCTTGGCGTTCCGGTTCAGCTGATAATGACGACGTGACTATGAATCAGTCGACCCGTATGAGAGTGACGTCAATATTGCCGCGCGTGGCATTGGAGTATGGGCAGACGATGTGCGCGCGCTCAATCAGCGTCTGGGCTTGTTCTGGGTCCATGCCCGGCAGGCTGATGCGCAATTCGACTTCTATGCCAAAACCCTCGGGGATTGCGCCGATACCGACTACACCCTCGATCGATGCGTCTTGTGGAATGGCCAGTTTGTCGCGGCCTGCGACGAACTTCATCGCGCCCAGGAAGCAGGCCGAGTAACCCGCGGCGAATAGCTGCTCCGGGTTGGTGCCCTCGCCACCAGCACCACCGAGTTCTTTAGGTGTGGTCAGAGCGACGTCGAGTACACCGTCGGAAGAGATGGCGCGACCGTCACGGCCGCCAGTGGCTTCTGCGTAGGCACGATAAGCGATGGTTTGAATCGACATGGTGGTAGTCCTCTGGAATTTAATGGCGCGCATTGCGCAGTGGATTTATTGGTGCTGGATGGTCAGTCGCCACCGCGGAGCTAGGCGAAGGTGACGACTGACTCGTCATTGCCGCTCTGCCGCTTAACGCGCGGTCGCTTGCGCCGCTTCGACGATCAGCGCTGCAACTTTCTCAGGATTGGACGTCATTACTACGTGTGATGCCCCTTGGACGGTGACCGTCTTTTTCGAGCCTGCACGTTCGGCCATAAATTTCAGCGCAGCTTCAGGAATGTTCTTGTCAGCCGAACCGTAGATGAACCAGGACGGCAGCTTTTTCCAGGCCGGTTCACCAGATGCTTCCGTCAGAGCGGACTCACTGATCGGGCGCTGTGTCGCGGCCATGAGGGCCGCCGTGGCCGCAGGTACATCCGCGGCAAACTGTGGCCCGAACTTGTCCTGCTGGATGTAGAGATCCTTGTTGCCGTCGTCCAGCAGCACCGGAGCTGCCAGGGCCGGGCCGAGGGTACCTCCAGGGTAGCGACCGGACAGCTCGATGGCGGTTTCTCCCTTGTCTGGCGCAAAGGCCGCAACATAAACCAGGGCCTTGACCTTGGGATCTTCATGCACCGCATTGGTAATCACTGCCCCGCCGTAGGAGTGGCCTACAAGGATCACCGGGCCAGCAGTTTGCTCGACGATGTCGGCGATGTAATCCGCGTCTTGCTTCAACCCACGCAGCGGGTTGGCTGCGGCAATTACCGGGTAGCCCTGGTTCAGCAGCTGAGCGGCAACACCATTCCAGCTTGAGGATTCGGCAAATGCGCCATGCACAAGCACTACGGTGGGCTTGGCGGTATCGGGCTGTGCTGCGGCGGTTCCACTGAGTGCTATCACCGCCAGTGCTGAGGCAATGGTGGTGGACAGAAGCGATTTAAAAGTAGGCATGGCCGGTTCCTATCGTCGATCAGTGAGAGGTGTTGTTGCGTTGACGGGGTCAGTATCTATCGCGCAACAATACGAATAACTACAATTCATCCTGATTTTTTAACGGATCGTATTTTTATGGTTGATCGACTTGCCGCGCTTCTTGGGCACTTCTCCGTCAGTGCCCGCACGTTTCAAACGGGCCCTCTATGCGGCATCAACGAACTGGATGGCTCTCTTGCCTATGGGCAATTGCATTTGCTGAAGAGCGGGAAGACTGAGGTATGGCACAGCAACACCAGAGTTCATTGCCTCGATGGCCCGACCCTGTTGTTTTACCCACGCCCGATTGCGCACCGGTTTGTTACCGACCAGGAACATGGCGCCGAATTTGTCTGTGCCCATATTGAATTCGAGGGCGGCGCTGCCAACCCTCTGGCGAACGCCCTGCCCACGTGCGTGTGCCTCCCGTTGTCGCAGTTGCCCGACAGCGTGCCGGTGCTGACGCTGCTGTTTGCAGAAGCAGAAGCTACCAACTGTGGGCGTCAGGTCATGCTCAACCGCTTGTTCGAGGTGTTGCTCATCCAGCTGCTCAGGCAGTTGATGGAAAGCGGCGGGGCCCACGTCGGCTTGCTCGCCGGCCTCGCGCACGTTCAGTTACGGCGCGCAATCGTCGCCATTCATGAAGCGCCGGAAAAGAACTGGTCGGTTGAGTCGCTCGCAGGGGTAGCGGGAATGTCCCGTAGCGTGTTCGCCAACCAGTTTCGCGACGCACTGGGCGAGACGCCCGCCGCATATCTCCAGCGCTGGAGAATCGGGCTCGTGCAAAAATGGCTGAAGAATGGCCAGCCACTCCGACTGATTGCCGAGGAAGCAGGTTACAGCGGAGAGTCCGCCCTTTCGCGCGCATTCAAATCACAGT
>JBBNAI010000656.1:0-8859 GCA_037994305.1 Pseudomonas sp. | reverse complement strand
TCGCCACCAGCGCATGCCCCAGCTCGTGCAGGGTCTTGGCCACCATCAGCGCCAGGGCGAAGCTGAGCAGCCCGTCGAGCGAGAAGGATTCCAGTACGGCGTGGGTGAAGCTGTCCCACTGCTGCAGAACTAGCACGATGCCCAAGCCGCAGAGGAGCAGAACCAGCCAGGCGGTAAGGGGCCTAAACAGCCAGTCGAGCCGTTCGGCCAGGCGCTGCAGGTGGCGTTGCGGGTGCAGCAGCGGAATGCGGAAGAACAGATAGTGATGCAGCCACCATTTCCAGGTCAGCCACTGGTTACCTTCACTGCGGGCGCGCAGGCGCGCGAGGGCTGCTGCGTCGGGGCGCAGCAGCTGGTTCTGCTCGAGAAACTGACGCAGGCCCAGCACCTGTTCGACTTCGGGTTGCAACGGAGTCTGCTCGCAGATCTGCTGACAGATCTGCCGGGGCGTTTTCTCCCAGCGCAGCAGACACTCGAACTCCAGCCAGCCGATCCGGTAGAAGCGGTTGATCACCGTGTCGTGGATCATCCAGCAGGGTTCGCCGCCGGGGCCGGGTGCTGCCTCGCTCAGGCGCAGGTCCTCGCGCAGGGAGGGAGTTGGCAGGTCGGCCGGGTCGAGCATTACCAGCCACTCCAGGCCCGTGCCGCAGCCAGGGGGCGGCGCAGCAGGTAGTAGCCCAGCGGCACCCGCTCCCCGTGCAGCTTGGCGGTGCCGTACAGGCCCAGGCGAGCGTGCTCGGGGTGTCCCTCGATGCTGGCCAGCAGGCGATACGCCGGAACGCCGTCGTCCCCCGGCTTGGCTTGGTAGCTGGTTTCCAGCACTTCGCCCTTGAGCGGCGAGAGCGGGTAGGCCGTGAGGAACAGGGTGACCGGCGCGCCGGGCTCCAGCGCGATGGCGTCGGCGATCGGCAGGCGGATGCGCATGGCCGGCTGCTCGGGGTCGGCGACCAGCATGATGCGCTCGCCGGTGGCGACGGGCTTGCCCAGCCAGTCGTTGGGATCGCCAAACACCACGACACCGCCACGCGGGGCCAATACCTGGGTGCGCTCCAGCTGGGCCTGGACTGCCGCTAGCTCGGCGCGCCGTTGTTGCGCGCGGCCGTTGAGCAGGGTCAGCTCACCCTTGCTCTGGGCATTGTCGAAGGCGCGCTGGCTGGCGGCGATCAGCTCGGCATCGGCCACCGCGACTTCCTTGGCCAGCACATCCGCGCGGCTGCGCAGGCTGGTCTCGTCCATGCTCAGCAGCGGAGTGCCGGCTTCCACCTGCTGGTTGGGGCGTACATGGATGCTGGCGATCACTCCATCGATTGGCGAGCTGATGATCTGCGCCTGGCGCGAGACCACCTCGGCCGGCGCCAGCACGGACTGCTGCACCGGCACCAGCAGGAGCAGGGCCAGCAGACCAAGGGTGAGCAGCAGCTGCTTGCGACTGGGGCGCCAGCCAAACAGGCGCCGCTCCTGGGTGAGCGCACTCCAGCAATAGGCCCAGGTTTGCCAGAGGCCTTGCAAGAGGCCGGGCAGGGGTTCTGCTGGCTCAGCTTCGAGCTGGAACAGCAGGAGGCCCAGGCGCTTGTTGTGGCGATCATGCAGAGGCACGCACCAGATGCCCTCGGTCCACCACTCCAGCCAGCCTTCGGCTATTTCCTCGGGTGGCGTGCTGGCGGTTCGGCTCAACCAGGTCGGCTGGGCCGTGCCGACTTGCGAGCCGATCCAGCGTCCGGCTTGACGCAGCCAGACCAGGTAGGGCGAGTCCTCGGTGGGCTTGGCCAGGCCGGAAATGCACAGCAGTTCTAGGTCGTCGCCACGCTGGGCCAGTACCAGGGCCTGGTGGAAGTGCAGCAGGGGATGCAGGTCATTGGCCATGCTGAAGGCCAGGGCATTCAGTGTGTCGGCGGCCAGGGCGCGATCACGCAGGTTGGCCAGGCTCAGCAGCAATTGCGGATGCGGGGTGCGCTCGTGCATCGCGCTCATGGGCTGTTCGCAAGCTGGGCCACGCCGCTCATGCCGGCCATCAGCTCGGGGTGGGCGGCATCCAGGGTGGCTTCCAGCTCCACCGTCTGGGCCACGGCATCGACCCGCGAGTTGATCGCGCTGACGCTGGCCGGGTAGGTCTTGCCGGTCTCGGCGATGCTCACCTGCATTCGCGTTCCGCTTTGCAGGGTGAGGAGCATCTTCGATGGCACGTTCATGCGGACCTTCAGGGTGCCGGTGCCGACCAGGTCGAATAACGGCGTGCCGGCGCTGACGGTCTGGTAGGGCTTGATATGAACCTTGGCGATACGCCCGGCGAACGGCGCCGAGACCTTGCAGTAGCTGGTCTGGGTCTGCGCCATGCTGCGTGCGCCTTCGGCCTTTTCCACTTCGGTGGCGGCCATCGCCACTTCCAGGTCGCCGACGGCCTCCAGTTTGCGCAGATGTTGCTTGGCCTGCAGGTTCTGCTTGGCCATGGTCAGCTCGGCGTTGGCCACCTTGGCCCGTGCCTGGCCCTCGCGGCAATCGAACTGGGCCAACAGCGCGCCCTTGGCCACGGTCTGCCCCAGGCTGGCCTGCAGCTCGCCGAGGGTGCCGGTCATCTGGCTGGACAGGGTGGTTTCCACGTCGGCGGCCAGCAGCACGCGGATGGCTTCGGGGTCGGTGAATAGCGCGCCGGCTTCCACGGCGAGGGCGGGTTGAACGAGCAGGAGCAGGCACAGCGACAGGCAACTACGGGGCAACGGCATGCGAGCTTCCTTGCGTGGATACCAGCAGGTTCTGTGCTTCCCGGGCTTCAAGGGTGCGCTGGATTTCCTGGGCCAGGGTCTTGATGTCGTGCTTGTCGATGGCCTCAGGCAGCACGTCCAGGCCGATCGAGTTGTACAGGCGGCCCCAGGCGGCCTGGGCGCTTGAGTAGGCCGCCTCACGCTGGTAGCGCGACAGTAGGTAGCGGCCTTCGGCGCGGATCACTTCCAGTTCCGAGCCGATCGAGCTGCTGCGCGCGGCCCGCGAGTAATCAAGCAGGCCCTGGTCGACCCGCAGGCCCTGATCGGCGAACTCCACCTCTTGGCGTGCCAGCTGGTAACGCAGGGCACCGACCCGTACCTGGGTCAGCACGGCCATGGACAGGGCGATGCGCCGGGTGTCGTCAGTGGCGCCCTGCGAGCCTTCGGCATTCAGCAGGGCGGGCAGCTGCATCAGGCGCAGCAGGTTGAGGGAGACCTGCACGCCGGTCTCGGACCAGTGATTGTTGTACAGGTACTTGTTGGAATCGTACTGGTAGCCCCAGTTGAGGCTGACGTTGGGCCACAGCTGGGCCTTGGCGATTTTCAGGTCATTCTCGCTGACCCGCTTGCGGTACCACTCCTCCATGATCTCCGGGCGATTCTCCAGGGCCAGTTGCTCGAGGCGCTCGACATCGATGTCCAGGTTCTGCATGGGCGGCTCGGCCTGTTCGGCCAGAACCATGCGGGTGCCGGGTGGTAGCGACATCAGTGCGGCCAGTTCGGCCTGGGCGAACTCCAGGTCCTGGCGGCGCACGGTGAGCAGGGAAATGGAGTCGAGCAGGGCGCGTTGGTAGGCGAGGATGTCCTGGCGTGGCAGCAGACCCTTGATCTCGGCCTGGCGCGCGGCATCGAGCGCCTGTTCTGTACGCATCAGCAGGCGATTGACCTCGGGCAGCAGGCGCTGGGCACCGAGGGCGCGCCAGTAAGCGTTGCGCACATCCTGCAGGACGTTCTGCGCCACCTTGCGCCGGCGCTCCTCGGCCATGAGGATCTGGTCGCTCTTCTGCTGGGTCTGGTAATAGGCCACGCCGAAGTCCAGCAGGCTCCAGCTCAGGCCAAGCCCGGCCAGGTCGCGGTAGCGCTCCTGGGAGGTCGAGGCACGCAGGCTTTCCTCGCCGTCCTGGATGCCGATCGAGGTACCGCCGGAGTCGTTGTTGCGCCCGGAGTAACCGGCCGAGGCCACCAGGCGCGGCAGCATCTCGTGGCTGGACACATCGCGCAGGTCCGCAGCCAGCGCGCTTTCCATCAGTTTGAGGCGATAGTCGAGGTTGTACTTGAGCGCGCGCGCCGCGGCCTCGTAGAAGGTGATCGGCCCGTTGACCGTCTCCTGCTGGCCGTACATGTGCGCACGGTCATCGAGGATGCGCTCCTTTTTTTCGGCCTCGCTATAAGGCTGCGGTATCAGCGCCGAGCAGGCGCTGAGCAGCAGGGTGGTGGCGATGGTCAGGCTCAGAGCTTTGGTGTTGCTGGGCATGAAACATCCTTATTCGTACGAGCTGTAGGGGGCCTGTGTACCGGCCGGTTTCAGACGCTGGGCGGCAGCTTGCAACTGCTGCTGGAAGCTGCGTGAGGCCTGGGCGGGTGACTGTTCATCGGCGGGTTGATGATCGTTGGTCATGTCCGCTGGCGAGCTGGCAAACAGCGAGGGGTCGCTGAGAAGGCCATCGGCGGTCAGATCGATGCGGCTCTGCCGGCCGAGCAGCCAGGCCAGATCCAGCTCGCTGTTGAAGCGACTCTGGTCGACGCTCTGCTGCACGAACTGACCGGGTACTACGGTCATCAGGCGCTGCATGAACGGGCTCTGTGCCTCGACCGGCAGCGTCATGCGCAGGTCGCTGCCATCCGAGGCCCAGGACAGAACCTGATCCAGCTTGCTGTTGTTCTGCACCACTGGGGTGACGAAGATCGCTGGATCGAAGTTCAGAGGCGGTGGTGTCTGGTCTTGATCGAAGTGCTGGTAGGGGCGCCAGCCACCTTGCCCATCGAGGTCTGTGTCATCGGGCGGGGGAACATAGGGCGCGGCAATGTCCAGGTCGATCACCAGTTCGGCCAGGTCGATGGCGCCGGCGCGGTCGCTGACGGTATAGGTGAAGACATCTTGTAGTACCTGGCCCAGGCCGGCCGCTGCCAATACGTCGGGGTTGGTCAGGTCTATGGCGTAGCTGTAGCTACCATCGGCGTTGATGGTCAGGGTGCCGTAACGGCCGATCAGTGGCTGGCCCAGCGCGCCGGTGGCGCCACTGGTGTTTTCCGCTCCCGTGCGGATACCGACTACCTGCAATGCATCGCCGCCATCCACGTCAGTGTCGTTGGGCAACACATTACCGGTGGCTTGCGGTGCGCGGGTCTGGTCGCTAGCCACATTACTGTCGTTCTGCGCTACTGGGTTGTCATTGGCGCCCTGAATCAGAATGTTCAAGCGGGCTTGCGACTCGGCACCGCTCGTGTCGCGCATGCGGTAGGTGAACACCTCCGTGAGGGTTTGCCCGGCTGTACGCAGTGCCTGGACTTTCGGGTTGTTGTTGTCCAGTACGTATTGGTAGCTGCCGTCTGCATTCAGCGTCAGCGATCCATAGAGCCCCTGCAGCACTTGTCCGGCCCTGGCGCTATTGCCGGCCTGGCTGCTTGCACTCAAGACCTGCTTGCTCTCGCCATTGGCAACACTGTCGACGTCGGTGTCGTTAGCGAGCACGTTGCCTGCAGGGTTCAGCCCCGGAATGTCGTTGCCGACACCCCCGGCTTCCACGGCAGTATTGCCATCGTCCAGCGCGGCCGGTGTGTCGTTGCGGCCATCGATGGTGATCACCAGTTCGGCCTGGTCACTGGCCCCCCAGAATGCCTCCGTTACCGTGTAGGTGAAGGTCTCTGTGAGGGTCTGGCCACTGGCGCGCAAGGCCTGGACAGCCGGCAGGTCGTTGTCCAGTACGTAGATCCAGGTACCGTCGGCGTTCAGCGTCAGGTCGCCATACAGGCCGCGTAGCGCGGTGCCAAGGGTACCGGTGGTGCCGCTGCCGCCTTCGCTGCCGGTGCGTACGTCAGACACCAGCAGTACATCGCCCTCGGTATCGGTGTCGTCGCTCAGCACATTGCCGGACGGGTTACTGCCGGGCGTAGCGTTGTTCAGGCCACCGGCCTCAATAGCGCTGCCCTGGTCATCACCGCCCACCGGCGCAGAGTTCTGCCCGCGGATGATCACGGTCAACTGGGCCAAATCGGTCAGGCCACCAAGGTCGTTGATCTGGTAGGTAAAGACTTCGGTGACGAAGGCCCCTGGACCAAGTGCCTGCAAGATTGAGTTGTTGGAATCGACGGCAAAGCTGTAACTGCCATCAGGGTTGATGGTCAGGCTGCCATAGCCGTTGGCACCGTTCAGAGTCACCCCTCCGGAGGTGACGCTGGTCAGGCCGCCTCCAGCGCCTTCGGTGCCGGTGCGAATGCCATTGACGGATAGCTGGTCACCTTGGTCGATATCGCTGTCGGCAGGGAAGAAGCGCGAGTCGGTCAGCACATTGCCTATGGGGTCCACGCCTGTTCCGTCAGGATTGGCTGCAACGCCGTAGGCGAGGTTGTTGCTGGCTACTGGCGCATCCCAGGCACCCTGGATGGATACGTTGAGCTGCGCGTTATCGGTCAACCCAGCCGTGTCAATCATGCGGTAAGTGAAGGTGTCGGTAAGCGACTGCCCCTGACGCAGTTGCTGGACCGCCAGCAGGTTGTTGTCCACTGCGTACTGGTAGTTGCCGTTGGCGAAAATAGTCAGGGTGCCGTATTGGCCCTGGATCACTTGGCTGCCACTGATGTTGCTAAAGGTGCCGCCAGCAGACTCGCTGCCGGTACGGATGCCGTTGATGGTCTTGCTGTCGCCACTGTCGACGTCGCTGTCGTTGTCCAGCAGGTTGGCGAAGTTGCCAGGATCACCAATGGAGTCAGGGTCGATGCCCGGCGTATTGTTGGCGGTGCCTCCCTGTTCCTGGGCCACGATGGTGTCGTTACCGGCGACTGGGGCATCGTTCTTGCCGGAGATCACCACCATCAGTTGGGCTGCACTGGTGCCGCCACGGGCATCGCGCACGGTATAGCTGAAGGTCTCGTTGAGCTGGTTGCCGCTCAGGCGCAGTGCCTGGACGGCTGGCAGGCTGTTGTTGACTACGTACGTGTAGCTGCCGTTGGCGTTCAGGGTCAGGGTGCCGTAGGTACCGGCCAGGGCCTGGCCGAGCGTGCCGCCACTGATGGCACTGACGCTCAGGGCGTCGCCGTCCGGATCACTGTCGTTGCTCAGCACGTTGCCGCTCGGGTTGACCCCGGCGGTCTGGTTGTTGACGCCGCCGGCTTCTACCGCCTGGGCCGTGTCATTGACCACGACCGGTGCGTCGTTGACGCCTCTGATGGTGATGGTCAGTTGGGCAAGGTCGGTGAGGTTAGCGGTGTCGGCGATGCGATAGGTGAACACCTCGTTGATCGTCGAGCCCGGGGGGAGGGCGCGGATGGTGGCGTTGTTGCTGTCGACGTCGTAGCTGTAGCTGCCGTCCGGATTGATGGTCAGGCTGCCATAGAGGCCGGCGATCACCGTGGCGGCGCTGACGTTGGTGAGGCTGCCGCCCGCAGTCTCGATACCCTGGCGAATGCCATTGACGTGCAGTTTGGCGTTGGCCGGGTTGTCGATGGTGTCGACATCGGCATCTGCCGCCCCCGTACCGGGGAGGGCGCTGCTGATAGTGCCTGTTATGACATTCCCGCTGGCGGGTACTTCTGCAATCCCGAGGGCAACCGAGCCGGCCTGGGCCGTATTGCTGTCATTGTTGGCGACTGGGTTGTCCTGATTGCCATTGATGGTAATGGTGAGGCTGGCCAAGGCGCTGAGACCGCCGGCGTCGGTCACCGTATAGGAGAATACTTCGGTCAGCGTATTGCCGATGGCCAGGGCTTGCACAGTGGCGTTGTTGTTGTCGATGACGTAGCGGTAACTGCCATCGGCGCCGATGCGCAGGGTGCCATAGAGCCCGGAGAGCGAGGTGCCATTGGCGCTGGTGGTGCCGGTATTGACAGGCACTGTCGGTCCAGCAACGCCTTCGAGGATGGCGCGCACGCCGGAGACATGCTTGGTTTCGCCATTGGCCACGCTGTCGACGTCGGTGTCGTTGGGCAGCACGTTGCCGGTGGCATCGGTGCCGCCAGAGCCATTGGCTACGCCGCCGGCCTCGACTGCGGTACCGACGTTGTCGACACCCACGGGGGTATCGTTGGCGCCCTGGATGGTCACGGTGAGGGTGGCGGTGGAGTTGGCGGTATTGCTCGGATTGCCGCTGTCGGTGACCTCATAGCTGAAGCTTTCGCTGAGGGTCTGGCCGCTCAGGCGCAGGGCCTGCACCAGGGCATTGTTGTTATCCACCACGTATTCGTAGCGACCG
This sequence comes from Pseudomonas sp., assembly GCA_037994305.1. Classification (GTDB taxonomy): domain Bacteria; phylum Pseudomonadota; class Gammaproteobacteria; order Pseudomonadales; family Pseudomonadaceae; genus Aquipseudomonas. The sequence continues at coordinate 692 of JBBNAI010000656.1, read as the reverse complement.
GTGGCGTTGATCTTCAAGGTGCCATACAGGCCGGCGATTTCGTAGACGGTGCCGTCGTCGACAATCGCCTGGGTGACATCGTCGCTGCCGCCGGCGCCCTTGAGTGCGGTGACTGAGACCACGCTGAGCTGGTCGCCATTGGTGGCGATATCCACGTCGGTGTCGTTGCTCAGCACTGTGCCGCGTGGGTCGATGCCCGTGCTGGTGTTGTTCAGGCCACCGGCTTCGGTGGCGAGAGCGCTGTCATTGACCGCGCTCGGTGCGTCGTTCACCGGGGCCAGCACGATGGCCACGGTGTCCTGGTCGGTGAGGGCATCCTGGCTGGTTTCCCCTGGGATTCCGTCGCCGTCCTTGTCGCCGAAATTGCCCTGGTCGTTGGTCAATACCGTCAGGGTGTCATTGCCGTTGTAGTTGAGATTGCCCAGGTAACGCAGGTTGGCCAAGGCGCTGTTGAGGTTGGCCAGGGTTCCGGTCAGAACCATCTGCGCCGAGTTGGCGCCGCCCACCGTCACGCCGGCTGGGGTGCTGGACAGCGACAGGGTGCCGTGAAGAACGCTGAGGGTGATGGTGAGATTACGCCCGGCCGTGTTCGGGTCGCGGTTAGCGTCCACATCGGCCACCGAAATACCCGTGATGCTCAGCGGTGTATCTTCCGAGCCGCTCTGGGTGCCGGGCACGGTGTTGACCGGCGC
>JBBNAI010000655.1:0-1088 GCA_037994305.1 Pseudomonas sp. | reverse complement strand
ATTATGCCTCGCGCTTTGCAAAAGAGGCTGCACGCATAAGCGGGCAGCCTCTTCGGTACGACAGTGTAGAACCGTCTTACTGCTTGCTGGCGGCAGCCACTTGAGCAGCAACTTCGTCAGCGAAGTTGTCGACCGGCTTCTCGATGCCTTCACCGACCGCGAAGCGGGTGAAGGAAACGATTTCAGCGCCAGCTTTCTTGGCCAGAGCACCAACGGTGATTTCCGGATCCTTGACGAAAGCCTGCTCAACCAGGCTGGCTTCAGCCAGGAACTTGCTGATACGGCCGGCAATCATCTTCTCGACGATTTCAGCCGGCTTGCCCTTCATCTTGTCTTCGTTGAGGGACAGGAACACGTTTTTCTCGCGCTCGATGGCCTCTGGGGAGACTTGGGTCGGCAGCAGGAACTCAGGGTTGCTGGCCGCCACGTGCATGGCGATGTCTTTGGCCAGTTCGACGGTGCCGCCTTTCAGGGACACGACTACGCCAATCTTGTTGCCGTGCAGGTAGGAACCCAGTACGTCGCCTTCAATACGCGCCAGACGACGGATGTTGACGTTCTCACCGGTCTTGCCAACCAGAACCAGGCGATCAGCTTCACGGGCTTCGATCAGCGGCTCAACGGTGGTCAGCTTGTCAGCGAAAGCTTGCTCTACGCTGGCAGCCACAAAGGCTTTGAAGTCGTCTTGCAGGGCCAGGAAGTCGGTCTGCGAGTTGACTTCCAGCAGAACGGCGGATTTACCGTCGTCCTTGATCGCGATGGCGCCTTCGGCGGCAATGTTGCCAGCCTTCTTGGCAGCTTTGATCGCGCCCGAAGCACGCATGTCGTCAATGGCTTTTTCGATGTCGCCGCCGGCCTTGGTCAAGGCCTTTTTGCAATCCATCATGCCTTCGCCAGTGCGCTCACGCAGTTCTTTAACCAGGGCTGCAGTAATTTCTGCCATGTTCTTTATCCTCTTGAATCGGTAGTCAACCAATCAACCCGGATACCGGGTACAAATTCGTAAGTGGCAAAAAGGGGGCCTAGCCCCCTTCTTGCGCAACGGGTGACGTTAGTCGCCCGCTATCAGCCTTCGCTGGCCTCGGAGG
>JBBNAI010000654.1:0-6495 GCA_037994305.1 Pseudomonas sp. | reverse complement strand
TGCGAGGACTACTCCATCGCCAAGTACTTCACCTTGCGCCGCCTCGGTATTCCCAGCGAGAAATTGCGCATCACGTACGTCAAGGCACTGAAGTACAACCAGGCCCACATGGTCCTGACCTATTACGCCAGCCCCGGCGCCGAGCCGCTGGTACTGGACAACCTGATTGGCGAAATACGCCCGGCGTCCCAGCGCAAGGATCTGCTGCCGGTCTACGCCTTCAATGCCGAGGGCCTGTATATGCCCGGAGCTGGCTCAGGCAAAAAAGGCGACGCAAAAAAACTGTCGCGCTGGCAGGATTTGTTGAAAAAGATGCGAGCCGAAGGCTTCGACATCGGAGAAGGCTAGGAGAGTCTCATGTCTTTGCTTAAACAGTTGTTTCTCGCCATCTGCCTGTTTCTCGTGGTGGCCTTCACCGGTAGCTTCATTGCCGGTGTGGAAACATCACGCGAACAGCTGCTCAGTCAGTTGCGCTCTCACGCTCAGGATGCCGCCACCGCGCTGGCCCTGTCGATGACACCGCACGTGGACGACCCGGCGATGGTCGAGCTGATGGTCAGCTCCATCTTCGACAGCGGCTACTACGCCACCATCCGCGTGGTCCGTATTCCGGATGGTGAAGTACTGGTCGAGCGCCGCACCACCACGACTTCGGACAAGGTCCCTGCCTGGTTCGTCAAACTGATCAATCTCGAACCCGAAGGTGGCGACGCCCTGATCATGCGCGGTTGGGAACAAGCCGCGCGGGTCGAGGTACTCAGCCACCCGCAATTCGCCCTGGCCAAACTCTGGGACAGCGCCATCGGCAGCCTGCTCTGGCTGCTGCTGTGCGGGGTAGTCAGCTCCATACTGGGCGGCTGGTTGCTGCGAACTCAACTGCGCCCGCTGGACAACATGGTGCAACAGGCCCAGGCCATCAGCCGCCGCGAATTCATGTCTCTGCCCAAAGTACCGCGCACTCCCGAGCTGAAACGCGTGGTCATGGCCATGAACCAGATGGTCGAGAAGCTCAAAGCGCTGTTTGCCGAAGAGGCCTCACGCAGCGAAAAACTACGCGAAGAGGCCTACCAGGACAGCCTGACCGGCCTGGCCAACCGGCGCCTGTTCGACATCCGCCTGGCCGACCAGTTGATGGAGACCGAACAGAACGCCGAGGGTTATGTGGTGTTCCTGCGGGTCAACGACCTCGGCGGACTCAACCAGCGCATGGGCGGACAGAAAACCGACGCACTGATCCACAGCATCGGCGAATTGCTCCAGCGCCTGCTGGAACAACGCGGCAACCCGGACTGGCTCGCCTCACGCAGCCGCGGTGGCGAGTTCACCCTGCTCGCCCCTGGCCTATCCGGCGAAGATGCCGACCGCCTGGCCATCGAACTGAGCGAAGGCCTGGAAGCCTTGCGACAAACCGGCGCCAGTGACTGCACACCGGTGGCGCATCTCGGCATCGCCGCATTCAAGCCTGGCGAAGAGAAAGGCAACGTGATCGGACGCGCCGACCAGGCCTTGGCGCAAGCCCAAAGCCACCCGGCCAAACCCTGGGAACGTCTCGACGACTACAACGCCCTGCCTGGCCAAGGCCTGCACGACTGGAGGAAGTGGATCGACGAGGCCCTCAGCCAGAGCAAACTGCAGCTGTATTTCCAACCGGTGGCCCAATGCACCGACCGCACGCATATCCTGCATCAGAAGGTGCTGGCACGCCTGCTCGACCCGCAGGGCGAAGCCATTGCCGCTGGGCGCTTCCTGCCCTGGATCGAACGCCTGGGCTGGGCTGCTCGCTTCGACCTGGCCATGCTCGAACACAGCCTGGCGCACCTCGCCGAGCACCCGCAGCCACTGGCCCTCAGCCTGTCCGCCGCCACGCTGCGCGAACCGGAGAGCGTGACCAAGCTGCTTGATCTGCTCAAGCAGCACCCACAGCAAGGTGAACTGATGACCCTGGAGGTGGACGAGCGTTACCTGCCGCCGCCAGCCGAGTTGGAAAAGCTCAGCCATAGCGTGCGCGAGGCGGGTTTCAGCCTGGGTCTGCAGCATTTCGGGGGGCGTTTCAGCCTGATCGGCAACCTCACCCACCTGGGCCTGGCCTATCTGAAAATCGACGGCAGCTACATCCGCGCCATCGACCAGGAAAGCGACAAGCGCCTGTTCATCGAAGCCATCTTCCGCGCCACCAACAGCATCGATCTGCCGCTGATTGCCGAGATGGTGGAGACCGAGGGAGAACTGACAGCCCTGACCGAATTGAACATCCACGGTGCTATGGGCCGTTTGATTGGCGCACCCACACCCTGGCAGGGTTGAGTGCAACCAACCCAGAGCGCGAAGCCTTTGCGCTCTGGGTAGTGGGAAAACTCAGAGCAGCTGGTGCTCATCGTCTCCGAGCAGGCCGCTGAGCCCTTCGATTTCCGCGCGCGTCACCGCACGCTGATCGAGCTTCTGCCGCGCCGCTTCAGGCAGGTCGGTATAGCGAATCACCCCCTTGCCCACCAGTACGCTGACCACGTCTTCCAGCACCCGCACCAACTCCAGGTCGGATTCCTGCAGGCTGGTCAGGCGTGCCTTCACTTCTTCGCGTGCCGTTAGCCAGCTTTCCAGCTCCGCGCTTTCTACCGCCAGGGTTTCCGTCATCGCGTCAAAAGGCGCGTGCTCCACTCGCAGCAAGCGTCCTTCACTATCCCTTTGCACGTACACCATGCAGCTTCCTCCAGGCATAGAACCCACCCTCAGTACGACGGGGGGATTGGCTCAATATTTAGATCAGCCTTCGAGCCCGCCTCTTCTCTCCCAGAGGTTACTGCGCAAAGCCTGCACACCGAAGAATGCCTTAATAACCCTGTTCGCGCATGCATCCTGTATGAACATGCCTACAAATAATGGCCATGGAATGGGCACTACCGGGGTCGGCAGATGCCATGACGATCCCACAAAGAAAACCCCTCGCCGAAGGCATAGAACTGGTGATCGGCTCTTTTCGTAACTTGAACCGGGGCAACCCAAATGCACCACAAGCAAAAAGCCCGTCCTTGTGAGACGGGCTTTTTGTTGCAGCCGCTTTATGGGCTAAGCCGCATCCACCTTCAAGGTACCATCGTTGAGCATACCCAGAATCACGCTACCCTCATTGCTGCCTGCGGAGTAGCTGGTATAGAGGTTCACATCCTGCAGCACGATGGTCTGCTCAGTCGAAGTCTCCGGGTTGGCCGTCGAGGTGTCGCTGACCTTGATCACCGTATCCAGTGCAGCGCCGCCAGAGACGTTGGCTGTACTGATATCGATGTAGCTCAGCAAGTTGCCAAGATCACCCGCCTGAGCATGCTCGCCACTCAACAACTCCGACAGATCCAACCTGTCGCCCTGGGCGTTGCCGTTGAAGTTATGGACGAAGCCCTGCACCGTATCGGTACCGGTATCGCCCGCCTTCCACAAGAAGGTGTCGTTATCGGCCCCACCGATCAGCAGGTCATTGCCCTTGCCACCGATCAGCACATCGTCCCCAGCCAAACCGGACAGCGTGTCGTTACCGGTGCTGCCCTGGATGACATCCGCGCTCGCCGTACCGGTGAAGGTAGTGCCGGCTTCGATGGTCACATGCAGGTTGGTGCTGGAAGTGGCATCGTTATCGGCATCCTTGACCCCTACCTGGAAATTCAGCTCGGTATCCAGGGTATTGGTTTCGGTAGTAATCAAGCCGATATCGGAGACCTTGACCACATCGTTGTCGGTTTGGTTGTTGAAGCTGGTGGTGTTGCTTGATCCACCCGAGTCTCCGATCGTGGAGTTGAAGTTCAACGCGGCCGAAGTAGTGATGTCTTCGACACTGGTCAGGATCTGCGCACCGTAGATCTGCCAGTTTTCCCCTGCGCCGTTGAAGTCATTGTGCTCGATGACAATGGCCCCATCGTTTTGGTCCAGAGTAATACCGTAAGCCAGCAAGGCTGCCAAGGTAGCCGCGCTGCTGCCGGCAGTGGCGATATCGCTGTTGCTGATAACCAGTGCCCGGGTGGTTTTCACGCCACCGTCACCGATCAGTTTCAGCACCACCACCAAGTCTTCGTTATTGATACCGTCAAACTTGAGGAAGATACCGTCGGCACGTCCATCCGGGTTGGCCACCACAGTGCCAGTGGGATTGGCGGTATGGAAGGTCAGATCCAGCACCTCACCCTTACCAATGGTGTCGCCGGCCACGCCGTTGGCCGAGTTCGACACGCTGACCCAAGACGCTGCCTGAGTGAACAGCTCGCCATTACTGAACACCGTAGTGCTCGAACTGCCTGCCTGCAGGTTACTGCCGCCCGTACCGCCACCAGGCTCTGCCGCACTCCTGAACTGGACATAGAAGTCATTGTCCAGCTTGGCGACCGAAACGACGGGCTGGGTATTATCAAGCACATTACTGCCAGTCTCGTACCCGGTGATGCTCAGCGAAGTGCTGGTTTTGAGGATGCTGAAGCCCTCGATCGGCTCATCCAGCGAGACCGTGTAGGTGCCGTTGACCTTGTCAAAGGTCAGGGTGCCGGTCGCTTCCTGCGTGGTTCCGGGGTTAGCCGGATTCGGTGCGTAGTTGAACTCGATATCGAAGGTGGCCGTGCTGGCGCTCTCCGACACCCAGGTGACCGATTGCGACGTGATGGCCGCGCCGCCCACGGTCCCCGTCAGGTTGATGGTATTGAAGTCCGAGTCGGACGCCGAGAACGGCCCACTGCCACGGGTATCGGCCCCGGTGCTGTAGTCAAAGATCCCTGCCGCGCCAGCCGGGTTACTGCTGTTGGAGTAAACCAGGTTGGAGGCAGCCAGGATCACCGGCACATCGTCCTCGACCTGGACGATGAAGTCGCGGATCAGCGGAACATTGGTCGCGCCCTCCTTCGCCACGATGACACTGGAAAGATCCAGGCTTTTCAGCTCCTGGTCATCCCCGCTCGACGACGCATGATCGATGGCCCCCAGCAGGTTGAAGGTGTACGAACCACCCGCCTGCAACACCAGGGTGAAGATGGTCTCTGTCCCCGCCTTGGCGGTCAGGGTATCGGACGTCGGTCCGTCGACCACGCTGTAGGTGATGGCCACTCCATCCGCAGTCAGCACCGGTAAACCACTCGTGCCGCCCAGGCTGAAGGTCACACCTGCGCTGTCCGCTACCGTACCTGCCAGGCTGCCCGCTACCACGATGACATTAGAGTCCAGATCAGGCAGGCCGTTGGGCAAGCCATCTTCGTAGACATTGGCGATGATCGGGCTGGTATCCAGAACGTTGATATTCAGGTCGGCACTGGAGGTGTCGCCATCCTTGTCGATGATGGTGTAGGTAAAGACTTCCTGGCTGTCGACCAACACATCGTTGGGTGGCGTATAGCTATAGGTACCGTTGGCATTGACCACCAGAGTGCCGCCCAACGGCGTGGTGATCGGCCCGGTGGTGCCGCCTTGAACCAGGAAGGTGACCACATTGCCGGATATCTGATCGGCAATGCCGACGTAATCAGACGGGTCGGCCGCAACGAAGCTGACCTGGGTCACCGTCACCGAGGCATCTGCACCACTGCTGTCGACGCCATCCAGCGGATCGATATCAGTAATCACATTGCCCATGCTCGGCAGCGGCACAGTGGCCTGCAAGGTTGCGTCGAGATCGTAGGGGTCATCGATCAAGGTCACCGCGTCACCATGATCCTCGACCAGCCCCAGTTGGGCGATCGCTCCAGCATTGGAGCTGACACTGAGCCCGACCGCATAGACCTCGGCGCCACTGGCATTGACGAAGGATGTCCAACCCGCCGGAACGTTGCCCACGTTGGGCTGGCCATCCGACAGGAAGTACACCCGATGCTCGTAGTCCGGCAGGTTGACCAAGTCCGCAGTCAACTGATTCTGCGCCAGCACCAACGGTGCGTTGTAGTTGGTATTGCCGCCGTCGGTGGCCAAATTCTGGATATTGAACTTGGCCACATCCGGGTCGGTGGTTTGAGGAATCAGCAGCGCACCCGTGGCGAAATCAATCACCGTGATCGCCAGCGGTACGCCAAGGGCCGCGTAACTGTCGATCATGTTGGCGAGAGCCTCCTTGGCCAGGTCCAGGCGGTTGGGTGAGCCCTGGTTATCGGTGCCAATTTGATAGAGCATGCTGCCGGAGGTATCCACCACCAAGATCAGGTTGAACGGGGGTACCCCCCCTTCCGTCACGGAGATGGTGTTGTCCCTGGCAGTCGGGCCATCGTCATCGAAGGCCACCTTGCCACCCAGATCCAACACCTTGTTGGTGCTGGCAAAGTCACCGTCGCCATCGGTAATGGTGGCCGTGAGCTTCAGACCGACCAACCCCGTACCTAGCAGCTCTTCCTGGCTGGCGTAATTGGAACTGGAGCCTGGCAGATCATGGTTGATTTCCTGGTACTGGGTCAGGGTGACCTGCCCAGAGCCGGCATTCACTGACAGCGAAAACACCGTATTGCCAGCCGAGATACCGCCGCTGGTAGCCGAGGTGGAACCGAC
>JBBNAI010000653.1:0-4527 GCA_037994305.1 Pseudomonas sp. | reverse complement strand
CTGCAAGCCGTGCCGCTGGTAGATCTGCGCGTAGGTGCCATCCGCGCGCATCTGCACGATGGCGCGGTTGAAGTCGTCGACGATCTGCTGGTGCAACGGGTGGCTGCGCCGCACCAGGATGTGCAGGCCGTTCTCGCTGAGCGGCTTGGGCAGGAACTCCAGCCCGCTCTTCACTTCGCTCAGCTCACGGTTGAGGTAGTGCTGCGCCACCAGCTCATCCTCCAGCGCCAGCTGCACCCGCCCGGCGGCCAGCATGCGCGCGCCCATGGCGAACTCCAGCACCGGCACCTTGCTCAGGCTGGCGTCCTGGTCGAACTCGGTCGAGTAGCTGTAACCACGCACCACGGCGATGCTGTAGGGGCGCAGGTCGGCCAGGCTGTTGAACTCGATATGCGTGCGGCGATGCTGCAGGAAGCGGATGCGGTTGATCAGGTAAGGCTCGGAGAACAGGCCGAAGTGGGTGCGCTCATCGCTGTACCAGGCACTGACGATCAGGTCGTAGTCGCCCTGCTGCAGCCCATACAGCACCCGCGCCCAAGGCGCTTCGACATACTCGGTGGTGTAGCCGGCGCGCTGCAGCGCGGTGTTCACCAGATCCACCGCCAGGCCATTGTTCGGCAGGCGTTGGTCGGTGAACGGCGGCCAGGAGTCGCCACTCATGCGCACATGTTCGGCACTGACTGGCCCACTCAGCAACAAAGCTGCTGCCAGCGCGATGATGTGCATTGCCTTCATGCCCGACTTCCACTGCAAGAGGGTCCCTCCCAAGACTAGTCAGCCTGCGCGCATTTCTCCCGACCGCCCAGCGGCGTGGCGCGCATTCGATCACACTGCGTGGCGGCCAGCGCGACAGGCTGCGCTGCAGGTCGCATCGCCGGGCGCGCGGCAGACGGCGCGGTGTTGAACAAAAGGTCAGCAAAATCGTGTCTTCGGCCGCCATTGCGCCGTCTTCTGCGGCACACTTATCCAACTTTCCTGCCCGGCGGCTAGTCTTTCGCCCATGTCCTCTTCGTTCAGTCACACCCTGCGCCGCCTCTGGGCGCGCGAGAAGTTCACCTACGGCATCCGCGTGTTCATCGCCCTCGCCGGGTCGATGGCGCTGTGCTGGTACCTGGACCGCATCGCCTTCGTCATCCCGCTGTTCCTCGGCTGCATCGCCAGCGCCCTGGCCGAGAGCGACGACCATTGGCGCGGCCGCCTGCAGGCACTGCTGGTGACCCTGGCCTGCTTCGCCGCCACCGCTTGTGCGGTGCAACTGCTGTTCCCCACACCCTGGCTGTTCGGCATCGGCCTGGCCGGCGCGGCCTTCGCCATGACCCTGCTCGGCGGCATCGGCGAACGCTATGCGGCGGTGGCCCAGGCCACGCTGATCCTGGCGATCTACACGGCGATCGGCCTGGAGCACCGTGGCGGCACCCTTGGCAGTTTCTGGCAGGAACCGCTGCTACTGATCTCCGGTGCGGCCTGGTATGGCCTGCTGGGGGTGATCTGGAGCGCGCTGTTCAGCCAGCAACCGGTGCAGCAGGCACTGGCCCGGGTGTTCGTCGAACTCGGCGCTTACCTGCGCCTCAAGGCCTCGCTGTTCGAGCCACTGCGCCAGCTCGATGTGGAAGGCAAGCGCCTGCTGCTGGCCCAGCAGAACGGCCGGGTGGTCAGCGCGCTGAACCTGGCCAAGGAGATCATCCTCAACCGCATGAGCCGCAAGCGCAGCGGGCAAAAGACCAACCGCTACCTCAAGCTGTACTTCATCGCCCAGGACATCCACGAGCGCGCCAGCTCCTCGCACTACCCTTACAACTCGCTGGCCGAGGCGTTCTTTCACAGCGACGTGATGTTCCGCTGCGGCCGCCTGCTCAGCCAGCAGGGCAAGGCCTGCCAGGCGCTGGGCCGGGCGATCCGCATGCGTCAGCCGTTCGACTACAACGACAACAGCCAGGCCATGGCCGACCTCGACGCCTCCATGGCCTACCTGCGTGAGCAGAACAACCCGGCCTGGCGCCGCCTGCTGCGCTCGTTGGCCGCCCTGGCCGGCAACCTGGCGACCCTGGAGCGCAAGCTGGCCAGCGCCAGCAACCCCGACGCCCTGGCCGACGAACAGGACAGCGCCCTGCTCGACCGCTCGCCGCAGAATCTCAAGGATGCCTTCGAGCGCCTGCGCCAGCATATTTCGCCGACCTCGCTGGTGTTCCGCCATGCCGTGCGCCTGTCCATCGCCCTGGCCGCCGGCTACTGCCTGCTGCATTGGGTACACCCGCAGCAGGGCTACTGGATTCTGCTCACCACCCTGTTTGTCTGCCGCCCCAGCTACGGCGCCACGCGCCTGCGCCTGGTGCAGCGGGTTGGCGGTACGGTGCTCGGCCTGGTGCTGGGTTGGGCGCTGATCAGCCTGTTCCCCGACCCGCTGCTGCAGTCGCTGTTCGCCGTGGGCGCCGGGGTGCTGTTCTTCATCAACCGGGTCGACCGCTACACCCTGGCCACCACCGCCATGACCCTGGTGGTGATGCTCTGCTTCAATCAGGTCAGTGATGCCTACGCGCTGTTCTGGCCGCGCCTGGTGGATACCGCTTTCGGCACCCTGATCGCCGGCCTGGCGGTGTTCTTCATCCTGCCGGACTGGCAGGGGCGCAAGCTCAATCAGGTGCTGGCCAACACCCTGAGCTGCAACAGCCGCTACCTGCTGCAAATCATGCAGCAGTACGAATCCGGCGCGCGTGACGACTTGAGCTACCGACTGGCCCGGCGCAACGCGCACAACGCCGACGCGGCGCTGTCCACCACCCTGTCCAACATGCTCATGGAGCCCGGCCACTTCCGTAAGGATGCCGAGACCGGGTTCCGCTTCCTGGTGCTCTCGCACACTTTGCTCAGCTACCTGTCCGGCCTCGGCGCGCACCGCGAGAGCCTGGCCGACGACGCCAGCGACGCCCTGCACGAGCGCGCCGTGGTGCATATCAGCCAGAGCCTCGACAGCATCGCCGCCAGCCTGCAAGGCAACCTGCCGGTGGCCGTGCACGACGACGCCGACCAGAGCCTGGCCGAAGAGCTGGAGCAGCTGCCGGAGGAAATGGACGAAGGGCATCGCCTGGTGCAGGTGCAGCTCGGCCTGATCTGCCGCCAGCTCGCCCCGCTGCGCACCCTGGTGGCGCACCTGCAGAAACAGCCGGAAGTGGCCAAGACCGCCTGATCCCGCAGGCCATGCAACAGCCACGTAGCCCGGACTTCAGTCCGGGACTGGCGGACACCCCGGACTGAAGTCCGGGCTACCGGCCCCACGGCCTCGCCCGACGACCGCCTGCAAGCCCGCCGGCGCTTTCCGCTAGAATGCGCGCCTTTGCGACTTATCCGAGGTTCTGCCGTGTCCTTCTTCCCGGTCATCATCATTGGCGCTGGCGCCGCCGGCCTGATGTGCGCGGCCCAAGCCGCTGCGCGCGGGCGCCAGGTGCTGCTGCTCGACCACGCCAACAAGGCGGGCAAGAAGATCCTCATGTCCGGCGGCGGGCGCTGCAACTTCACCAATATGTACAGCGAGCCGGGCAACTTCCTCTCCGGCAACGCGCACTTCTGCAAGTCGGCCCTGGCGCGCTACACCCAGTGGGATTTCATCGGCCTGGTGGCCAAGCACGGCGTGCCCTACCACGAGAAAAAGCTCGGCCAGCTGTTCTGCGACAACAAGTCCAGTGACATCCTCAACCTGCTGCTGGCCGAGTGCGACGAGGCCGGCGTCGACCTGCGCCTGGACACCAAGATCGAGCAGTTCGCCAAGACCGACAGCGGCTATCGCCTGAGCACCAGCGCCGGCAGCTTCGACTGCGAATCACTGGTGATCGCCACCGGCGGCCTGTCCATCCCCACCCTCGGCGCCACCGGTTTCGGCTACCAGGTGGCGCGCCAGTTCGGCCACGAACTGCTGCCAACCCGCGCCGGCCTGGTGCCGTTCACCATCACCGACCCGCAGCTGAAAGAGCTGTGCACCGAGCTGTCCGGTACGTCGGTGGAAGACTGCGTGGTGAGCTGCAACGGGCAGAGCTTCAAGGAAAATATCCTGTTCACCCACCGTGGCCTGTCCGGCCCGGCGATCCTGCAGATCTCCTCCTACTGGCAGCCCGGCGACAGCGTGCAGATCAACCTGCTGCCGCACCTCGACCTGCCCGAGTGGCTGGCCGAGCAGCAGCGCGAACGGCCCAACAGCGAGCTGAAGACCGTGCTCGGCGAGCTGTTTACCAAGAAGATGGCCAACCTGCTGGCCGAGCAGTGGTTCGTCTCCAAGCCGCTCAAGCAATACACCCCGAGCGAGCTGAGTGTGGTGGTCGAGCGCCTGGCCGAGTGGACCTTGATCCCAGCGGGCACCGAGGGCTACCGCACCGCCGAAGTCACCCTCGGCGGCGTCGACACCCGCGAGGTGTCGTCGAAAACCATGGAATCGCTGAAGTCGCCGGGGCTGTACTTCATCGGCGAAGTGCTGGATGTCACCGGCCACCTCGGTGGCTTCAACTTCCAGTGGGCCTGGGCCTCGGCCAGCGCCGCCGC
>JBBNAI010000652.1:0-2868 GCA_037994305.1 Pseudomonas sp. | reverse complement strand
ACCAGCGCCACCACCTTGGAGGTGCCGATATCGAGGCCGACGATCATCTTGCCGCTCTGCACGATTGCCATGTCCTACTGTTCTCCTCGATTCACTGCACGGCGGCGGTTTCCACCGCCGTAGGCGCTACCGGTGTGCGCCACGCCACGGCCAGGCCGTTGGAGTAGCGCAGGTCGATGCGCGCGATATTCGCTATCTGAGCCTTGAGCACCTTGTCGAAAATGGTGCTCAGGCGACGTATTTTTTCCACCAGATGGTCCCGCCCCAGCAGCAGCTCGATGCCCTGCCCGGTACTGAGGAACCAGCTACCGTGCTCACGCAGCTCCAGGCGGGTGATGGAAAACCCCATCGGCCGCAACATCTGGCTGAGCACTTGGTACTGCTGCATCACCTGCTGCTGGGCGCGCTTAGGCCCGGACAGCAACGGCAAGTGTTCGTAATGAGCCAGCTCGCGCGGGGCGAAGGCCTGGCCCTGGTTGTTGAGCAGGGACTCGTCGCCCCAGCGCGCCACCGGCAATTGTTCTTCCAGGTGGATCACCACCTGATCCGGCCACACCCGACGCACTTCGGCGTGAGCGATCCACGGCATACGCTCCAGCTCGGCACGCATTCCAGCCAGGTTGATGGTGAAGAAGCTCGACGCCACGAACGGCGCGATGCGCTCCTGCACCACCTGCTGGCTGATGTAGCTCAGCTCGCCCTGCACACTGACCCGCGCAATCGGCCGATCGGCATACGGCAGCAGGCGCTGAGCACCTTCATAGGTCGCGAACCCCAGCACCACCAGCAGCACCGGCCACAGCAGGCGCTTCAGCCCGCTCAGGTCCGGACGCGGCACCCTTGCCGACAGCGGCTCCTGCGCCACCATCCGGCTAGCTCCGCGCGCAGCTATCGGCTGACGCTGGGGAGCGCGGCCGATAGGTTGCGGATGGCGGAGAGTGGCGACCATGACTTAACCCCTTGCCTCAACGCTGTCGGCGAGAATTGCCAGCACCAACTGCTGGAAATCCAGACCGGCAGCACGTGCGGCCATCGGTACCAGGCTGTGATCGGTCATGCCCGGTACGGTGTTGACTTCCAGCAGCCAGAACTTGCCGGCGGCGTCCTGCATCACGTCGGCGCGTGCCCAGCCCTGGGTGCCCACGGCCTCACAGGCGCGCGCGGTGAGCTCCTTCAGTTCGGCTTCCTTGTCGGCGCTGAGGCCGCAGGGAACCCGGTACTGGGTGTCATTGGCCAGGTACTTGGCGTCGTAGTCGTAGAAGCTGTGCGGCGTGCCCAGGGCAATCGGTGGCAGCACCTGGCCGCGCAGCATGGCAATGGTGAACTCAGGACCAGCGATCATCTGCTCGACCAGCACCTGAGAGTCGTAACGGCTGGCATCCTTCCAAGCGGCAATCAGTGCATCGACATCGCTGACCTTGGCCATGCCGATGCTCGACCCCTCGTGGGCCGGCTTGACGAACAGCGGGAAGCCCAGCTCGGCAGCCGCCATGCGGCAGTCTTCTTCACAGGCCAGGGCGGCGTGGGCCGGCGTAGGCAGACCAAGGCTCAGCCACACGCGCTTGGTGCGCAGCTTGTCCATGGCCAGGGCGGAAGCGAGGATGCCGCTGCCGGTGTAAGGGATGCCGGCACATTCCAGCAGGCCCTGCATGGAACCGTCTTCGCCGCCACGACCGTGCAGGACGATAAAGGCGCGATCGATCTTCTCGCTGGTCAGGCGCTGCAGCAGGTCGTCACCGGCATCGATGCCGAAGGCGTCCACACCAGCCGCCAGCAGTGCTTCCAGCACCGCCGCACCGGATTTCAGCGACACCTCACGCTCGGCGCTCTTGCCGCCGAACAGCACGGCGACGCGACCGAAGGCCTTGGGATCGAGGGTGGATTGCAGACTCATTTCGACTCACCTTGAAACAGCGCGTGCTTGATCAGTTGTGGAGCCACGCCGCCAATGTCACCAGCACCCTGGCACAGCAGGATGTCGCCAGGACGCAGCAGCGGCTTGATGATCGGCGCGAGATCAACACCGCGCTCGACGTAGATAGGGTCCAACTGGCCACGCTGACGGATGCTGTGGCACAGGTGACGGCTGTCGGCACCAGGAATCGGCTCTTCACCGGCCGGGTAAACCTCCATCAGTAGCAGCACGTTGGCATCGCCAAGCACCTGGACGAAGTCGTCGTAGAGGTCACGGGTACGGCTGTAGCGGTGCGGTTGATAGAGGATCACCAGGCGGCGCTCAGCCCAGCCACCACGCACGGCCTTGATCACTGCGGCGACTTCGCGCGGGTGATGACCGTAGTCGTCGACCAGCATCACGCTGCCGCCGTCCACCGGCAGTTCGCCGTAGACCTGGAAGCGGCGACCGACACCCTGGAAACCCGACAGGCCGGCGACGATGGCCGCATCGTCGATGCCCTCGTCGGTGGCGATGGCGATGGTCGCCAGGGAGTTCAGCACGTTGTGGTTGCCCGGCATGTTGACCGACACGCTGAGCGGCTCACGGTCGCGGCGCAGCACGGTGAAGTGGGTCTGCATGCCCTTCTGCACCACGTTGATCGCGCGCACGTCGGCGTCTTCGGCGAAGCCGTAGGTCACGGTCGGACGCGCCACCTGCGGCAGCAGCTCACGCACCACCGGGTCATCCACGCAGAGCACGGCCAGGCCGTAGAACGGCAGGTTGTGCAGGAATTCGATGAAGGTCTTCTTGAGGACGTTGAAGTCGCCGCCGTAGGTGCTCATGTGGTCGGCGTCGATATTGGTGACGACCGAGACCATCGGCTGCAGGTGCAGGAAGCTGGCGTCGCTCTCGTCCGCCTCGGCGATCAGGTAGCGGCTGCTGCCGAGCTGGGCGTTGGTGCCGGCGGCGTT
>JBBNAI010000651.1:0-2209 GCA_037994305.1 Pseudomonas sp. | reverse complement strand
CCTTTCAGGCTGCCCGGTTTCGGTCTGGCATCCGCACCCAGGGGCTGGCGCGGGCGGATGCTCAGGGCTTTTTTGCCCAGCGCGGCGGTTCGCGCCGCTCGCCCATGGCCTGAGCCTGCGCCGGCAGTTCGCCCCACTGGCCTTCGCCCGAGGCCTGTTCACTGGCGGTAGAGGGACTCTGCGGCTGTTGCGGGGCTTGAGATGGCGGCGTGTGTCGGCGGCGATGACGCAAGACGAAGTCGGCCACCGCGTCGATATCGCTGTCGTCGATACGCTCGGCAGCGCGCCAGGCGGCATGGGCACGGGCCGCACGCAGCCAGACCAGATCGGCACGCAGACCATCGACCCCGGCGGCGAAACAGCGCTGGGCGATGGCTTCCAGCGCTGCATCGTCCAGGGGAATCGCCGCCAGGCGCTCGCGGGCGCTCAGGCAGCGACTACGCAGCTCGTTTTGGGCGCTGTCCCAGGTGTGCAGGAAAGTTTGTGGATCGCTGTCGAAGGCCAAACGCCGCCGCATGATCTCAGCCCGTTGCGCCGGCTGTGGCTGGCCATCCAGGGCCAGGTTAAGGCCGAAGCGATCGAGCAGTTGCGGGCGCAGCTCGCCCTCCTCGCCGTTCATGGTGCCGATCAGCACAAAGCGCGCGCTGTGCCGGTGGGAAATACCGTCACGCTCGATATGGTTGACCCCGCTGGCGGCGGCATCCAGCAGCAGGTCAACCAGGTGATCCGGTAACAGGTTGACCTCATCGACATACAGCACGCCGCCATCGGCCTTGCTCAGGAGACCCGGAGAAAACTGCGCGCGCCCCTCAGCCAGCGCGGCATCCAGGTCGAGGGTGCCAACAATGCGCTCCTCGCTGGCGCCCAGCGGCAGCGTGACGAAGTGCCCACTGGGCAGCAGCTCGGCCAGGCCGCGGGCCAGGGTCGACTTGGCCATGCCGCGCGGCCCTTCGATCAGCACCCCACCGATGGCCGGATCGACCGCCACCAGGCACAGCGCCAGCTTGAGCGCATCGGCACCGACAACGGCGGCGAGGGGGAAGTGGTGATCGGTCATGGCTGCTTTCCATTCGGGTTGCGTAGGGTGGACGACGCTTTTCTCGTCCACCATGGCGATGTTTCGGTGGATGGATAAGGCGCCATCCACCCTACGGTTCTCATGACTCTTCGCTGTCCAGCAGCAGATTTTCCAGCGCCGCACGGTACTCGCCAGGATTTTCCCAAAGCCCGCGCTGCTGGGCTTCCAGCAAGCGCTCGAGGATATCCTGCAAGGCGCCGGGATTGTGCTGCTGGATAAAGTCACGGGTGCCCGTATCCAGCAGGTAGGCATCGGTGAGCAGCGCGTATTGGTGGTCGTCGACCAGTTCGCTGGTGGCGTCGAAGGCGAACAGGTAGTCGATGGTCGCCGCCAGTTCGAAGGCGCCCTTGTAGCCGTGACGCTTCATGCCCTCGATCCACTTGGGATTGGCCGCACGGGCGCGCACCACGCGACTCAGCTCCTGCTTGAGCGTGCGGATGCGCGGGGTGTCCGGCTGGCTGTTGTCGCCGTGGTAGCTGGTCACCTTGACGCCGCGCAGGGTTTCCACCGCCGCCAGCATGCCGCCCTGGAACTGGTAGTAGTCGTTGGAATCGAGGATGTCGTGTTCGCGGTTGTCCTGGTTGTGCAGCACGGCCTGCAACTGCTCCAGGCGCTCGGCGAACTGCGCGCGCGCCGGCGTGCCCTCGGCGCCCTTGCCGTAGGCGTAGCCG
Organism: Pseudomonas sp.; assembly: GCA_037994305.1. GTDB lineage: Bacteria > Pseudomonadota > Gammaproteobacteria > Pseudomonadales > Pseudomonadaceae > Aquipseudomonas. The sequence continues at coordinate 460 of JBBNAI010000651.1, read as the reverse complement.
CCCCAGTTGAGGTAGACCTCGGCGAGATCCGCACGGCTCTGCCACAGGCGCTCCTCGATGGCGTTCTGCACCCCGGCGCCGTAGGCCCCGGGCTTGGCGCCGAAGATGCGCCAGCCGGCCTGGCGCCGGGCTTCCTGCTCCTCCAGGCCGCTGTCCTGCAGCGCCAGCGCCTCCTGCCAGACCCGCGCCGACAGTGGGTTCAGCTCCGCCGGTTCGTCCAGCTCGGCCACCGCCTGCACGGCATCGTCGAACAGTCGAATGAGGTTGGCGAAAGCATCGCGGAAGAACCCGGAGACACGCAGGGTCACGTCGACCCGTGGCCGGCCGAGCTGTTCCAGCGGCAGTACTTCGAAACGCTCGACGCGCTGGCTGCCGGCCTGCCACACCGGACGCACGCCCATCAGCGCCAGGGCCTGGGCGATATCGTCGCCGCCGGTGCGCATGGTCGCCGTGCCCCACA
>JBBNAI010000650.1:0-4806 GCA_037994305.1 Pseudomonas sp. | reverse complement strand
CGGCGAATTTCGACAGCATGGCGTTGTCGTGGATGGCGCCATAGATGCCCGACAGGTCGTCCGGCACGGTGGTCAGGTAGCAGCTCGACAGCTGTGGACGCAGGGTACCGGCGTTGAACAGGGTCGGAGTCGAAGCCATGTAGTCGAAGGACGACAACAGGTTGTAGAACTCGATGGCACGGTCTTCGCGTTGTTTTTCTTCGATCGCCAGGCCCATGGCCACGCGCATGAAGAAGATCTGCGGCAGTTCGAAACGCACGCCGTCCTTGTGGATGAAGTAACGGTCGTACAGGGTCTGCAGGCCCAGGTAGGTGAACTGCTGGTCGCGCTCGTGGTTGATCGCCTTGCCGAGTTTTTCCAGGTCGAAGTCGGCCAGCACAGGGTTCAGCAGTTCGAACTCGATACCTTTGGCGACGTAGGCCGGCAGTGCCTTGGCGTACAGGTCGGCCATCTCGTGGTGAGTGGCGCTCTCGGCCACTTCCAGGAAGCTCAGGCCTTCGGCGCGCAGGGTGTCCATCAGCAGTCGGGCGGTCACGAACGAGTAGTTCGGCTCGCGCTCTACCAGGGTGCGCGCGGTCATCACCAGGGCGGTGTTGACGTCCTTGAGCGCTACGCCGTCGTAGAGGTTCTTCAGGGTTTCGCGCTGGATCAGGTCGCCGTCGACTTCTTCCAAGCCTTCGCACGCTTCGGTGACGATGGTGTTCAGGCGGCCCATGTCCAGCGGCTGCACAGTGCCGTCGGCGCGGGTGATGCGGATGCTCGGGTGCGGCACGGCGACATCGCTGGTGGCGGTGTCGGTCTTGCGCGCCTGGGAGCGGGACTCACGGTAGATCACGTAGTCACGGGCGACTTTCTGCTCGCCGGCGCGCATCAGGGACAGTTCGACCTGGTCCTGGATCTCTTCGATGTGGATGGTGCCGCCGGATGGCATGCGACGCTTGAAGGTGGCGCTGACCTGCTCGGTCAGGCGCGCAACGGTCTCATGGATGCGCGACGAGGCGGCAGCGGTGCCGCCTTCAACTGCGAGGAACGCCTTGGTGATGGCAACGGTGATCTTGTCATCGGTGTACGGCACGACGGTGCCGTTACGCTTGATCACACGAAGCTGGCCGGGGGCAGTGGCAGCCAGATCCTGGGTGGAATCGGCAGCCTGCGGCGCCACGGCCTGCGGGTTCTCGCGAGTTGTGTCGGTGTGCATGGAGGTCTCCGTGTTCTTGCTTTAATTAGTTGGACGCTTGGCTGTTGAGTGCCGCGACGTACCGCCGTTCATTCCATTTCAACAACGCCACGCGGACAGCGGTAAGGCTGGGCGCATGGGACTTGCAATCTTGGCTGGGAAGGTACGACTAAGCGCCTTCCTGGCTCTTGAAGTCTTGTGCCGGGGGTTAAGCCGTCACTACTAGATGTTGTGGTGCTTCCCTGGGGGGAAGGCACTGTGGGCAAGGCCTCGTCGCTCTACTGGCGGTATAGGGACTTACCCGGAAGCGGTGGAGCTGAAACGTCTTTCTAAGCCGCCATCTGCACTTTTTCAGTTCAAGGTGTGGACTGTTTTAGGGCAAATGTGCTTGTGTCGATTTCGGTGCGAAAACCCAACATGTAGGTGTTTGTCGCGCTGGGGATACAAGATAGTGCGGTGCTTGAGGGAAGGCAAGTCAACATAACTTGCGCGCCTGTGGATAAATCTGTGGGTTACTTTGGGGTAAGTTTCGCCAAGCCCCGCGATTGCTGGGATCGACCCCTCTATACCGTTCGTCGAGGTGACCTATGGTTTTTTTCGGGTAATGAAGTGGTTTTTTTAGTCAACCCAGCCAACACAATATGTAGGTTTTTTCTGCTGTGTTTTGGCCTGTTCTGTGCAGGTGCGCGGCCCCTTCTACCTGGGTATGGGCATAGACGCCCGGAATAGCGCCTTTGCCTGGTTTGCGTTGCTACAATGCCGGCCTGTTGAGTGGGCGTGAACGGCATTTGGAGGACGTGTGGAGCAAGAAGCCTGGCAAATCCTGATCGTCGAAGATGACCAGCGACTGGCCGAACTGACCCAGGAGTACCTGCAGGGCAACGGCCTCAAGGTGGACATCGAATCCGATGGCGCCAAGGCGGCGGCGCGCATCCTCAAGGAACAGCCGGACCTGGTGGTGCTCGACCTGATGCTGCCCGGCGAAGATGGCCTGTCCATCTGCCGCAAGGTGCGCGGGCGCTTCGATGGGCCGATCCTGATGCTGACCGCACGTACCGACGACATGGACGAAGTGCTCGGCCTGGAAATGGGCGCCGACGACTATGTATGCAAGCCGGTGCGCCCCCGTGTGCTGTTGGCGCGCATCCGTGCCCTGCTGCGCCGTAGCGAAGGCGCCGAGGTGCCGGTGGAAAACCAGCGCCGCCTGCAGTTCGGCGCCCTGGTGATCGACAGCGCCATGCGCGAAGCCTGGCTGCGCGAGCAGGGCATCGAGTTGACCAGCGCCGAATTCGACCTGCTCTGGCTGCTGGCCTCCAACGCCGGACGGATTCTCTCCCGCGAGGAAATCTTCACCGCCCTGCGCGGCATCGAATACGACGGCCAGGACCGCTCCATCGACGTGCGCATCTCACGCATCCGCCCGAAGATCGGCGATGACCCGGAACACCCGCGCCTGATCAAGACCGTGCGCAGCAAGGGTTACCTGTTCGTCGCCGAGGCGGCCGAAGCCCTGCAATGAACTCGATCTTCCTGCGCATCTATGGCGGCATCATCGCCGCCCTGGTGTTGGTGGCGCTGCTCGGTGTGGGCGCGCTGCAGCTGACCAACGATCTGCGCAGCGACCAGTACCGCGAGCAACTGGCGCGTGGCACTTTCCGCCTGATGGCCGACACCATGCAGCACATGGCGGAGGTAGACCGGCGTCGAGCGCTGGTTACCTGGAGCCGCCTGCTGGGTGTACCGCTGGCGCTGGAGCCGCTCAATGGCGAGCCACTGGATGGCCGGGCTCAGGCGCGCCTGCTGCGTGGCCAGGTGCTGGTGGAACAGACCGGGCCCCATGCGGCGCGGGTCTACAGCCTGGCCGACAAGGAGCAGCATCTGGTGCTGACCGCCGAGGTCGAGCAGATCAGCGAGCAGCTGGCACGTGCCACCGTTTACCTGCTGATGGACGAGCTGGTGCGTTACCCCATCGTCGAGCAACCCAAGCGTCTGGCGGCGCTGAAGGAGGCCAAACGCTTCGGCTTCGACTTGCGTCTGGTGACTCTGGAAAAAGTCGACCTGGACGAAGACCAGCGGCGCCGGGTGGACGAGGGCGACACGGTGCTGGCGCTGGGCAAGGAAGGTGAGTCGATCCGCGTGATCGCCGGCATGGTCGGCACGCCCTGGGTGCTGGAGGTCGGACCGATCTACCAGATGAACCCCTATCCGACCGAGTTGCTGGTGTTGATCGGTGCCCTGGGCCTGAGCCTGACGGGTCTGATCCTCTATCTATTGGTGCGGCGTCTGGAGCGGCGCCTGCTGGGCCTGGAAAGCGCGGCATCACGCCTGGCCGTTGGCCAGCTGGATGCCCGTGCGCCGACCCAGGGCGCCGACTCGGTGGGGCGCCTGGCGTCGACTTTCAACGCCATGGCCGAACAGCTGCAACGCCTGCTCAACGTGCAGCGCGAGATGGTTCGCGCGGTGGCCCACGAGCTGCGAACGCCGGTGGCGCGTCTGCGCTTTGGCCTGGAGATGATTGGCGATGCGCAGACCGACCAGGCCCGGCGCAAGTACATGGACGGCATGGACGGTGATATCCAGGAGCTGGACAAACTGGTCGACGAGATGCTGGTCTACGCCCGCCTGGAGCAGGGTTCGCCGGAACTGAATTACCAGCGCGTCGACTTGCGTGCGCTGATCGTCCAGGTGATCAGCGAGCTGGCGCCGTTGCGGGCCGAAGTGCAGGTCGAGCGCGGCCAGTCGCATGAGGCGCCCAATGGTGGCGGGGCCTGGGTCGAGGCCGAGCCGCGCTATCTGCATCGCGCCCTGCAGAACCTGTTGAGCAATGCCATGCGCCATGCCGATTCGCGGGTGCGGCTGTCCTTCCATATCGGCCATCAGCGCTGCCGGGTGGATGTCGAGGATGACGGCCCCGGTGTGCCGGAAGATGCCTGGGAGCGCGTGTTCACGCCTTTCCTGCGCCTGGATGACAGCCGCACCCGGGCCTCGGGCGGGCATGGCCTGGGCCTGTCCATCGTGCGGCGGATCATCTACTGGCACGCTGGCCGCGCCCACGTCGGCCGCAGTTCAACGCTGGGCGGGGCGAAGTTCAGCCTGGTCTGGCCGCGCACGCAGCCTGAGGAAAAGACCTTCTAGGGTGGGATGCGCCGTGGCATGGGGCCGTACCGCCCATTGATTGAGCCCTGGACTGGCTGGGCGTCGCAGCAGTAACGACCGTTCGGCGCTCTTCATCAAACTGTCACCGAACTGTGGCAGCGCGCACCTACAAACATCCGCAGACTCGCGCTTCACTGGGGTTCTGCGTTCTGGATGTTTCTCATGCGTGGGTTGTTCTTACTGGTCGCGCTGCTGTGCGGCCTGCCGTGTCTTGCGGCTTCTCGTTGTGATGTGCAGACGCCGGTGGCGCAGGCTGCCGTGGGCTCGGTGCGCCTGGCCTACCAAAGCATCGGCAGTGCAGGCGACCCGGCGTTGCTGCTGGTGATGGGCCTCGGCGGCCAGTTGATCCACTGGCCGGACGAAGTGGTGGCGCGCCTGTGCGAGCAGGGTTTCCGGGTGATTCGTTTCGATAATCGCGATGTCGGCCTGTCCACCTGGCAGGGCCCGGTGCCGGCGGCAGACCTGACCTACGA
>JBBNAI010000649.1:0-3101 GCA_037994305.1 Pseudomonas sp. | reverse complement strand
CGTGCTACCAGTCCGAACTGCTGGATGCTGCCGCCCAGGCCTGCCGCGCCGGGGTCAAACGCAGCCATATCGTCAGCTACATGGACGACGGCTCGCTGCTCACCGAGCTGTTCACCCGTGACGGTGGCGGCACCCTGGTCGACCAGGAACAGTTCGAATCGCTGCGCGAGGCGACCATCGAGGACGTCGGCGGGCTGATCGACCTGATCACCCCACTGGAGGACCAGGGCATCCTGGTGCGCCGTTCGCGCGAAGTGCTGGAGCGCGAGATCGAGCAGTTCAGCATCGTCGAGCGCGACGGCCTGATCATCGCCTGCGCCGCGCTGTACCGCATCGCCGACTCGGATGCCGGTGAGCTGGCCTGCCTGGCAGTGAACCCGGAATACCGTCATGGCGGTCGCGGCGACGAGTTGCTGGAACGCATCGAAGAGCGGGCCCGCGAGCAGGGCTTGAAGACCCTCATCGTGCTCACCACGCGCACCGCCCACTGGTTCCAGGAGCGCGGCTTCGGGCCCAGCAGCGTCGAGCGCCTGCCGGCAGCGCGAGCCTCGCTGTACAACTACCAGCGCAATTCGAAGATATTCGAGAAGGCTCTCTGACAGGGCACGGGTAATGAAAAAGGGCCGCTATTGCGGCCCTTTTCCATGTTGGCGATGGTTCAGGCGCTGCGGCGCTGATGCAGTTTGAACTGCTCGTTGCCGTCGTCCCAGCCGGCTTCCCAGGCCGCGGCCATGACCTCGGCGGGGTAGGGTTGCTGGTGTTGCGGCTGTCCCGTGAGACCGCTCATGTAGCCTTGCTGATACGCCTTGTTCAGGCTTTCCAGGCTCCAGTGGCTGTCTTCACGGTCGTTTTCGTCGGGCGGCGTCATGGGCTTCGCCAAGGCGGGTTTCCCACACAGGTTAGCCCTCGCCGGCGCTAGCCGCGTGCCATTGGTCAGTGCCGAACGGTCGAGCTGGCGGATTTGTGACGGGCTGCCCTTATTGGCTTCGCCCGTCAGTCATCTCGTTGATTTCACACACCAATGCCGAGAATGCTGGCTTGGTAGGCGGCGACGAAGGTGTCGAAGTCGCCCGGTTCGGCGCGCTCCAGCTCGGCTTGCTCGTCCAGCGACTGGCGCGCCATGGCCACGAAAGCGGCCTGTTCCTCGGCACTCAGCGGTTGCGCGCGGAAGTTTGCCGCGTGCTCCTTGCTGTGGCGCAGGGCCAGGGCGCGGAAGCTTTCGCCGGTATCGCGCAGCTCGGCCAGCACGCGGGCCGACGGGGTTTGCGCGGGGTCATCGACCTTGCGCTGCTGCAGGTGCAGGGCGGTCTGGAAAGCATCGCCGCCGTGGGCGCGGTCGAGCAGTTCGGCAATCGGCGCGAAGCGGTCGAGCAGCTCGGTGGCCCACACCTTGAGTTCCACCTGCTGGCCTTCGCGCTGCAGATGCAGGCCCGGGCGGCGACCTTCCTTGACCGTCTTGAGGAAGTTCTCGGTGCTGGCACGGCAAACGTCGCCGCCCAGCAGCGGGCTTTCTTCCAGGGCGCAGAACAGGATGAAGGCGTCGAGGAAGCGCGCCTGGTCGAGGTCGATACCCAGCGGCAGGTAGGGGTTGATATCCAGGCAGCGCACTTCCACGTACTGCACGCCGCGGCTCATCAGAGCCTGGATCGGCCGCTCGCCCGAGTAGGTGACGCGCTTGGGGCGGATGCTCGAGTAGTACTCGTTTTCGATTTGGATGATGTTGGTGTTGAGCTGCAGCCATTCGCCGGCGGCGTTCTTGGTGCCGATCTCGGCATAGGCCGGGTAGGGCGTGGCCACCGCCGAGCGCAGGCTTTCGGTGTAGCTGGCCAGGTCGTTGTAGCAGGGCGTCAGGCCGGCCTGGGCATTGCTCTGGTAGCCCAGATCGCTCATGCGCAGGCTGGTGGCGTACGGCAGGAACAGGGTGTCAGCATCGAGCTGCTGCAACTGGTGCGGACGGCCACGCAGGAAGCTGGCGTCCAGCGCTGGCGAGGCACCGAACAGGTACATCAGCAGCCAGCTGTAGCGGCGGAAATTGCGGATCAGCGCGATGTAGCTGGCCGACTGGTAGTCGCGCGGGCTCTGGCTGTCGCCGTCGAGTTGCTGCAACAGTGGCCACAGGCCTTCGGCCAGGCTGAAGTTGTAGTGGATGCCGGCGATGCACTGCATGGTCTTGCCGTAACGCAGGGCCAGGCCCTGGCGGTAGACGTACTTGAGGCGGCCGATATTGGAGTTGCCGTAGCGGGCGATCGGGATGTCCGCTTCGTCCGGCAGCAGGCCGGGCATCGACGGGCTCCACAGGTATTCGCCTTCCAGCTGGCTGCTGGCGAAACGGTGGATGCGCTCGAGGTCGGCTATGGTCGCCGCCGCGTCGGGCTCGGCCGGGGTGATGAACTCCAGCAGCGATTCGGAATAGTCGGTGGTGATCTGCGGGTGGGTCAGGGCCGAACCCAGGGCGCGTGGGTGTTCACTCTGCGCCAGGCTGCCGTCGGCGCTGACGCGCAGGCATTCGCGTTCGATGCCGTGCAGGTTGCGGGTCAGCAGGGGCAGGGCGGCAGCATCGCCGAGCAAAGCCAGGCGGCGGGAGAAAAGCTCGCTCAAGATGGTGATTCCTTTACTCGACGGTCGCCCTTATATGGGGGTGGATCTGTCGCTTACAAGTCGGAACGCGGAGTGGCCGGGTGGCCTGACCGGAAAGGAGGATGCGCCGACAGCGGGTGTCGACGCAATCCTGGCGCTAGCTGACGGGGGTGTAGGGCGGGTAAAACCCGCGCCAGTGGCAGCGCGGATCAATTACTTGCAGATAAACGTGGCCTGGGCCGTGGCGATCAGCTTGTCGCCCTGCTGCACCCGCGCTTCCAGCACGTGCACCTTGCGCCCGGCGTTCAGCACGCGGGCGTTGCAGACGATCTCGCCCTGGTCGACCGCGCGGATGTAGTTGACCTTGCATTCCAGGGTCATGCTGCCGGCCTCGCCACCGAACAGGCTGTGGCTGGCCTGGCCGAGGGCGGTGTCGATCAGCGAGAACAGCGCGCCGCCGTGCATGCGCCCGTGCAGGTTGAGCAGGTGCTCCTGCATGCTCATGCGCACTTGCGATTCGCCGT
>JBBNAI010000648.1:0-3467 GCA_037994305.1 Pseudomonas sp. | reverse complement strand
TTGATGTGCAGGTGGTCAGTTCGACCCGCGCCAAGATTACTCTCGAGCCTCTCGAGCGTGGTTTTGGCCATACCCTGGGCAACGCGCTGCGTCGCATCCTGTTGTCCTCCATGCCTGGCTGTGCAGTAGTCGAGGCCGAGATTGACGGTGTACTCCATGAGTACAGCGCCATCGAAGGTGTGCAGGAAGATGTGATTGAGATCCTGCTCAACCTGAAAGGCCTGGCCATCAAGCTGCACGGTCGTGACGAAGTCACCCTGACTCTGGCCAAGAAGGGCTCGGGTGTGGTCACCGCTGCCGATATTCAGCTGGATCACGATGTCGAGATCGTCAATGGCGATCACGTTATCGCCAACCTGGCGGAAAACGGCGCTCTGAACATGAAGCTCACCGTGCGTCGTGGCCGTGGCTACGAGCCGGCTGATGCCCGTCAGAGCGATGAAGACGAGAGCCGTAGCATCGGTCGTCTGCAGCTGGACTCTTCGTTCAGCCCGGTCCGCCGGATTGCATACGTGGTTGAAAACGCCCGCGTTGAGCAGCGTACCAACCTGGACAAGCTGGTCATTGACCTGGAAACCAACGGCACCCTGGATCCTGAAGAGGCTATCCGTCGTGCCGCGACCATCCTCCAGCACCAACTGGCGGCCTTCGTAGATCTGAAGGGCGACAGTGAGCCGGTGGTAGTCGAGCAGGAAGACGAGATCGATCCGATCCTGCTGCGTCCGGTTGACGACCTTGAACTGACCGTTCGTTCGGCCAACTGCCTCAAGGCGGAGAACATTTACTACATCGGCGACCTGATCCAGCGTACCGAAGTAGAACTGTTGAAAACTCCGAACCTGGGCAAGAAGTCGCTCACCGAGATTAAGGACGTACTGGCCTCTCGTGGCCTGTCCCTCGGTATGCGTCTCGACAACTGGCCGCCGGCAAGCCTGAAAAAAGACGATAAGGCGACTGCCTGATCGTCACGATCACCGAACTTGAAGTTTGGTAAGGAATGAACCATGCGTCATCGTAAAAGTGGCCGTCACCTCAGCCGCACCAGCGCTCACCGCAAGGCCATGTTCCAGAACATGGCGGTTTCGCTGTTCGAGCACGAGCTGATCAAAACTACTCTGCCGAAAGCCAAAGAACTGCGCCGCGTTGCCGAGCCGCTGATCACCTTGGCTAAGGAAGACAGCGTTGCTAACCGTCGTCTGGCCTTCGACCGTACTCGTTCGAAAGCTATCGTCGGTAAACTGTTCAACGATCTGGGCAAGCGTTACGCCACCCGTCAGGGCGGCTATCTGCGCATCCTCAAGTGCGGTTTCCGCGCTGGCGACAATGCTCCGATGGCTTATGTTGAGCTGGTCGACCGTCCGGTCGGCGGCGCAGCAGTCGAAGCTGAATAAGACTTAACCGTCTACAAAGAACCGGGCCTAGTGCCCGGTTTTTTGTTTCTGGCATTTTGATTCCTCCTGGCTTACAGGCGGAGGGTCGCTCTGGGTGTTTAAGGGGGGGGCGGTCCGCAATGCGGCTCTGTTCACTCGGGCTGATAGCGGTGAGCGCTGGTATTTACCGGGAGCCTGAAAGAAAAAAACTATCGCGGCGTTGCCTTTCATAAATTGGTTCATCCAAAAAACCGCGTCTAGTCTTGTTCCATCGTCGGCCGTAGTCGATGGGACCGACCTGATGAGGAAAAAGGAGAGCACGATGTCGAACCAAGGTAAATGTCCGTTTCACCACGCCGCTGGCGGCGGCACGACCAACAAGGATTGGTGGCCAAACCAGCTGCCGGTAGACCTGCTCAATCAGCATTCTGAAAAGTCCAACCCGCTCGGCGAGAAATTCAACTATGCCGAGGAATTCAAGAAGCTCGACTACAAAGCCCTGAAGGCCGATCTGGTCAGGCTGATGACCGATAGCCAGGACTGGTGGCCCGCCGACTTCGGCCACTACGGTCCGCAGATGATTCGCATGGCCTGGCATGCGGCCGGCACCTACCGCACTGTCGATGGCCGTGGCGGCGGTGGACGTGGCCAGCAGCGCTTCGCACCGCTCAACTCCTGGCCGGACAACGTCAACATCGACAAGTCGCGTCGCCTGCTCTGGCCGATCAAGCAGAAGTACGGGCAGAAGATCTCCTGGGCCGACCTGTTCATCCTGACCGGCAACGTGGCCCTGGAGTCGATGGGCTTCCGCACCTTCGGTTTCGCGGGTGGTCGTGAGGACGTCTGGGAACCGGATCTCGATGTGGGCTGGGGGGCGGAAACCAAATGGCTGGGTGATGACCAGCGCTTCGAAGGGGATCGCGACCTCATCAACAGCCTGGGCGCCACCCACATGGGGTTGATCTATGTGAACCCGGAAGGCCCGAATGCCAGTGGCGACTACATGGCTGCCGCCAAGGACATTCGCGCTACCTTCAGCCGCATGGCGATGAATGACGAGGAAACCGTCGCGCTGATTGCGGGCGGGCACACCTTCGGCAAGGCCCACGGCGCGGCGCCGGAATCGCACAAGGGCGCTGAACCGGAGGGCGGCTCGATTGAGGCGCAAGGGCTGGGCTGGCACAGCAGCTTTGGCGGCGGGCATGGCAAGGACACTGTCTCCAGCGGCCTTGAGGTGACCTGGACCAAGACCCCGACGCTGTGGAGCAACAACTTCTTCGAGAACCTGTTCAAGTTCGAATGGGAGCTCACCACCTCGCCAGCTGGCGCCAAGCAGTGGATTGCCAAGGATGCGCCGGAGGTCATTCCCGATGCGCATGTGCCGGGCAAATTCCATAGGCCGACCATGCTGACCACCGACCTGACGCTGCGTTTCGATCCCGAGTTCGGCAAGATCTCCAAGCACTTCCACGAAGACCCGCAGGCGTTCGCCGAGGCCTTTGCGCGTGCCTGGTACAAACTGACCCACCGCGACATGGGGCCGAAGGCACGCTACCTGGGCCCGGAAGTGCCGAAGGAAGAGTTGCTTTGGCAGGATCCGCTGCCCGAGGCCACACACAACCCATCGTTGGCCGACATTGCCGACCTCAAGTCGAAGATTGCCGCATCGGGCTTGTCGGTGAGCGAGTTGGTCTCGGTGGCCTGGGCTTCGGCGTCGACCTTCCGTGGTGGTGACAAGCGCGGCGGTGCCAACGGCGCGCGCCTGGCGTTGGCGCCACAGAAGGACTGGCCGGTTAACAACATCGCTGTCCAGGCTCTGCCCAAGCTGGTCGAGATCCAGCAGGCATCGGGCGCGGCTTCGCTGGCTGACGTGATCGTGCTGGCTGGCGGCGTCGGTATCGAGTTGGCTGCCAAGGCAGCAGGCGTGGTATTGGAGGTGCCATTCGCACCCGGTCGCGTCGATGCTTCGCAGGCGCAAACCGATGTCGAGTCCTTTGCCATGCTCGAGCCACTGGCTGACGGCTTCCGCAACTACAAGCAGTCCAGGGTCGATGTGTCGACCGAGGCGCTTTTGGTCGACAAGGCGCAGCTGCTGAC
>JBBNAI010000647.1:0-2061 GCA_037994305.1 Pseudomonas sp. | reverse complement strand
CGCGCGGCCTGGCCGAGTGGCCACAAGTGAGCCTCGGGGAAACGCTCGGCCAGGTACTCGGCGATGGCCAGGGAATCCCAGATCGCCCCGTCGTCGCACTTGAGCACCGGCACCTTGCCGGTGGGTGAATGCAACAGCAACTGGCGACGGCTATCGGCGCCGTACAGGGAAACCAGTTGCTCGTCGTACGCCGCGCCCGTCAGCTCTATAGTCAGCCAGGCCCGCAGCGACCAGGACGAGAAATTCTTGTTACCGATGACCAGGGTCAGGGACATACGCGCGCTCCAGGTGCAGTGGGGTTTCACTCGACCTTAAAAGCGGCCCCCGCAGATAGCAAATTCCCGATATTCATGGGTCCATGAATATCGGGAATGCGGGTGCAGCCGGCGGTACGGTTAAACCTGTTCACGATCTCGCGAGCTAGAGATAAACGGTGGCGCTACGTAGTAACAGCCTCCGGCTGGTCAAGTGGCCGAGGAAGCGGAGTTTACGGTTGTAAATGAGCATTCCGAGGCCGCTTTCAACATCGTTTAGCCGAAGCGCAGCAGATCGTGAGCAGGTTTAAGATCAGCTGCGGTATTCCGCGTTGATTCTCACGTACTCATGGGACAGGTCGGTGGTCCAGATGGTTTCGCTGCAGGTGCCGCGCCCCAGTTCGATGCGGATACCGATCTCTTCGCGTGCCATCACCGCAGCACCCTGCTCCTCGGTGTAGGTTGCCGCGCGACCACCCTGGCTGGCGATGCACACCTCGCCGAGGAACACGTCGATCTTGCTCACATCCAGTTGCGGCACGCCGGCATAGCCGACGGCAGCGAGGATGCGCCCCCAGTTCGGGTCAGAGGCGAACAGCGCAGTCTTGATCAGCGGCGAATGGGCCACGGCATAAGCAACGTCCAGGCACTCCTGATGGGTGCCGCCGCCATTCACCAGCACGGTGACGAACTTGGTCGCGCCTTCGCCGTCACGCACGATGGCCTGAGCCACCTCCATGAACACCTCAAACACCGCCTGCTTGAGCTTGGCGAACAACTCGCCGCGGGCTTCGGTGATTTCCGGCAGCGCCGCCTGGCCGGTGGCGATCAGCATGCAGCAGTCGTTGGTCGAGGTATCGCCATCGATGGTGATGCGGTTGAACGACTTGTTCGCCGCGTCGCGCACCAGGTCCTGCAGCACGCTGCGGGCCACCTTGGCGTCGGTGGCGATGTAGCCGAGCATGGTCGCCATGTTCGGCCGGATCATCCCGGCGCCCTTGCTGATACCCGTCACGGTGACGGTCACGCCATCGTGCTGGAACTGGCGGCTGGCGCCCTTGGGCAGCGTATCGGTGGTCATGATGCCGGTGGCGGCTTCGGCCCAGTGGTTCTCGGACAGATCATCCAGTGCGGCTTGCAGGGCACCTTCGATCTTCGCCACCGGCAGCGGCTCGCCGATCACCCCGGTGGAGAATGGCAGCACGGCTTCAGCGGGTACGCCGGTCAGCGCAGCCAGCGCGTCGCAGGTGCGGCGGGCGTTGCTCAGGCCATCCGGACCGGTGCCGGCGTTGGCATTACCGGTGTTGGTCAACAGGTAGCGCACATCGCCCTGCAGGCGCTCGCGGGTCACCAGTACCGGTGCGGCGCAGAATGCATTGGTGGTGGTCACACCGGCCACGCGCGAGCCTTCAGCGCAGCGCATCACCACCACATCCTTGCGCCCCGGGCGCTTGATGCCGGCAGAGGAGATGCCCAGTTCGAAACCGGGAACCGGGTGCAGGACAGGCAAGGGACCAAGACCAACGGCCATGTGGGACGCTCCTTCATCAGCAGTACAAAGCCGCGCACTGGCGCGGCAAAGGTGGAAAAACGCCGCGAGCGGCTAAGCCGGTCGCGGCGTTGTTTTATATAGCAGGCCTGGCGTGGATCAGCTCAGCTGACCGTGGCAGTGCTTGTATTTTTTCCCCGAGCCGCATGGGCACGGTTCGTTGCGACCGATCTTCTGCTCGACACGCACCGGCGCGGCGGCTACGGCCACATCACCTTCGCCATCGACTTCGTCAGCCATCGGCATGGCCGAGACTTC
>JBBNAI010000646.1:0-1176 GCA_037994305.1 Pseudomonas sp. | reverse complement strand
GCACAGGCTTAACCCAGCCTTCACAGCCCGTATCGGGTCGATTGAAGTCATCGGTCAGGTTGAACAGGCGGAAACTGCGGCCGGCGGCCAGTTGGTCGTGCCTGAAGTCCATCGACCAGCAGTGGTTGATGGACGGCGGCAAGGCGAGCGGCTCAGGCTTCTCCCGCACGATGGGTGTGCGCGGCTTGATCCGCAGGTTCAACTGCAGTTCTCGATCGATCCGGTACACCCGCTTGTGATTCCAGCTATGGCCTTTCACGTTGCGTAGGTACAGGAAGCACAGGCTAAAACCCCAGTTGCGCTGGTTATGCGTGACGCGGATCAGGTGGTCGGCGATCTCGGCATTCTCCGAGGACAGCTGCAGCTGATAGCGATAGCAGGTGACGCTGACTCCAAAGGCAAGGCGTGCCTGATGCTGAGCCGACCCGAGCGAACCGCATGGTTCGCCATCTCTCGCCGCCGAGATAGCTTCACCAATTTTTTGCCATTGCTTCCTGGGTGATCTCGGCCTTGAGGCGCTCCTCGGCGTACAAGTTTTTGATACGACGGCTCTTAGCTCGCGCAGTCGGGCCATCAATGAAGCGTCCATACCGCCGAACTTGGCACGCCACTTGTAGAAGGTCGCGAGCTGACGCCGTGTGTGCGATACAGCTAGGGCACCGGGCTGCCGGCCTGGTTTGATTGAGGATGGCGATGATCCGATTGTCCGAAAACGCGATGTCTATAGGTCAAACTTCCTTGATCCGATCAGGAGCAAATTCTATTGCTGGCGCTGCCGGCACCGGCAAAGCAAGGAAGAGGTTTGGGCAAAGGGCCCTGCGCAATTTTTTTTGACCTTGAAATTGCTGTACTGTTGGACAGTTTTTTATTCAGCCCCGGGCGATTCCATCGGGAATACTTTTTCGAACTACAAGGATGTGATCGCACATGAATCATGTATTTGCATTGGTATGGAACGCCTCGCTGGGCTGCTGGGCGGTCACGCATGAATTCAGCAAGCGCTGCCGCAAAGGCTCGCGGCGCATCGGCAAGCTGGCATTGGCCGCGTTGCTACTCGGCTCCGCGTGCAGTGCGGTCGCCAGCATCAGCTACTGGGACGGCAACCAGATCATTGCCAACGGCGTTGTCGATGGCGGCAGCGGCGCCTGGAGTGTCGCGGGCACCAACTGGACCGAT
>JBBNAI010000645.1:0-43202 GCA_037994305.1 Pseudomonas sp. | reverse complement strand
ATGGGTGGTGGGGTATGCAATGCTGCCTGATCGATAATCAAATCAATCGCATCTTCAACATCAGCTAGTTGTACGGCGCCTGCCTTGATGCTCTCGCGAAGTTTGCCAACCACCTTGCGGGCGCGGCATGATAGTGCGTCTTCCTCCTCGCCAAATTCTGGCTCATTGTCAGACTGGCAGCGACGATATCCAGCCTTGAAGCCATCTTCGTACATCTGCATCTCGGGACCGGGACGAGCCCCAAATGCCAACCATCCAATCGTTGTCGTGATGTGGTGACGGAAGCAGTCGGTCAGATCGCCATCATCCGCCGTTGCTACTTCCGACCGACTTGAGCCAAAGTCGAAGCCAAGCGCACTTAGGATGGCGCGGCACCTTTCTTCCCACGATGAATGCGTCTCGCTCGCCGCCTGGCAGGCATTTTCAAATCGCTCTTTCAGGTCGTCCTCTGCATGTGAGCTTGGAATACCAGAAAGAGCATCCTCAAGCGCAACATATCGGTGCATCAGTTCAGTGTGGTCGATGTCTTCTACGGTTAGCGCTCTCTCGTCACCGCTCTCGGCAACGAAAAGCTCCATGAAGGATCGGGCAGCACCAACCACTCGATCGTCGGGTGCGGGCTGCCTGTCATCAGGAACGTATCTGATGCCGTATTCCACCGTTCCGTCATCGGCATGCAGGAAGTTGGTCGCTGGATCGAAGACGAACGGCTTGCCAGCGGCCAAGCACTCGATGATTGCGGCCTCGCCATCCCCAAGCATTTGTGGTGAGGGCAGTGGTGTGTTGGCATCCAAGCCGCGCTGTTCGTTGCTGGTCATTGGCGGGGCTCCTTGATGACTGGCGAAGGCGTTCTGTGGTTTCGTCACGCTTGCGGAGGTAGATGACGGTCGAGGCCCGCGCGTTGGGATAGCGGATCAAATGTTGCCGGGTGTAATCGGTCATGCTCGTGTCACCTTCCCGCATTCCTGGCATTCATACCGCCTGTCTGCCATTACTTCAGACGCTCCCATTGTGACGATCCCGAAGAAGAGGCGCGTTGCGAATCCGTCCCGATCTCCAACACTGAGCAAATCTACGAAATGATCGTGGTCTGTCTTTTTTTGGCAAATCCTGCAAAACCTCATGGTTCTCATGCTGCTGCTCCCTTCGTATCCTTCGGGACAATGCCGTAAGTGGCGGCTATGAAGCGTTCAGCACCGGCAAGGAACTGCATGAACTCCTCTTCCGACATCGACGCGAACGAAACGCTGCGGGGCACAAGAACCGTGTATCCCCTGACCTTGACCGGGGTAGTGAATCCGGTTTCCAGCTTCACAAGCTCGTGTAGGGTTTCGGCGTTGGGGGCACATTCGGTCGCATCCACAACGTCACGCAAGAATGCCCAATAGAAACGCAATCTGCTCGGGACGCGGCCGGTTGAGAACTGGAGTTTGATGCGCTCGCCGTTCGGCAGATCGGCAATGCGCTGTCTGTCAGTCTGCATCTCGCCTATGAGCGCTTCACCGCGGCGAAGGCAGTAGATCGGGGCTTGTTCTGTCTTCGTCGCCATTGTCTCAACCTGCCATCAAAAGAGCAGCAGCGCCGTCAACCGGCTGCGTGTCAGGGTCGTAAATGTTGCGAAGGGTGGCGATCTTGGCGCGCACCTCGTTCAGGAAGGTGATGACCTCCTGCTCAAGCCCTTCGATTATCTCTGGAACGCGATGGACACGAACGCAGAAGAACTGCATGGCTTCTGGCATCCGAGGATCGAAACTGACAAAATCGCACCACTCGCGACCGGTACATGCCAACTGAAACTGGATTTGTGTGATGTATTTCTGCGGAACAGCCTTGCCGACAAGCGTTTCGATGTGGGTTGCGGTGTTTGGGCATTTAATTTCGACTAGCCCGTCATCTCCCACCAGACCGTCAGGCGAGCAGCCAGCATCGGCAATGCTCGGGTGAGGCACGAACGACACCTGCCGCACATCCACATCCTTGTAGAACTCGTATGCTGACCGCGCCTGCGGTTCGGTATCGGTTCCCCACCTCATGGCGTCATTGGTAAACCCCTCGGCAGGGACGCCGGTCAGACGCTCGCAGATAAGCTGCGCTGCGTAGTTGGCACGTGATGCTGAATACCCCTTCTGCGTCTTGGCGATAACGTCAGCAACGCGCGAGGCGGTAACCTTGCCGAGGCGCAACTGCTTCCACTCTTCAGAGCCCTGAACGATATCATCCATTGTTCTGCTCCTTCCGCTGGCTGGCGAAACGGTCGAGAGAGGTCATAGCCTCGGCAAACTTCGATGCTGGCATGTCAACGAGCGCGTCAATCTTCCAGCGGTTGCAGAAGCGGGCGATATCTGCACCTGCGTCGTCGATCTTCTGGCGCAACGCGGATGCCTGCTCATCTGATATTGGCCCGTCACCGCCAGCGGCTTTGCCGTCATCGTCATTCGTAGCGGCCAGCCCTAGTGCCTGCGTCAGCGAATAGCGCTGCAGATAGGTGAGGGTGGATCCGATAGCCTGGATTGCGTTCTTGCTGCCAGACGTGTCAGGAGGGCCGGCCAGCGTCGTTTCTTCGAAGTGGCCTTCCTTGTGCGACAGCACGCATGTCACGCTGATGCGGTCGGTCTGCGTCGTCTTGAAACGGTACGACAGGCCGAACTTGGTAATGATCGGGTCAACTGCGCTGGCGATGGCCGCAAAGTCGGCGTAGCGCTTGTCGTTGTGGCCCTTGGCGTTGCGGATCACCGGCTTGATTTCTGCCTTGGCGAGCGAGATAGCTTCGTCGAAAGCCATACGAGCCTGATTGGCTTGCCAGCGCTCCTGAAGCGCCATCAGTTTCGCCAGGGTGTCAGGGTCGGCACCCGACGACAGCGCGCGGTCAAGCATTTCAATAGGGGTGATCGCATTGCGAACTGGCGTATGTTCAATCGTCTTAACGGCTGTAGACATTGACATTCTCCTGATTGGCGAGATTCTGGTTTTTGAGATACGGCTCAGCCCGAGCGGCGACCGCGAATGCTGCGATACCGGCGATAACCCCGATAAATGCGCATACCATGAGCTGGTCACGAACGCTGAACCGGATCGGCGCTTCCTGAGCCTTGGGAGGCTGTACAGAGCATCTGTCGGTAGGGCAGGCGCATTCGCCAATGGTTTTGAGGCTGCAGGGAATCATGCCCTCTCCCCCTTGTCTCGAAGCCGTATAATCGCAAGTATCGCCAGATACAGGGCTATTGAACTTTCCGGCGGAACCGAACCATCGCCAAAAGCTGCGCGGAGAAGCCAAAGAATGCCGACCGCCATAACGATATCCAAGATTGTCAAGGCCCAACTCATAGCCGCGCCCCAATCACGTCTGGCAGAAAAACCGGCGTCTCGCCGCGGAAGTCGTACCGGTCGCCATCTCCGGTCTCTTCGGCAATCCGGCGCGACCAATAGGCCTTCTCGCGCTGAGCCTTGTAGACAGCTGCGTTTGCAAGGTTGAGAGCGTCTGTCGCTTCTTCGAGCTTGGCTTCGAACTGGCGAAGCATGGTGGCTTTGCTGTCTGTCACGTCAGCCTCCTATTCGGTAGCGGAAGGGGTGGGGAGGGCGGCGCGAGCGCGATTCCGCATTTCGCGGACGCCGTCTCGGTACCAGTCCTTGTCGTCTGGCCCGTCGACGCGACCTGAGAGGGTGTCGGAGCCATAGATGCGAATTGCTTCCAAAGCATCTCGCAGCTTGTCGTAATCTTCCTTTGACACCAGAGGGATATCGCACTCGGTACGGTTCTTCGGCAGCGCACTGTTGAATTGCGCAGCGCTCCAAAGGGCGTTCGGCCTCGTGCTGCTGGCATATGCGACGATTACGACGCTCATCGTCCATCCTCTTGATCATGTTGTGGTGTGGTGTCGGGGGAGAGGGCGCGGATCGCAGCTGCTATAGCTTTCGGGGCCGACAATGTTTCGGTCTCGTCATAAAGCTCGGCAACACGGGCCGCTTGTTCTATTGCCGCTGAGTAACCCTTATCCTCATAGACACACCGAACGGCGCATCGGTGTTCTGGCATGCCAACGTCTTGCGCGTATTGGCAGACGTTGGTGTCTGGGGAGAGGGCGGCCAGCTTTTCCTCAAGCTCACGAATGCGCCTGACGTTGCGGTGCATCGAGTCGTGATGGTTCTTGCGGCGCTCCCGGATGTATTGGGATACGAAAGTTGGATCGATGCGGTAGATGTCGCCATGACGGACGAACATCTCAGAGCCAAGGCCGATAGCGTCGGATATCTCGGTGGTGATCTGCTTGGCCCAAGCTTCTAGGCGCTCGGTCATAGCGTGCAGCCCTCCACCACAAATACCGGCGTCTCTCCGCGGAAGTGCGAGGGCTTCGAAGAAGTCACCACAGGACAGCGCAATCCAGTCGCCATCGCCGCTATCAAGCTCCATGATGTCGTCATGGCTGTTGAAGTTTCTAGAAAATACAGCCCCTGCGAAATCGCTGAACGGCCTTAAGGCGTTTCGAAGACGCTCAATCTCAACCGCTTGGGAGATGATCTGCTCTGAGGCGCGATCCGCCGTATCAACGTCAATTTTGATTGTCTTTTGGCCACGAAGTCTGGCTTTCTGAGCCCATCCGGCCAAGTCGTTGTGAACGCTGCTCATCGTCCATCCTCTTGATCATGTTGCGGTGTGGTGTCGGAGAGGGCGGCGAGGGCTTCAATTTCCAAAGCCATCTTGTCTAGCCTGTCCCACACCATGCCATTCAGGTTCTGGACGTTGGGGTTGAAGCCATTGATGATGCTACTTAGATCGCAACTGCACCCGTTGATGATCTTGTTGCGTTCAACGTTTTTAAATCTGTCTGGGTCGTTGCTCATGCTACCCTCGCTTGCGAAAGCTGAATGATTGGCTTTGAGAATGTGTCGGGAAGGTTGGACATGCGCTCATACGAGAACACGTCTCCTCCAAGGATTGCCGCATCTTCCTCGGCAGCTTCTAGCGTCCTGTATTCTTCAGCGTCCTCGCGAAGATCGGACCAGAAGCATCCGTCCCAGTATTCAACACCGGAAGCAGTAGGGCGGGAGATGGCGTGGCGGGGGACGAGGTACATTACGAACCCGCCTTCCGAGACTTCATCCAGTCGTCAAATGCCGCTTCGCAGAAGGCGGGTGCGGCCGGGTCGCCGGGGCAGTCTCTGTGCATCTCATAGTATCGGATGATCTGCGTAGCCTGGATGTCTCCGGCCTCATGAGCATTCACGATCTCACGAACGTAAGGTTTGATTTTATCTGCCAGTGCCATGCCCATCTCCTTCTTACCGACCCGGGCCGGTTACGCGGTTGCTTTGGAAATGGCGGCGCGCATCTGATCAATGACCTTGCGGACTGCACCTTTGGCGTAGGCCTGATCAGGCTCAGCTTCCTCGACGTACGGGAGGGCCGTGATCAACGCATTAAGGACATCGTCGTAAGCTGGGAAAACCGCATCAATGGCTCTGCCCTTTGCTATCGTCATAGTTCCGCAGGCAGCGTGGAGTTCCATTTCAACTGCCGCCTTCATTGCGCGTTCGCTAGGCTGTTCCATCGTCTCGTTCCTCTTCTTACCGACCTCTGTTACCGTGGGGTGGGGTGATCAGAAGGGAGGCGCCATTCACCAAGATACTTGGCGACAGCTTCAATGAGTTCGATCGCCTCGATCTCCTCGGCTCTCCACTGTTGGTAAACCTTGCGCAGCTCAGCCTTCGTCATCTTCATTTCCTCTAGTGCTCCAACCGGTTTCGCCGTGAGGGCGGGTGGGGTTGGGAGTGCTATTGCTGCGTCCGCTGCTCTTTGGGGAACAGTCGATCCATGGCCTTGCGGACGTACTGTGCAATGCGCAGCTCGTCTTTGAGCTGAACGGATGTCACGAGGTCAGAGCCGCCGATCTCCATGAAAGCGTCATGCCGGCCGCGGTGGTACGTATCGGTGTCCGCATTTTCCAAGCGGTCGTTTTCTGAGATGAGCCACTGGATCGCAGCTATGTCGTCAGCGGTCAGGACTTCACCAGCTCTCAACTGGCTGAGTTTGAAAACAGGGTCATGCTCAATCGTGGCGTCAAATTCCTCATCTTCCGAAAGACCGTAAAGCCGCTTGCGCTCTTCCATGAGAAGCTCTAGCTCGGATTTCTGATCGTGGTTATCCATGTCACAGATCCTCATCATGCAGGGATGCAGAAGCGCTCGGCGTCGTAGGCGATGAAGTCGCGCCAGACGCGGGCCTTATTGTCGAAGTAGCGGCATGAGCGCTCACCGATGTTGGTCCAGGCGCCGACAACGCCGAGCTTCGAAAGGACGGCCATCGTGGCTTCCATCTTCTGCTTGCTTTCGAACTGGTAGCGCTTGGTCATATCCGTCATCCTCTTTGGTGTTGAAGCGGGGAGATCAGCTGGTGGCTTCTTCGTCCCTGCTTCCGATGATCTCTTTGTACAGGGAAACTAACGGCAGCGCAATAGCCCGGCAGCAAAATAGTTAGTTTTGCTAACGCCCAATGTTGCTTTGTGACAGCGCGACCTCTATCCTTGGGCGCAGAAAGCCAAAGGATGGGTCTGTGGACGCCGACATAAAATTCAAGGATGCAGAGTTTTCGACGAGCGCCGAGCAGCGTTTCTACCAAGAGCGCATGGAATGGCTGGATTTCGTCGCCGGACACCCGAGCGTCTCGCACGGAGATTTCCGGGTTGCCTATTTTATCGCGCGAAAAATTAACGCCGATGATCAAAAAATGTGGTGGAGGGTTGCCAAAATAGCGAAGGCATTAGGCGTCAGCACAGCTACCGTCAGTGCGGCAACCATGAACCTGGAGCATCTTCACCTGATGTCGATCGGCAGGCCGGCAAGAGGGATCAACAGTTACTCGATCCGAATGCCCTATGACACCGACCGCATAAAGCCGCCGTTGCGGAAGCCAAGCGCCAAAACAAAGAAAAAGCCACGCACGTAGTTTTTACGTACGTAGCAATTACGTATGTCACTCACGTAGTTTTTACGCGATAGAATATATAAAGGTTGAAAATAGTAATGATTATCTCAAGAGGATTCTTGCTCTGAGAGGGAGATTGTATCTCTAGAGGGTTCAAGAGCTTTTTTTGAAAACGCCTTCAGGATTTTCCGCGTCGAAGCGGCTTCCATTTCGCGATCACGACATCAATGATTTGGATGACCGTATCGTCGTCGCCATTGATTTCGATATCTTCCTGATGCGCTGCGTCGGTGCTTTCAGGCCGCAGGATTTTCCGGCGCCCTTCGATGACATATCGCTTTGCGGTGTATTCCGTTGTCCCGTGTTTGACGCGGGTGACGACGACCAGATCGCCATTTTCGGGAGAGATTGCTCCGCTCTCGACGGAAACGCAGTGAACATATTCCCCGTCTGCGACCGACTTGTTAACGGAGTTGCCGCGTACCTGGTACAGGCGCTGTGCTTCAACCGGATAGTCGGGATGTGGTGCGACGGGAACGCCGAATGGAACGTATTCCACGCTTCCCTCCCTCCAGATACCGGCGGCGACCTCTCCTACGACTTTAAGCCCTGTTTGTTTTTCGCCGATACCACTTTCAAGCCAAGTTATATCCCGATTGGTAGCGTTAGCAATCGCTAAAAGTGTAGAGTGCCTAGGCCGAACTTCCCCGCTTTCCCATTGTGATACAGCACCGCGCGTTTTCCCCACGGCGGCGGCCAGCTCGTCCTGCGTCAGGTTAGCTTTCGTTCTCGCCAGATAGATTCGTTCGCGTAGCTCCATTCGCCCATCATAAACGCACCCATCTTCATAATCTTCGACAGAATGGCTTGACGCGGGGTTAGTTAAACTATACAAAGGAGAGACTTTCAGAAAACGAGGAATTGACCGTGCAAAAGCCGACAGGAATGGATGCCGTCCGAGAAAGAATGCCGCTTTCGTGGCTTGCTCGGAAGATTGGCGTCAGCCGGGGAGCTATCGCGCAATGGAAAAAGGTTCCGGCGGAGCGCATGGCTGATGTTAGTCGAGAGACTGGCATCCCTATGGAAGTTCTCCGCCCTGACATCTTCGCTGCAGCTGAAGATCGGGCGCAGGCATGAGGCCGCATCTCGTCAACACCCTCAAGACTCGCGTTGAGCGGTATGAGGTCGACATGAGGGGTCTTCGGCGTCTCGAAGCGACAAAGGCTCTTCTCAAGGTGAGAGAGCAGGTACGGCGCAAGACAGATGGGCTGTGCTTCTACTGTGGCGAAGCAGGGGAAACCCCCGATCATTTCATCCCGATCGTTAAAGGCGGGTCGGATGATATCGACAACCTCTTCCCGAGCTGCCGGTCGTGCAACAATTCGAAGGGCGATCTCTTGCTTGAGGAGTGGCGGGTATCTCGTCGCATGAAAACAGCCCGAGAGAAATTCGGGATCCCGGGCTTCACGGTCGGCCAGTGCTGCTGGCTCCGTCAGAATGTTGATTGCGACGTTCTTCAAATCCTTGGCGTCCCAGATATTCGCTTTTGGTTCGAGTTGAAGGGTATCGAGACGCCAACTGGATCGACGATCGATTGGGCACCTTCTGACGAATCTATTCTTTGGGCGAAGAGAAGGATTTCGCAGAGCCGTCTCACCGACCTTTATGATTTCTGCTCGGACTACGATGTCCGGCCAAAGGTCGTGATTTCAGAGCTTAAAAAAATCGGTGCCAGTCAAGAAATCATCAACGATTTGGCAGGTGCGTCATGACCTCCCCCCATACCCCCCACAACACCCCTTCCGGAGCCAGTCGAATGATCGACACCAAACAATTCATGCAGGGTCTTGCTAGCGGCATTGACGAAATCCTCAACGGCAACGTCAACCCGAAGAAGAACGGCTTCGTTGTTCTCGTCTTCCCGTTTGATCAAGTCGAGGGCTCCCGTACCAACTACGTTTCGAACTGCGAGCGGCGCGACATCATCGCAGCCCTGAAAGAGGTAGCGGCCCGCTTCGAAGGTCAGCCCTACCAGACAGGGAGAGCGTGATGAGCATCAAGCGCGATCTCGTAGATCGCCTTAGAGATGAGGCTGTAAGAGTCGCCATCGAACGCGCTGGTGCTGCAGGCAATCTCGGAATTTCGACGAGAGACGTTACGGGCTCCGTTATTTCGGAAGCCGCAGATCATATCGTAGCGCTCGAAACTCAGCGCAACTGGATGCTGGACCAACGCCTTAAAGCCGATCGTCATTCTGACCTCAGCATGGCAACCCCCACAATTGACGAGGAAATCGTTGGTTACGTCAGCAGGTACGGCGGGATGTGCAGAGACTGTGCTGACGAATTCGGAGTCTGCCCTCATAGCGGGGTTCCCTGCGACACTGACCAGAGACGAGCTGTCATCCGGAAGACGATTGAGGCATTGCGCTACGGCATTAAGCACAACTTCATCCCTAACATTTTTGGCGGCGCGGCCATGACCACCACCACAACACCAAGCTCCGAAGGCGGGGACGGATGGCAGGACATCGCCAGTGCGCCGAAGGACGGAACGATCATCCTTTGCTATGGCGACGTGGCCGGAGAATTTAACGGAATCTACGCCGCGAAGATGATCTTCCCATGCCAGTTCTGGGGCAAGTCGGATTATTCCGGCTTCGAGTGGATAGTCCCGGAAACTGATTACGCCGCGATGTGGATGAACCCGTCCCACTGGCAATTCCTTCAAAAGCCCCCATCGGAGATCAAGCCATGAGCACGATCCTATTCGGCATCCTAGCCTACATACTTCTCACCATCCCCCTTGCCGTCATCATAGGCGACTGCCTCAAGCGCAATCGCCGTCGATATGCGGAGATCCCATCTCGCGGCCGGTCCTCCTCCCAGAGGCTGTGAGCATGCTGGAGCCAGAGGTCAATCCTCCCCTTCTCTCTGGCTCCAGCAGACCAATTTTGGAAGCGACCAGCTTCCTACGAGACGAACGGCCACGTCACCCAAACTCTCAAACGTATCGGGTGACGTGGCGGATTCCAGAGCCAAGAGGGCGGCGGCGGAATTGGCCTGGAATGGGAATTTAATAACTGAGCTTCCCGCGGCGGAAGCCTGAGCAGACGGAGAGGCGGAAACGCCGGCAAGCGAAACTGCCTCTCCGTCTTCGATGTGAATGATCTGGTTCATCACTTGCGCTCCTTCGACACGAGCGAAGATGAACCAGAAGGGCCGAGAAAAAATGGAAATCTCATCCAGAGATTCGGAAAAACTAAAACAGGAAGAACGCAAGCAAATGTCTGATGTCGCTACTGCAAACTTCCTCGTCGAGCAGATCGGCGGGAAACGCCACATTGGGGAAATGCTCCGCACTGCGTGGAAAGAGCTTTCGAAGCGCTACCCGCATCGCGACGACCCCGAGAACAAATGGACAGAGCGCCGTCTCAAGGCATGGCGCAACAACGAGAGTCAGATCGTGAAGCATTTCCAGATGATGGAGCTTTTCGAAACGGCTGAACACCTGAGGAGGGCGAGAGACGAACATGCAGAATACAGAGCCAAAACCGCCCGTATTCGTCAGATGGCTGAGCTTATCGCGAAGGATGATCATCGCGGCTTGGCTGAGAGATAAGGGGTCTTCACTCGCTGAGTGGGTGTGCCCTGAGATCAAGGAGACTCCTGATGAGCAAGCCTAAGAGACGGAAGCTTCACAAGAACATCTGCGTTGCATTCGCTCGGCTTACTCGTTCCGGCGAACTGCTCTGCCGCCAATCGTCCAATACTGAAGAAGCGAAGAAAGGCGGAGGCTTCGTCTATTACATGGCGAAGTCCGGCAAGGAAGTTTCTCCTGTAAGCGCAAAATCTCTGATCGATATGGGCCTCGTAACGGAGCGCGCCGACGGTTTGTTTCCGGGCAGCTCTCAGTCTTTCGCGCCGATATCTTCTGCTGACTTCGACGCCTTCCGCCAGCAATACGAGGCTCCGCAACATGTCTAGCCTCGAAGAAAAGCGCGATGCCATTCAGGTCATCATCGACAACACCAGGGCATGGCTGGCCACGTTCGGCGCCGGCGCCAAGATGCGGCCGCAACACGAGATCGATCTGAAAGAGGCCCGTCTGGTGGTCTTGAAAGAGATCCGAGACGACTACGAAAACGCTGTGCAGCGCAAGCGCGGCGCGGCTTAACCCACAAGCAATCGAGGGCGACGATGAACGAGACGCGCTTCCTGCTTCCTTATCCCCCGAGTGGTTGGGACCTGTACAACGGCTGGGGCAAAGAGCGCCGCCTGTCCAGCACTTACAAGAAGTGGCGCACTGACGCCGGCTATTTCATCAAGGCACCGGCAAAGCCGCTCGACCGCCCGTTCTCCATCGCAATAGCGCTCAAGCGCCAGAACATCCGTCAAGACATCGACAATCGCTCGAAAGCAATACTCGACTGCCTTCAGCACTACGGCGTCATCAAGAACGACAACCTTTGCGAACGGCTCGTCATGTGCTGGGACGACGGCATAGCGGCCGATTGCGTTGTCATCATCACCCCATCCGAGGAGGCATTGGCCGCAGCATGAGCAAAGAGATCATGGACATCCTGAGCCCGGTTCTCGGCGAAGAACTTGCGGCCGCAATCATCGACCACCGAAAGCGCACGGTAAAGAAGCCCCTCACTGCCTATGCTGCAAAGCTTCAGGTGCGCGAATACGAGAAGACAGGCGATCCGGTCGCTGCAGCAGAAATGCAAATCCTGCGAGGCTGGCAGGCCATCAAAAGCGACTGGTACCTCAACGAGATCGAGAAGCAGAAGCGCAATGCGCCGGCCGTCCAGAAGCAGGAGACGCGTGAGGAATACCTGCGTCGAGCCATCCAGGCCAATGACTGGGACGGCAAACCTTCGGCTGACAGTCGCATCAACAACGTCATCAAGATGGCGCTCCGGTCATGATCGACCACGCCAAGCGCCAATTGCAAATCATCGAGCGCGACGACCTCCGGGAATTCGCAACAGGCATCAACCAAGAGGCATGGATACTAGGCTGGAAGCAGCGGAAGTGGCCAACAAAGGCCCGATACTTCTATGCGCTGCAGGCTGTCTACGCTCCGAGACAGGAAAGGATAGCGGCAGAATGAGAATATTCGTGGACTGCGAATTCAACGGGTTTGGCGGCGATCTTATATCGATGGCGCTCATACCGGAAGACGACAGCATCTCGCCTTGGTACGAGGTGGTGGATCTGCCAGCCGGTCAGAAATACGCATGGGACCGTTGGGTATGGGACAACGTCATACCTGTCTTGTATAAGCGGGCGATCCATCGCGACGTGTTTCGGTCCTCATTCCTCGAATACATCCAGACATTCGAGAATCCGACGATATGCGCCGATTGGTACACCGATCTCGTGCATTTCTTCAGCATGTTCGCTGGTGAGGATCACACCAAAAGCGTCGGCTTTGCCTGCAAGGCGGAGCTTGTACTGATCGATAACTATCAAAGCAAAATCCCCCACAACGCTCTGTCTGACGCGAAAGCGATCAAGGCCGCGTGGCGCACCAGTAACCAGTAACGAGGCGAGTAAGCCATGAACATGTCAGTAGGCGGACTGCAAAAGCAACATGAGAACTGGAAGGCAGCGAGGGAGCGGCTTTTTGGGCAAAAACCTAAGCAGGAAGTGGCGCCGGTTGAGATTGCAGCCCCAGTCGTTCTTATCGATGATGAGCCCAAACTGTTTGACGAAGCGGCGGTAGAGGAAATCGTCGCCGCTCGGTATGCCGGCATCCTCAAGGAGAACGCCTCCTTGAGGGCGGCTCTTGTGGTTGCTGAAGTCGATATGTCCATGATCGACATCCCGAGGCGCTCGACGAAGGAAATCATCGCCGAGGTCCTGAGCATGTACCCCGCTATCCGCTGGGTGGATGTGCGGAGCAATCGACGGATCACTTCGATAGTAGCGGCTCGCCATGCCTGCATATGGGAGGTCTTTATCCAGAGGCCAGATCTCTCCATGTGCCAGATCGGCCGGATCTTCGGCATCGACCACAGCACCGTGAATTACGTCGTGCGTTCCAGGGAGGCGGCTTTCGGCGATCAGACCGCCGCCGCGGTTCTTGATCGCAAGAGGCAGCGCTCCCACGATTTTCATCAGGCTCACTACGCCAATAGGGCAGCAGAATAACGAGGTAACAGCATGGCAAAGGCGGCAAAATGGTATGCTCTTCGGCTCAAGGCCGGCGCAGGACGCCCGTACAGGCACGATGAAAGAATGACCAACATCGAGTGGTCAATGAAGCGAGAGGGCATGGAATGCTACATGCCGATGGAATTCGCACTGAAGATCCACCATCGCACAAGGCAGGCGATCGACAAGCGGTTTCCCCTCATTCCCGGTTACGCCTTCATGAAGGCTGACGACGAGCAGAACTGGAAGAAGGTCAGGGAATGCGATTTCGTCGCCTCGATCATCGGGGTAGGGGGCACACCGCTTCCATTGCCCACGGCGCAGGTCGAACTTATCCAGATGGCGGAGACAAGCCTTCGCGAGCTGTACGAGTACCACAAGGCTCTCAGGGCCTACGAGGAAGAGCAACGGCTGCGCAAGGTGACGCGCCGTGTTGCTGCAGAGCAGTTCCCGGCAGGGGGTGTCGTAACGATCAGCAGGCAGCACCGCCTGTTCGCCGGCCGTCGAGCAACCATCATCGCAGCAACTGGCCGGAATACTATCAAAGCGGTCATCGAAACGCTTAACGGCATGGCGAATGCGGAGATCCCGATCGCGCTTGTGGAAAGGGTGGCATCGTGAGTGAGGAATGGAAAGAAAACCTCTCGGCGATCTTGTTCATGGCGGTTGTCTTTTTCGTTTGGATTCCAGTGTATTGCTACGCCTAGGGGTATTGATCGTTAACCGAAAACAAGTTAATAATTAAGGAGTGATTTGTTTCGAGACGGTTCTGTTGCGGAATTCGCCGCGTCTCTGCTGGTGTTCACAGCCAGCGTTGGAAGAACTGTCTCTATTTTCTCCTTCCCGAGCCTTCCATCAACACCATACAGCAGGAGATCGCCATGAAGAGCATTGCGACGTTCATCAGCATGTTCCGATCCTACCGCAAGGATGGCTTCTCCATCAGCCATTCCATCAAGGGTGCGGCTCTCTGGAGCGGCGTTCTGCACGTCTAGTTCAGGTGCGAGGCAGCATGAACCCTTCAGAGCCTCACCGTGTAGCAATCCTCATAATCCTGGCCATCATAGCCTTTGCAATAGGCAGCATCCCCTATTGGGGTCCTATGACATGGCTAGGCCAATGAGCGTCCCCTTCGCTCTCGTAGCAGTCCTGTTTGCCGGCTCCATCATCTACTCTCCGACATTCGGCAACTATCCTGCCTATGCTCTCGGCATAATCCTCACCACTCTCATTATCGTAAAGCTCATGGAGCCCTGCTGATGTGGGTCAAGGCCGTTCTCGTCATCGCATTGCTGGCTTCGGCAGGGTGCCAGAGCCATTACGAACCGCCAGGACAGGATTTGTGGAGAGCGCTGTGATGCACAAGGACATCGATATAGACGAATTATACAAAGGCCGCGGGTTTGTCAGGGATTTTTCTCGTTGCGGGTGGGTACGCGGCGAAGATTTTGTATCAGACAGAGTTATCCACGCTCTCGATTGCTCTCCCCACGGCAGAGAGACGTTAAGGCTTATCGCCAAGAATGAAGAAAACAATTCCTCTGAGTATCCAAAAGCACCGGCCTGATACCCTGGTCTACGGAATGTTATTCTAACGAGGTGCCGAAATGATCGAATCTCTCATCGCGCTCATCATCCTGATTATAGTTCTTGGCATCGTCGTCTTCGTGATAAACATGCTGATCGACCTTATTCCCATGGACCCAAGGTTTAAGAGCGTTGCAAAAGTATTACTAATCCTCGTGGCCGTCTTGATCATCATCATGCGCGCCCTCCCGCTGGCTGGCATCAGCCTCGGGCATATCTAAAGCAAAGGCAGCTAAGTCATGGCAACGGACCTCTCCAACAGATCCAACAACGTCGTTGACCCTGCTTCCAATGCAGCGGCCGTAACGCCGAACGACAGCACCGATCTCCCCTATACATCCAGAGCCCTCTTCATAGGCGGAGCAGGCAATGTCGCCGTCATCATGGCTGGTGGGCAGACTGTCACGTTCACAGGAGTGACAGCAGGCGCGCTTTTGCCGATCCGTGTGTCTCGTGTGCTGTCTACCGGCACGACTGCGACGACGATTACGGCGGTGTGGTGATGCCTCCCCGTACTACCAAAATCAGGCATGATGACCAGACCCGCGCCAAGATCCAGGCTGCGCAGATCATCAACCGCATGCAGTCCTGCGTCATGGGTGAAATCGTCCTCGATGCCCAACAAGTCAGTTGCGCAAAGACGTTGCTGAACAAAGTGTTGCCCGACCTTTCATCCGTAGCGATGGAATCAAGCGTCACGCATGAAGTCGGCAATAGCGTGAAAGACCTCATGGACGCCGTGAATGGCCGCACCCGCACTAAGTAAGGAGCTGATCGACCAATGGTCTGATCGGCGCTGGCGACTAAACCATCTCTACTTCATCGAAGACAAGCGCGGCAGCGTCGTGCTGTTCGAGCTGAACGAAGCGCAATCCAAGCTTCTCGACGATCTGCATTACCTGAACATCATCCTCAAAGCCCGTCAGATGGGCTTCTCGACGTTCATCCTCATCCTGGCGCTGGATTGCTGCATCTTCAACGATCACTTCGCAGCAGGTCTCGTAGCAGACACGATCGACAATGCGAAGAACCTGCTCAAGCGCATTCGCTTTGCCTATCATCGCATGCCAGAGGAGATCAAAGCCGTCGTCCCGATCAAGACGGACAACGCATACGAGATCGAGTTCAGTAACGGCTCTGGTGTTGAGGTCGGCGTCTCGCTTCGATCCGGCACGAAGAACCTGGTTCACATCTCGGAATATGGAAAGATCTGCGCCAAGCACCCGGACAAGGCCAAGGAAATCAAGTCCGGTACGCTGAACACGATTGCTTCTCAGCAGCTCGTCTTCATCGAAAGCACGGCTGAAGGGCAGGCCGGCGACTTCTATGCAAAGACCGAACAGGCCCGCTCGCTTCTCGACAAAGGCAAGGAGCTTGGTGAACTGGAATATCGGTTTCACTTCTTCGCATGGTGGCAGGACAAGACTTATCAGGTATCAGAACCGCATCTGCTAACGGCGGAGAACGTCAAATACTTCGCCGCGCTTGAGGAAGAGCACGGCATCATCCTCAACGATGAGCAGAAGTGGTGGTATGCGGCCAAGAGCGTAGAGCAGGGTGACGACATGTGGAAGGAATATCCATCCACCCCCGACGAAGCGTTCAAGGCAGCGAAAGAAGGCGCCTACTTCGGCAAGGACATGCGAGCGCTCAGGCAGCGCGGCAAGATCGGCGCTTTCCCTTATGTTCCGGGCATACCGGTCAATACCTTCTGGGACTTCGGCCTCGGGGACACACAAACGATCTGGCTGCATCAGGTTGTCGCTGGCGAGCATAGGTTCATCGGTTATTTCGAAGACAGCGGCATGGGCCTGGGTCACTATTTCAACTGGCTGGACAAGTGGGCAGCACAGCGCAATGCGCGTTGGGGCGTTCACTATGCCCCGCACGATGTGGACCACCGCCGGCAGACAGCAACGTCGGGCAGGGCAGAGACGATCAAGACGATGGCGGCCGGTCTTGGCTTCAACTTCGTCACGGTCGAGCGCAACCCGGACAAGATCAATTCGATTCACGGCGTGCGCATGAAGCTTCCGTCTTGCTGCTTCGATGAGGCTGAGTGCTCGGTCGGGATCATCCATCTGGAAAATTACAGCCGCGATTGGGACGAAAAGCTTGGTGTCTGGCGTGCCCATCCGCGGCATGACGAACACTCCCACGGCTCCGATGGGTTTATGACGTTCACTGACGGGTACAAGCCACCAGCGAACAGCAATGACTGGAATTTCAAGGCTCGGAAGGTCGTATAAATGGCAGAAATGACCGACGAGCGCCTGACAAATATCGTCTCTGTGCTTGTCAAGGATTGCGAGAACTACCGTACCGAGCTGTCGAAGGATCGCATCAAGGCGATGGAATACTTCGATGGCGAGATGAAAGACGTTCCTGTCGACGACAACCGGTCGAAGGTCGTCTCTCGTGACGTGCGCTCTGCAATCACCAAGGTATTGCCGTCTGTCACCCGCGTTATCCTCGGCAATGACAAGGTCGTCGAGTATGAACCGGTCGGCGAGGGCGATGAGGAAAAGGCCGAACAGGCCAGTGATTACATCAATTATATAGTCTTTCCGGAAAGCTCCGGCTACGAAGCGGTGCAGGACGCTGTCTATGATGCCCTGAAGCTCCGCAACGGCGTCATTCGCTGGTGGTACGACAAGAAGATAAAGGTTTCCGTCTCCTCCCACACTGGCCTTGATGAAGATGCCGTCGTGCAGCTCGTCAAGGACGACGATGTGGAGGTACTTGAGCAGGAGCAGTACGAGCAGCAGATACAGATGCCGGACGGCACGATGGTTCCGCAGACTGCCTACAACCTCAAGATCAAGAAGCGCTCGGAATATGGATGCACCAGACTCGCGGCGGTTCCGCTGGAAGAATTCCTTGTCCACCCGGACGCGCTCGACATTGACGAAAGTCCGATCGTTGGCATCAATCAGCGTCTTCGTCGCTCTGATCTTGTTGCAATGGGCTATGACCGGGACAAGATCGATGCTCTTGCGGCTGCTGGTACGGATGACGACAAGGAAGAGGAAGAATACGCCCGCCGCCGTGAGATCGACGATGACGAGGAATCAACGCAGCGCGCCCTCCAGGAGATCGAATACTACGAACTCTATGTGAGGGTCGATGCTGACGACGATGGTATCGCCGAGCTTCGGCGCGTCGTCTATGCCGGGGCAGTCGGCGTCAAGAACCTGTTGTCCCACGAGGATTGGGACGAAGTACCGTTTGCCGACATCACGGCCAAGCGGCGGCCGCATCAGCGCGAAGGCGACTCCATCACCGACGACATGATGGAAATCCAGAGGATCAAGACGGTTCTCCTTCGCCAGACCATGGATAACCTCTACTGGCAGAACATGCCGCAGCCCGTCGTGCAGGAAGGCACGATCGTCAACCCTGAAGCCGTTCTCAACCCTCGCTTTGGCCTGCCGATCCGCGTGACACAGGGCACCGATGCCCGCGCAGCCGTTGCCTACAACAATGTGCCGTTCGTCGCCAAGGACTCGTTCGCCATGCTCTCCTACATGGATGAGGAAGGGGCGGACAGAACCGGCATCAACGAGGCATCGAGCGGCCTGGCTCCTGACGCACTGCAGAACATGACGGCAAAGGCCTCGGCCATGATCGAGGCGGCCGGCATCGGCCAGACAGAGTTGATGGTGCGCACGATCGCCCATGGCCTGAAGCGCGTGTTCCGCGGTCTTCTGCGCATGGTAGTCAAGCATCAGGACAAGCCTCGCATGGTTCGCCTGCGCAACGAGTGGGTGACATTCGATCCGCGCGAGTGGAATGCCGAAATGGACGCGACCGTAAATACTGGCCTCGGCGCCGGTACTCGCGAGCGCGACATGATGATGATGACGCAGGTCATCCAGTTGCAGGAAAAGCTGCTCGCGTCTCTCGGAGCCGACAACCCATTCGTCAAGCCGGATAACGTTTACAACGCAATATCGAAGTTCGCTGAATCTGCGGGTGCCCGGTCGACGGAGCTGTATTTCACCAAGCCAGAC
Organism: Pseudomonas sp.; assembly: GCA_037994305.1. Taxonomy (GTDB): domain Bacteria; phylum Pseudomonadota; class Gammaproteobacteria; order Pseudomonadales; family Pseudomonadaceae; genus Aquipseudomonas. The sequence goes on along the minus strand of JBBNAI010000645.1, from coordinate 24,520 downwards.
CCGGAAGAGGTGAAGGCCAAGATGGATGCGGCGGCAAACCAGCCAAATCCAGAGGTTGTCAAGGTTCAGGCTCAGGCAGAGGCCAAGAAGGCTGAGGCCGAGATGGATGCTCAGATCCAGGCGCAGAAGAACCAGACGGATGCCGCTCTTGAGATGGAGAAGCTTAATCGCGAATTTGCTCTGAAGCAGGAGCAGTTGAACCGAGAGCTTGAACTCAAGCAACGGCAGCTTGAGGCGGAACTGCAGCTGAAGCGCCAACAGAGCGCAGCTCAGATCGTGATGAACGCCCAGGTGACCAACGCCCGGACCTCTCAGGTCGAGATCGGAGGCCAGCCAGGATGACGGATGCTGAAAAGGTCGCTCAGGCCCGCGCTATCCTCGATATGCCGCTATTCCACGTTGTCTGGGACGAGATGGAGCAGGCTGCAGTCAATGCCTGCCTCTACGCAAAGGCAACAGAAACAGAGACAGAAAGCGAAGTGCGCGCCGCCAAGGCTGCAGAAGCACGCGCTATCCGAAATTTCCGGTCGAAGCTCAACGCTCTTGTGAGTGAAGCCAATCAGATCCGGAAAGGCGCGCCGGCATAGTGCTGGCCCGTCAATCAACCCCATAAGGGAAACTCCATGACTATAGGCGAGAGTGCCAACCTGCCCTCGGGCGGGAGCAAAACCGTTGAACCCTCGACTGATCTCAACAACCCCGAGAACCTGAATTTCGTGGATTCTGACGACGAAGAGCAGAACAACCCGCCTTCAGACGCACCGGGGATTGAAAGCGAGACGGATGAGGCCTCTGAAGATGGCCAAGAGTCCGATGATCCTACTGAACAGCAGTCCGAAGACGACCCGGAAGCCGAAGGCGATGAGCCCGAGGGCAAGGAAGCCGAAGACGCTGTTGTCGTTACCCTAAAAGGCGGTGAGCAGGTTCCTCTTGAGGAACTCAAGCTTGGGTACATGAAGGATCGTGACTATCGCCTGAAAACACAAGAGGTTCGCAACAAAAGCGTTGCTCTTGAGGAAATGACAGCCCGCGTCACACGCACAGTGGACGCCATCGCAAACCATCTCGCCGGCATGTTGCCGGAAGAGCCGCAGCCCACGTTGGCCATCCAGAACCCGAACGAGTACACGCGCCAGAAGGCGATCTACGACTCGGCAATGGCTCAGGTCAACGCGATCATACGCCTCGCAAACGAGCCCAAGGAAGTAGCTGGCAAGCTTAGCAAAGAGCAGGAAGATGAACTTCTCGCCCTGAACGATGAAAAGCTCGCCGAAGCATTCCCGCAGACCCGGAAATCTGCCGAAGAGCGAAAGAAGTTCTTCGACCAGACGTTCCAGACGGCCCGTGATCTCGGCTTTACCGAGGAGGAACTGAAAGGGCAGATCGACCACCGCTATTTCAAGCTTGCGTACTACGCCCGCCTTGGCCTCCAGGCTGAGCAGGCGAAGTCGAAGGCTATGGCGAAGGTCACACAGGCTCCCCCGGCCGTGGCTGTGGGCAAGGCAAAGGGTGCTGCTGCTCAGCAGGCTCGCGCCAACCAGGATGCGATGAAGAAGCTGTCGAAAAGCGGGTCGATCAAGGACGCAATGGCGATCGACTTCGATTAATCCCATCTTCGAAGGAACTCCATCATGGCAGTTGTGACAAATACCTTCCTGACGACCAATGCGGTCGGCAATCGCGAAGAGCTGTCCGACGTGGTATCTCGTATCACGCCGGAAGACACCCCGATCTATTCGATGATCGAAAAGGGCAAGTGCAATTCCGTCCATCCCGAGTGGGAAACGGATGACCTTGCCGCACCCGCGCAGAACGTCGTTCCTGAAGGCGCCGAATATGACTTCGATGCCATCACGCCGCCGGCTCGCATGGGCGACTATACGCAGATCGTCCGCAAGAGCTGGGCAATCTCCGGCACTCAGGAATTCGTTTCCGAAGCCGGCAACGTCCAGAAGCGCAAGTATCAGAAGCTGAAAAAGGGCGTCGAACTCCGCAAGGACGTGGAATTCGCGATCGTCTCTCCGCAGGCTTCGCAGGGTGGCGCGATCCGCATGCTCGGCGGTTTGCCGACCTGGATCGTCACGAACGCTTCCCGCGGCGCCGGTGGCGCCAACGGCGGCTTCAACACCGGTACTGGCCTGACGGTCGCTCCGACCAACGGCACGCAGCGCGCTTTCACCAAGACGCTGCTCGATACCGGCATGTCGCAGGGCTTTACCAATGGTGCGAACTTCAAGCACATCGTCGCATCGCCCTACATCAAGTCCGTGTTCGTCACCTTCATGTCGGACACCAACGTCGCTCCGTTCCGCTATGCGGTCTCCAAGGGCGGCGAACGCAATACCATCGTGGCAACGGCCGACTACTACGAAGGCCCGTTCGGTACGGTGATGATCCAGCCCGATCGTGTCATGGCGACAACCGCGCTGGCCCGCAATGCCTTCCTCATCGACACGGATTTCCTTGAATTCGACTGGCTTCGCAAGATCCAGGAAGACAGGGATCTCGCCAAGACCGGCGACGCCGACAAGGGCGTTATCATCGGCGAGGGTACGCTGAAGGTGAAGAACGAGAAGGGCCTCGGCGTCATTGCCGATCTCTTCGGCATGACCGCTTCGAGCTAAGGAGAAACACCAATGTCCTACTATCCTATCTCCGTCACGGCGGCCACGCTCACCCTCAACAAGCCCACGCATGAAGGCTGTGTCGTCGTCGCAAATCGCGCCGCTGGCATTACCTTCACGCTTCCGGCTGCTGTCGGCTCAGGGTGCAAGTACACAGTCGTTGTGGGCACGACGATCACCTCTAACAACCTGATCATCCAGGTCGCCAACAGCACCGACATCATGTCGGGCGTTGCTGTCGTGGGCACTGACAATGCCTCTGATGTGGTCGTTGCCTTTGAAACGGCTGCAGACAGCGACACGATCACCATGAACGGCTCTACCAAGGGCGGCATCAAGGGTGATCGCATCGAGCTTGAGGATGTTTCTTCAGGCCTCTGGCATGTCCGCATCCTTGCGTCCGGCACAGGAACCGAGGTCACAATGTTCTCGGCCGCAGTCTAACAATCGTGATGGGCGGCTTCCGGGTCGCCCTTCTCCTTTTCACGAAAGGAACCTCTCATGAAAGCCGATACGAAGAAGCAGGCCGAGGAACTCGGCATTGCGATCGACAAGAACTGGACGGAAGCCGAGCTTCAGCAGCAGATCGACAACGTTCTTGCTGCCCCAAACCAGATTCAGGACCCCGCTACCGGCGCTGCTGGCGGCGAGGAAATCATCCCCCCGTCTGCGCCGCCTTCCACTGCGAACAAGCCGGTCAAGAGCATTGGCATCGACAAGAAGGAAAAGACCACGCCCGTTCGTATTCTCTACGACACGTGGATGGAAGCGGATGTCCGTACTCCGGCCGGCGAAGTCGTCGACCTCCCGATCTCGAAGGCCAAGGAGCTTATCGAGCAGGGCAAGGCCGTTCGCGCTGACAAGTTTCCGGGTGAATAAGCATGATCAGGGACGGCGATTTCACGCTCGTTGACTACGACTACCACACCGGGCGGTCGGTCTGGCACTACTTCGACGGGGAAAAGACCGTCGTTCGCACAGACTATCCCGTCGACACCCTGATCAGCCAGAATCAGTTCACCCGGAACGAAACAGCCGGCAATAAAATGGGGGATTGGGTGAAAGTTGCATCCGTCCCCCTCAATGTCGCTTACGATTCCGGTCTCGTCCGGGCTCAGGCGGAGGGTGACACCAAATTCGTCAAGCGCTTCCTCAACGACGGGGATAATCGCGCCTGGCGCACGTTCGAGGCGGATATCTGATGGCTGCTTTTGCCGACTATCTGGACCTTCGCGTTGCCGTCGCAGAGCAGGCTGGCAATCGCAACATCTCCGATGTCATGCCACGTCTCGTCCAATTGGCAGAGAGCACGCTGAACCAGAAGCTTCGCCACCGCAATCAGATCACACCCGCCACATTGACCTTTGCCTCTGGAGTGTCGCCCCTGCCGGCTGATTTCCTGGAGATGATCAACGTCTTCGGCCTTTATGGAACGGCGATGCGCGCCGGCTCGCTTGCCGATGTCAACCGCAGCGGTTCCGAATACTCGCGCTACGCCATCAATGGCTCCGATATCCTCATCTATGGCGTGGATGGTGATCGGGACATCACCTACTTCGCCAAGATCCCGACGATCACCACGAGCGTGTCGTCGACGAACTGGCTGTTGCAGAGCTACCCGAGCGTTTACCTGCATGCGACCGCCCTGGAAGCCGCCAAGTTCCTCCGAGACACGGAACTGGCTCAGATTGAGCAGGGGCTCTTCAACCAAGCCCTCAATGACATGAAGATCGACGACGACAGGGCCCGCTGGTCGAATACGACAGTCCGCGTCCAGATGGTGACGCCATGACGATTCTTGAGATTATCCAAGCAGTTTGCAAGAACGTCGGGCTTGATGTCCCTGACAATGTCGTCGCCAATACCCGGCGCGAGTATGTCGAACTCATCCAGTTCTCCAAAGAGGCAGGAGACGAGTGCGCCAGACGGGTTGATTGGGCGGCACTTCGCAGCACGGCCACGATCACCGGCACCGGCACGAATGATAATTTCGCACTCCCGGCCGGCTTTTCCAGGCTGACGATCGGCAATGCCGTCTCTGTCGGTGGCGTGCCTATCCGAGGCGGTATTAGCCAGGACGAATGGTTCACTCTGACGCCGACCACGGGCACGCCACGGTATTTCCGGGTCAGCGGCACATCGTCCATCTCATTCTATCCATATCCGGCCTTAGGCGTTCCGATCTCCGTCTCCTACCAGACGAAGAACTGGTGCTCGAACGGCACATCGACATGGAGCGGGGACACCGACACACCGCTTATCCCCGACGATCTGGTCGTCAAGGGCACGATCTGGCGCTTCAAGCGCAAGTCAGGCCAGGATTTCAGCGATTACCTCGCCGAATTCGAAGCTGTTCTCACGGATATGGCCGGCACAGACATGCGGGAGCGTTCTCCTTGGCAGTAAAGGCAGCGCGCGGGCAGGTTCGCCAGACTGCACAGCCGAACCCTCAGGAGCCCAGGATGCAGCACAAGTCGTTCCCTGCGCCGACGCGTGGGTGGGTTACGAACGAAAACCTTGCGCTTTCACAGCCCGCAGGGGCGCTTGTCCTGGACAATTGGTTCCCGACCTCGACCGGGATCCGGACACGCGGCGGTGCACGAAAATATGCCACGATCTCGACTGGCCCTGTCACCCGCATGTGGACCTACAAAAGCGGCCAGGTCGAAGAGTTCTTTGCAGCCGACGACGACAAGATTTTCAACATCACTACGATAGTCGATCCTAATGTCATCCCGTCCCCGGTCGTCAGCGGGCAATCGAGTGGCTATTACTCCATAGCCCAGATCGGCACGGCCGGCGGCAACTACCTCTATGCGGTCAACGGCACAGACAGTCCGCGCCTCTACGACGGGACAACCTGGACAGCAATTACCGGGGTATCGACACCCGCGATCACCGGGGTTACGACATCCACTCTCGAATTCGTCTGGCTCTATGCGAGCCGCCTCTATTTCATCAAGAAAGACACGCTTTCCGTCTGGTATCTGCCTGTCGACGCGATCGGCGGGGCCGCGGCTGAATTCTCGCTAGCGGGCATCTTCCAGGAAGGCGGCCATCTTCTATTCGGCGGCAAGTGGTCGCTGGATTCCGGTGATGGCCTCGATGACAAGTGCGTTTTCGTCTCGTCTGAGGGCGAAGTTGCGGTCTACCAGGGGCTCTATCCCGGTGATGCAGGCTGGCAGAAGGTAGGCGTTTACCTCATTGCGCCTCCGATGGGGCCGAACGCCACCATGCAGGCCGGCGGCGACTTCCTGATTGCAACCGAAAGCGGGACGGTTCCCATCTCCGAAGCCGTCCGCAAGGATGCCTCAGCACTCGATCTGTCGGCTGTTACGCGCAACATCGAGACAGAATGGCGTACGGAGGTAGTTAGACGCAAATCGCTGCCTTGGGAAATCGTCAAGTGGCCAACCCGCAACATGATGGTCGTGTCTCTCCCGGTTCCGGATGATTCAATCGAGCCTTATTGCTTCGTCGCAAACCTTCAGACAGGGGCATGGACGCGGTTTACGGGCTGGGACACGCGCAGCATCGCTCATTATGCCGATAGTGGCTATTTCGGCACGACCAACGGCGAAATCTTCATGATGGACACGGGCGGTTCAGACGACGGCGACACATATGTCTGCACCTATGTCGGCCTTCCGGATCATCTTGACAGCCCCGGCGTTACCAAGACGGTTCATCAGTCGCGCGCAATCTTCAAGTCGAACGTGCCATTCATCGCGCAGGTCAGCGCCTCGACCGATTACCAGATTGATATCCCACCAGCGCCATCCTCCGTCAATGACTTCACCGTCGATGTCTGGGATGTTGGTTTGTGGGATGTAGCCAAGTGGGATGCCGGCAGCACGTCACAGACGACTTCGCAATGGGTGTCGATCGGCAAGACCGGCTTCTCTGCTTCTCCGCAGATCCAGATTACCTGCGGCGTCACGCCGACACCGACGACCGAATTGGTTGCTTTCGACATGCTGTTTGAGAACGGCGCGGTGATGACGTGATCACATGGGCGTTTGCTCAGCCAGGGGAAGAGACGGATATGCTCTCCTCCCTGGTCGCAGATCGCATCTGGCCGACGAAGGGCAGAACCTTTGGTGAGTGCCGCGCGATAGCGGTCATGGAAGGCGAGAAGCTCGCCGCGGGGCTGATCTATCACAACTACGACCCGGATGCGCAGGTGATCGAGATATCAGGCGCATCATGGGTCAAGGGCTGGCTCACGCGCCCCGTTCTCACGGCCATGTACGGATATCCGTTCATCGATTGTGGCTGCCAAGCCGTCGTGCAGCGCGTCTCCGACGACGACACCGCACAGCACCGCATGCTCAAGGCCTTCGGGGCTGAAAGATACCGCATCCCACGCCTTCGGGGCGTCAATTCAGCAGAAAACATCTTCCTGACGACCCGCGAGATGTGGGCCACGAACAAGTTTGCGAGGTAGACGATGGGCAAGCCAAAGGCGCCGAAAGCGCCCGATCCGAAAGAGACAGCGGCAGCTCAGACTGGGACAAACGTCACCACGGCCCTTGCCAATGCGCAGCTCGGGAATGTCAACCAGTACGGCCCTGACGGCTCTGTCACCTATTCGACAAACGGCGGCCGTAATTTTACAGACCCGACGACGGGAGCAACATACTTCATCCCGCAGTATGAGCAGCGCACGACGCTTTCGCCGCAGCAACAGTCCATCAAAAGCCAGACCGACGCCGCTGAACTCAATCTTGGGTCCCTGGCGAACCAGCAATCCGGCTTCCTGAAGGACTACCTTTCAAAGCCCGTCAACCTCGATACTTCGGCCACCGAAGCGCGGACGATGGAACTGGCCAACCAGCGGCTTGCTCCGCTCGTAGCACAGCGTGACGAGGATCTGCGCACACGCCTTGCCAACCAGGGCATCAAGGCCGGCTCGGATGCCTACGGCAAGGAGCTGAACACGTTCAACCAGGGCACCAACGACGCTTACAACCAGTTGATACTGAACGGGCATCAACAGGCGGTCCAGGATATCTTGACGCAGCGCAACCAGCCCCTGAATGAGATTTCGGCTCTTCTCTCTGGTTCGCAGGTCGGTATGCCCCAGTTCGGCGCTGGCACAAACCAGCCGTCACTGCCGACAGTCGACTATTCCGGCCTCGTCGAGCAGAACTATCAGAACCAGCTCGGCGCCTATAACACGCAGATGCAACAGTCTAACGGCATCCTCGGCGGCCTCTTCGGCCTCGGCGGCAAGGTGATTGGCCTTTCCGACAAGCGCGCCAAGAAAGAGATCGAGCCGGTGGGTGAGATGGCGGGACACAAGCTTTACTCCTTCAAATACAAGAAGGGCAAAGGCGACGGGAAACGGCATGTTGGTGTCATGGCGCAGGAAGTCGAGAAGAAGCGGCCAGACGCTGTTTCTGAGCGCAAGGACGGCCTGAAACAGGTCCATTACGGAAAACTTTTCGCAGCGGGAGCTAAATAATGGCGGTTCCGTCCTTCCTCTTTGGTGGAGACACCAAGGAAACGCCCGACTCCATCAAGCGCAAGCGCGATCTGGTGCGCGCCATCATGGGCGCTTCCAATGCGCCGAAGAACATCGGTGAAGGCCTCAACGCCCTTGGCGATGGTATCGTTGCGAATGTGCTCGATCGCCGCGCCAACAGAGCAGAAGAGGCGGGGCAAAGCGCCGCCAGCAACCTCTTCAACAGCATCCTTGGATCTCCGGCTACTCCTGGCGCGACGGGATCGGCAATGCCGGCAGTCTCGCCATCCGGCAATATCGCTGCTGTTCCAAGCCAGCCGGGGGAGGTTTACAGCCCCTTTATCGATACTGTGAAGTCCAGCATCAACAACCCTTATGGCCTTGCTGCAGTCGCGGCCACAGGGCAAGCGGAAAGCGCGTTCTCTCCACAGAATGCAAACCGCACCTGGAGCGATCCGAGCGAAAGCGGCAAGGCAGCCACGGCCGGCGGCATCATGTCGTGGCGCGGGCCCCGCCTTGCCGCCCTCCAGCAGTTCGCGCAAGCCAACGGTGAGCAGCCGGGGAATATCAGCCCACAGACGCAGGCAAAGTTCTTCCTGCAGGAAGACCCGAGCCTTGTCGCATCACTCAACAACGCCAAGAGTGTTGAGGAAGCGCAGCAGCTCATGAACAGAGCATGGGCCTTCCGCGGCTATGACCGCCCCGGTGGTGAGGCAGCGCGTCGCATAAGCCTCGCAAGCGGCTTCCTGCCCAAGTTTCAAGGACAGGGGGGCGGCGGTCAGGAAGTGGCAAGCCTCGATCCATCCGCCGGCATGGGACCACAGAGTGCGCCAGAAGCGATCAATGCGGCAGCTCCCCCTTCTGGGTATGTCGACCCGCAGGTTACGACTGACTTCCGCCAGCCTATGGTAGCATCTGCCCCTCAGGCCCGCGCACCGATGCAGGGACCGACACAGCCCGCCCCGGTTCTGCCGCCTCCGACGACCATCTCGAATGCTCCGGCAGTCGCTGCGATGCCTTCTCCCGCCCCGCAGCCTCAGCCTCCCCAGCAGCAGGTTGCCCAGAACGCCAGTCCCTTCGGTGGCGTAGACCCGCGCCTGTTGCAGGCACTTCAGAACCCGTGGCTGAACGATGGTCAGAAGCAGGCGGTCCAGATCCTTATCCAGCAGCAAATGCAGGCCGGCCAGCAGCAGCAGGAAGAACAGACGTGGCGCGCTCGCGAGGATTACAAGCTGAATTCCCAGCGTGCAGACCCGGCCTATAAGCTCGAGCAGGATTACAAGCAGGCACAGCTTGAGGCGTTGAAGAACAAGACCGGCAAGAGCAACCTGATCAATGCCGGCGAGGGCAATATCTACGATCCTGATACCCAGACGTGGATCAAGGCCCCGAGTGCCACAGGCAAGACTGGCGATGCTTTCCGCTTCGGCGGCAACTCCGTTGAGGCGCAGGCTCTAAACGGTCTCATCGAAAGCGGCCAGATTACCGCGGAACAGGCTCAGCAGCTCGGAGCCGGCAAGACGATCACCGACCCGAGCACGGGCGCGATGATGTTCCTCACCCCGCAGGGCATATTCAAGCAGCAGCAAGGCCAGCAGCCGGTCCAGCAAACGCAGGCACCACAGCAGCCATATGTCGATCTCTTTGGCGATGGCGGAGCGAATATTCCTTCATCTCCCGCGCCAGCGAACGCACCGACCGCTGCTCCGGCGGCCCCGGCATCACCCCCGGTGGCCGACGCCGTATCCGGCAATAACCCAGGGATCATCCCTCTGACCGGTGGCAAGCCGCAAAAGCTTCTCACCGAAAACGAGAGGAAAAACCAGTCGTTGTCGACGGTCATGGAGCCCGAACTGCGGGTTGTCGAAGACAGTTACGATGCTCTGTCCGATACCAAGAACCAGCTCTATTCAAAAATTCCGTTCAGTGAATTTGTGACAACGCCTGAATACCAGAAGGCTGCGAATTCCCTGCAGACGATCGTTTCCTCGTACCTCTACAGCGTTTCGGGTGCGACAGCGACGCCCGAAGAAGTCAGGAAGCAGACGGACATCCTGACGCCTCGCCCAGGCGAGTCGCCGGAGTCGATCGCCAATAAGAGGCAGCGCGTCCGTACCATGGTGAATGCAGTGAGGCAGGCCGGAAGTCTGCCCCCACTCGCAGAGCCCGCGCCTGTTTCGGAAGACATAAAGGCCGCCCGCGATGCTATCGCCAGAGGCGCGCCGCGAGATGCCGTGATCAAGCGCCTGCAGGATGCCGGCATAGATACGACGGGGCTTTGATATGGCTGGTTTGAACTTCGATGATCTTATCCCAGCCAACCCGGCCGGAGACAAGAAATCAAAGCTGACGTTCGATGACCTGATCATCGGGAAAAAGCCCGTTGACACCAGCAACCAGCCGGTGAATGTGCCCACGGTCTTCACCGATGAGATGCTGTTCGGCCTGCCTATGAAGGCAACCAACGGCGTTCAGGCTCTGATGCAGCGAGGGCTCGCGGCGCTCCCCGGCGAAAGCCCGTGGGAAGGGCAAACAGTCGGTGATCTGTACGACACGAACCGCAAGGAATATCAGGCCTCACGCGAGCAATATGCGGACCAGAACCCTGTAAAGAATACCGCGGCATCCATCGCAGGCTCCATTTATGGAGGCGCTGTGCTCGGCGGAGCAGCTGGCAATGTAATCGGCCGAGGTGCGCAGGCTTTGTCATCGTCCGCTCCGTCTATAGCCCCAGCGGTGAATTGGGCCGGTGATGTACTTGGGACATACGGAGGCCGCATGGCTTCCACGGGCGCAGGTGGAGCAGCGCAAGGCGGGTTATCTGCGTATGGACATGACCAGGACATTGGCACCGGTATGTTGGTCGGCGGTGCAACCGGCCTGTTAGCAAGGCCTGTCATTGACGCTGGCGGGGCTCTCGTAAGCTCTGTTGGCGGCCTTGTCGGCCTTGGAAACCAGACCCGCGCCAATTCGGCCATCACGAACGCCCTCACACGCTCCGGGCAGTCTGCCGATGATGTTGCGAACGATATCGCCACAGCCGCCGCGCAAGGGCAGCCGGAATATACCGTCGCTGACGCCATCGGGAACTCCGGTCAGAGGATGCTTACCGGTGTCGCCCGTTCACCCGGAGACATGCGGCAGCAGATTGCCGAACAGCTACAGAGGCGGCAGGCAGGGCAGGGCCGCCGCATTCAGAATGCACTCGTCGAAGGCTTTGGCACACCACAGACGGCAGAACAGACACAGCAAGCCCTGACTGCACTGCGCAGAGCAGACGCCAATGTAAATTATACGGCTGCACGGCAGGGGGCGGGGACAGTCGATCCCACAGGGGCTATCTCAAGGGCAGATGACTTTCTCGGAACGGCTGGTAGTCTTTCGCGCACGAACATTGCGGACGACAGTGTCGAAGGAGCAGTACGCCGCGCTAGATCGTTCCTCACGGACGGCGACAATATTGTCAGTGATTTCGATACCGCCTTCCGTGCCAAAGTCGAACTCGACAACATGATCGAGAGCGGCAGCCCGACCATTCAAGGGCGCCTCATCCCGATCCGCGACGAACTCGACCGGGCGCTTGAGCGCTCTTCGGATGTCTACGCCAACGCCCGCGATACTTTCCGCCGCCAGAGCCAGGATATATCCGCTGCTGACGTGGGCCGGGAAGCAGCCATGCGCGACCGCGTCGAAGATACGATCCCACGCTTTCAGTCAATGACGCGACCGGAGCAACAGGCGTCTTTTAGGGCAGGGTACGTTGACCCGTATATTGCCGATGTCCAGAAGGCCACGGGCCCGATGACCAACAAGGCGCGACCGCTCATCAGCGATGCAACGGCGGCTGAATTCCCGGCATTCGCAGCACCCGGTCAAGGCCCACAGCTCATGGATCGGATCGCCCGCGAACAGCGGATGTTCGAAACGACCAATGCGGCTCTCGGCGGGTCTAGAACGGCAGACAACGCGGCTGATATGGCCGATGTCCAGTCATTCGATCCGACTATGCTCGGTATGATCGCCACCGGACAGTTCAAGAGCGCGGCTCTGCGTGGCCTGCAAACCGGCATCAATACCATTCAGGGGCGGAATACTGCAACGAGAGACGCAATTGCCCGCATGCTGCTTGAGAATGATCCTCAGGCAGCTCGGGATGCGTTGAGAGGCGCCGTGAATTCCGGGAACAACACCAGGCGTGTCAGGGAAGCGCTTATCAGAGCCATGACGAGTTCCGGGGCAACAGCGCTTCCGAAGATCCAGTCCTACTAATAGCCACGCCAGATATGAAGTGCGATGGCAACTGCCGCAATTGGCAGGATGTACCAGAACAAGTCCATGGGGGTCGGTTCTCTCCCCCACTTTTCCCGAGCCCACTGCTTTTCGCCTTGGCCGGGGATTTTCAAGTTCTCATGCGGGTCGTGATCGATCTGCTTCATTTTATCTCCAGAAAGCCGCCCGTCCCTACATATCATAGGGCGGCTCTTCTCCGATAGAGGAGTTACGACCATTCCCAGGAACGGCGCAGGAATTTATTCGAAGCCAGCCAACACGACGGCTGTGCCGAATACGACTATCTTGTCGAGCAAATATAACGAGGTGATAGACGATCTTGTCGTCGACGCCAACGCCGCACGCCCTGTCACCGCTGGAGGTACAGGCGCCGCAACTGCAGCCGCGGCCGCAACAAACCTATCCGCGTTGCAATATACGTCTCAAACGCTGACTGATGCTCAGAAAGCCCAGGTAAGACGTAATATAAATTCTCCTTATGCCGCCAATAGTGGCGCGTATACTGCCGTAGCGGATGATGTTGGCGGAACAATTAGGTTCACAGTCGCCGCTACACTGAGCCTTACTGCAGCTGCCACCCTCACCTCGGGGTGGTCGGCGGTTGTTGTTGCAGACGGCGGCGCTGTCACGATCGATCCGAACGGTAGCGAGACCATCGACGGACGTGCAACTATCATTGTGCCTAATGGCTCGTCAGTTGAAATCATCTGCGACGGGTCGAACTTCTTCACGATTGTAAAGGCTACAGCGTGGCCGGAGTCTCGGGTTTTCTCAGTATCTGCGGCTGCCTCTATTATCGTCACCGATCTGGCCTCGGCACGCTTCCTGCGCATCAAAGGCAGAATTTCCCAGTCGGCAACCGGGATTATCGTTGCGCAGTGCAGCACTGACAACGGGGCTTCCTACGATACGGCGGCAAACTACTTCAGCCAGAGCCAATTTGCTTCTCTATCAACGAATGGGGCGAGCCGCCTCGCTACTACGACCGGTCTTGTCCTGTCGGCAAACGGTGCATCTGACGCTAGTTCTGACCTTCCATTCAGCGTCGATATTTTTGATTTCAACCAGGCTATCAACTGCGGCGGCCTTGTCCAGAGCGGCCCGTCGATTGGTTCATCTCGATACGTTGCCAATCTATCGGTATTCCACCTCACCACGACTGCCCGAAATGCGCTCAGGATCGTGAACGCAAGCGGTGGAACTATCACAGGAACGATCGTGGTGGAGATCATGCGATGACTGTAAATGTATGCGTCGGCGGTTCTGGATTTTGCACCCTATCGGAAGCGCTCGCCTATTGCGAAACACTCCTGCCGGCTGACATTACGGTATTGATCGACGCCGGTCTCTATCACGAGACATCCGTCACCCGGTTCCAGCATCCGTTCGGGCACATGGTCGATATCGTTGGCCCTGAACCGGCATCCGCATCCGTCTCATCGGTGATTTCGGTAACCGGGACCGGTGGCGGGTGGAACGTTGCGCTTGAAGTCAACGATGCCAGCGCCATGATTGTCGGGCGCGTGATCGAGATCTACGGCACGTCTGGCGTCTCCAAACATGAAATGCACCGCGGGGCATGGAAAGTAGTCTCGATCGACGACGCCACGCACGTTACGGTCATGAACACGACCTATAACGTCAAGCCTCCGGTCGGCGCCATCTCTGCTTCCGTCCGTGTCTTCCTGGCACAGATCAACTTTACCGGCTGCGGCGGATATATCTTCGCTGGCCTCGGCGGCTTTTCCAACTGCGCAATCGTTGGCGACGGGTTCACCAATGGCGGAGGCATATGGAACGGCTATGCTGAGCCAAGCCCGGTTGGACGCACCTGTATAGGCCCGCATCTGGCAATCGTCGGCTTCGGCATCGAGGGCGTGCGGGCGAACTATGGCGGCATCATCGCTGCTGATAGTTGCGTCTCGTCCGGCAATGGCAACAATGGCTTCATGGCCCGCGATACGGCGCAACTCAAGCTGAACAACTGTGTTTCGTCCGGGAATGGGTGGCTCGCAGGATCGGCGCCAGGTGGGTGCAATGGCTTCCTTAGCCAGGACACCAGCTCCGTCTATGCATATTCGTGCCAGTCGATCGGCAATCTCGGGGATGGCTACTATAGCCGGATGAGCAGCAATCTGCTGTGCGACAATGGCGGCCCCTGCATTTCTGTCGGGAACTTCAACGGTTTTAGGGCGGCGCTAGCATCAACCCTGCAGTCCGTCTACGGGCAGGCTCTCTACTGCCTCGGGAACGGCTTCAAGGCGCAGGAGTCCGCCTCTCTGCTGGTCAGCTATTCCATCGTCAATGGCGCCGTGAATGGCTATATCGCCATATCCGGCTCGAACATAGATGCGCGGAATTCCAATGCTTCCGGCATCGCCTCAACGCCCTATTATGCGGATGGTCTGGGAACAGTCACGATGTCAGGCGCTGCCGGTGTGATAGGATCATATCCGACTGCGAATGCTGCGCGATCTTCCACGGCTGACTTCGGCAGGGTTATCAACTGAAGTGCTTCTTCAGAGCCTTTTTCAGCAGGCGATCCGTCATTTCGTCGGGAGCGAAGACTCTCGAGTATTCGCCTGTAGGAAGAACCACGGTGCGCTCTGCATACGTGACGTAGGACCCCATAGGGTTTCCTGCGTTGTTCGGCACGGTCGGCGGCACGACGCTATATGAATATTCACCGTCCATAGGGCCGCCGACACAAAGAACCTTTGGCACCATCATCTAAACCACCCCTATCCTAACTCGGCGTTGTAAATACCACGCCTGACGCTCCCTAACAATCCGGAGATCACCAATGCCAACATTTGGATCGGCATCGCTCACTTCGCGTGCCAAATTGCACCCCAAGCTTCAGCTTATCGTAGACGAGGCAATCAAGGAGATTGATTTCAAGATCCTCGATGCCACTCGCGGCCGCGCTGCGCAGGAAAAGGCGTTTAGGCAGGGCAACACCAAGGCACACTTCGGCGACTCCGCTCACAACTATGTGCCGGCAATTGCCATGGATCTCTTCCCGGCCCCTTACGACTGGGACAACACCAAGGCCTTCGAAAACCTATCTGTCGTCATCCTGCGCATCGCCAATGAATTCGGCATCCCTCTTCGATGGGGCGGAGACTGGAACATGGACGGCAGCAAGACGACCTCGGATAGCTGGGACAAGCCGCATTACGAACTGCATCCGTGGCGCACCTGGGCCCGACAGGCGAAGCTCTATGAAGATTGAGGCCGCATGATGCGCCGGCAGATCATCGACGGCGTTGATGTGGCATCCCAGAAGCTCACCGCTGAAATCAACCGCATGCCGTGGTTCTGGCGGAGGATAGCGGTCGCCGGGATTCTCATCTGGTCTATGTCCCTCCTGACCTACCTAGCCGCGGTCGGGACGGAAAACACCCGCTCCGATATCGCCTTCTACCTATCCGGCATCCTGATTTCCACGATGGCCTCCTATCTCGGCATAGCCACCCTCGATCACCAGAACGAGCGCAAGGCCAACCTCGCCGCCGCCGCTATCAGCCCTCCCACGGACGTTGGATCGGTGCAGACCGATGTCAATGTGAAAGTGTGACATGGACCCCAGCTATATCGCCTTCGGCGTTGCCGTCGTCGGCCTCCTGACTTCGATCGTCACCCTGATTACCGTCGTCATCGGCCTCACCAGAGGCGTGAAGCGGGATGCGCAGATCCATAATCTTGCCCTGTCCGTCGATGGCCGGCTGACAGAGCTGATCGCCATGAATTCCAAGTCTTCGCATGCCGCGGGAAAGCTCGAGGGCGTTGCCGAGGAAAAGGCGAGGCCTTCGTGATCGGCTTCCTCCTCAGCCCACTCGGCAAGATAGCCGCCACGGCGCTGCTCCTCGTCGCCCTCTACGGCGGCTTCCGCCTGTGGCTCCATAACCACGATACAGCGATCCTCAGTGGCTATGTTCTTCAATCGGAGAAAGACGCCTCGGACGCCGTCATAGCCAAGCTCAAGCGCGAAATCCTTCTCGGCCAGCAGATCCGCGCACAGGCGGACAAGGAAGCCGAACAGCTCGATATCGACTCCCAGAAAAGGCAGGCCGCGGATGAACAGGCCATTTCGAAGACCGGTGGCGGTTCTGTCGTCACTGCTGATGATCTACGCAACGTTGAGCGGGTGCGCAAACCTCAATGAACGGCTCTCGCGTGCGTCGGCTGAAAAGGCTGTCGCAAGTAGCGGTACCAACCTTCCAGACCTCCCGGACAAGTGCCGCGAGAAAATGCGGCGCATATCCCCGCAGGAAGGCCAGCAGTGGTTTGCAATACAGGTCCGGTGGCTGACAGCGGCTGACGATCAGGACGGCCGCACGGCTCTCTGCGCAAGATTCTACGACAATGTGAAGACGAAATATGAGGGCGCGAAATGACAATTGGCCTTGGCATCGGGCTCGGCATCACGATCGGTGGGAATGGGGCTGGAGTAGGCCCCCCGTCTACGTTCACAATGACGCAGTTGGCCGCGGCACAGCGAATATACCAGCGGTCTTTCTCGACTGGAGGCGGGCAGAACAAAGGCCGTGGGACTATCCCGGTGTCATTGAATGTCACGGCGGCCGGCGCTGTGTATGCGCGGTGCAGGTCTGCTGCTGATGGCACTACTATTCTGCAGGCTCCTTGGGTGGCAGCAAATGTTCCGGTAGCGAATGGCACTGTGTCGATTACTGGAGTTGATGCCCGGTTAGGATGGTTCTATCTCGATCTTTCCGGGGACGGGGTATCGTGGCAGAGCGGGACAACGGCCGTTGGAATGGGACGCGTAATCGCCGCTTCCGGTCAGTCTCTCGCCGTACGTCTGTTCGGCCGGATGGATAGCCAGACCGCGACCATGGCTTCTCTGGGAGTATCTATCGATGCCAACTCATCTGTCTATGCCACATACACAGACGGCCAGAGGACGGTCAGCACGCCGGGGTGGGCGCTCCCAGCCGATGCCAGCAACTACGACAGTGCCTTTACCGGAGAATTCTTGCGCCGTGAGATTGCCGCGAGTGGCGTCAACTGCGCGCTCGTCGGGCATTCTGTCGGTGCCACCACAATTTCCACATGGGTTCCAGGGGGTGCAAACAATGCACAGCTACGCGTCATCCTTGACGCCGTAGCGGGATTTGAGGCTTTCATCTGGTTCCAGGGACATTCTGATAGCTTGGCGGGAACCAGCCAGGCGACCTATTCAACATCACTAGACGCACTATTCGCTGATGTCACTTCGCGAAATACCGTGAAGGGCGCGTCGTATGACAAGATCCTTTGCCCAATTCCAAATATTAGCTCCAGCAGTTGGGGTACGCAGGCGCAGATTGACACCATTCGCCAGGCGCAAGCGCAGTGGGCTGTGTCAAACCAGGCCTTTTACTCAATCCCGATGGATATCGACCTTATCGACGGGGTTCACGAAAGCATGCTCGGCGCCGTTAGGCTGGGCTTGCGCTTCTCTGCCGCATTCCAGAGGACCACTGTCGCCGCAACGTCGCTCACCCCGACATCCGTCACTTACGCCACCGGCAAGACCGGGTTTGGTCAAGAGAGGACTGGCGGATATGGCACGCTTGCCGCAAGCTTCGAGGCTATCAACGGGCAGACGTGGACTTTTGAAGCCGTTATTTCCGTTGCGTCTGCGCCAGCCTCTGTAAAGGTCGCAATGGGGCAGACAAACAAGGGATGGATTGGAGTAGCGCCGGATGGCAGGTTGATAGGGAACTACTACAACAGCAGTTCTGCTGATTCATTTATAAACGGCACGACTACTGCCGGCGGAGGGACGAACCCGATCATTACCGATGGGGTGCGCCGCCATGTTGCCATAGTTTCCAATCCGTCAGGAGCTAAGCTTTTCGTCGACGGCGTCCAGGTCGGAACATCTGCTACTGCTCCAAGAGGACAAGCCGGTAATGCGGGGTTTGGTGTCGGAACGTTCAACTTCAACCCTGCCACCTATGCGTGGACAGGCACAGTAGACGAGGCGGCTATCTTCGCAACGGATCGCTATTCTGGGGCATTTTCTCCCCCAAGCGCACCGTATAGCGGAACAGAGACGGCCTTACTATCCGTATGGCATCTCGACGGAGATGTAACCGCGGCGATGGCTCCTTAGGGGAGCCGCAACACTAAGCGGCCGTGATCCCTGCTTGTAACAGCGACCACGACCTGACCTAAGACGACCTCGCGGGATCGCCAAAGGCTAGCTAACTTTAGGCCTAAACCCTTCCCTAAGACTTAATGGCAGTACATCGCAGGGCATAATCACGATGGCGGAAGAGATGGGCAGCGGCACGGAAGTCACCAGGGCATACCAAGACGCTATCCAGGCCCAGCTGGGCGAGCGCGTCACGAACCTTGGGCGCAGGCAGACCGACCTTGAATCGGAAATGCGCTCCGGGTTCAAGCAGATGGAGACGGCTGTCAGCAGCCTCGCCAACGAGATGCGGACCTCCGTCGCCTCGCTGTCCACCAATATCGCCGAGAGGAACCGGCCTCAGTGGCAGGCCATCGGCGTCACGCTGACCTTCTGCGCCATGATCGGGGGGCTCGTCTACTGGCCCATCAATGCCTCTACAATCCGCCTTGAAAGCGCCATCGCCACGATTGCCGACAAGATGGTGACGCAGAAGGAGATGGAATGGAGGACTCAGAGAGGGACGGAAGACAGAAAGCGCTCAGACGATGCCTTGAACGATCTCAGGACCACCAGTGTTACCCGCAATGAATGGCAGGAAAGAAATTTGGCGAGAAATGGTGAAATCGCTGAACTTGGACGGCGGATAGACGAACTCCGACAGGAAGTCGGAAGCGTGTACGGGACTCGGGATGTCATAGTGGATCTGAAGAGAGAGATCAGCACATTGCGGCAGCGTGTCTTTGAGGTCCGCCCGGACGGCAAGGGTTTGGACTAGGCATCCTTTATCCATTTTACCCTATTACGCAGCGGATACCGTGACATTTGAATTCCTTCGGCGGCCATGCCATGCTCGCCAAATTGATTATGTTAGAAAACTCTGGGTCTGCTCTCAATTCGTTGAATTCGTTGATTGAGATATTCAGGTACGAGCCGCGGTCTTTGTCCAACCGTCCAGTCTGTATTTTTCTGTGGATCTCTGCGCATCGCGCAAGAAGCTTCGCATATGTGAGTCGGTCTCTCATCCCATTATCCCTTTCCACAGTTCACCCACCAACACCACAATAAGACCAGCAAGGACGATGAGGGCTTGGGGTTGATATCTGTTAAACATCCTTCGCCTCAGCATCCTCTATCTGCTTGCGGAACGCGGCGCGCATATAATCGATCGCCTGACCCTTGCTGATCATTCCTTCGTTGCCGGTATAGTGAGAGCCCCATACGGCTATGTGCTCTGCAGCCCTGTCTGCCACATTACCGAGAAACTTCTTCATCATGTCGACGGCACGCCGCTCAATGCGCGTTGCCACCCTCGGGTTGACGACTGCGCATTTGGCAATGAATAGAGTATCGTCGCCGCGCTTCTCCTCCGATATCTCGATAAGGCCCTTGCGCAGGAGATGATCTGCGATAGCGCGTGACAGGCTGTGGGCTACATCCTGCTTGGCTCCGGCCGGCACAGGTGCGCGCTTGAATTCCTCCGTGGCATAAACGATATCGACTCTCTCTTCCGCGGCCGTCTTCTCGTTACATTGAGGGCATGGGTAGGTTCGATAGGATTCTTCTGCTTTCATCGATATTGCGGCACTCGCATCGTACCGCGCTGAGATCGGGTGATATACCGGAAGTCTGACGAACCGATCGCCCCGGCAAATTACACATTCGTTGCTCATGCCTTTTCCCCTTCCTTGCCTCTCAGGATCGCAGAATACGCAAGCTTCCGCCTTGCAATCATAGCGCTCGCCTCTGCTGGGGTTACCCGCAGCTCATTTGCCAACGAATGCACGTCCTGCATATATTGAAGTTGTTCCTGTGTGGGGAGCGCCGCTGTCCAGCCTGGACTGACATGGCCGAAAATGCCTCTGAACGCGTAACCGAAGATGTTGCTCATGCCTTTTCCTCCTTGAGAGCCGCATCAATCATGACAGGCCACGCCGCCTCCGCATCCATGCTCTCATAGGCGGATGCTACATAGCCTCGGCGTTCTTCTTCCTCGCTGACTGCATCCAGCATGGCTTTAGTAGGTATGCGCATGGCTTCTATAGCCGCCCTTGCCATGCTGTCGAAGTCAGACGGTCGCTCTTCATATGCATCCTCGCCGGTCATGCCATAATCACCGTTCTTATGAACATGACCTGCCAGCGCCTTCGCAACTCGCGTCACCATATCATTCATTGGGCGTTGTCCTTGGCTTTGAGCATGTTAACCACGTTGATTTCGTGCCGTATCTGCGCGAGGCCGATCTTACCAACTCCCTGAAGAGACAGGATCTGCTGGTCGGTCAGAAATTCAAGATCGGTGAGATACTTGAAACCGTGGCGCTCAAGTGTATCCGCAAGACGGATGCGTAGATTGCATGTCTCCAATAGGTTTAGGTCGTATCCGTCTTCGGTGATGCTCATGACATATCAATCCCGGTGGCCATAAACCTCTCCATCCGGGCCGGTGCTTTCGGCTATGAGGCGGTCGATCTCTTCCTGTGACGTGAAGACCCCAGACGATAAAAGGTCTATATTCAGATGGGAAAGGGCGTCTGCCTTGGCTCGCAAATCACGAGAGGCATTGCGGTCTGCAAAAACCCCACCCGCGAGAGCGACGGCGGCGAGATGAAAACTGGACAGAAGAAAATATTGCTCCGCGTTCAAGATGACGCTGCCATCCGGCATGTGCTTTTCCCACTCGATCTCTTCATGCCATTTCTTTGCCATCACATTCTCCCGATTGATCTAAGCACGTCCTCGAAGAGCTTCGAAGGGCATTCGTCTGGTTGCTCGTCGCAGAGCTTCTTGAATGTCTTCCGAGCCTGTAACATCTCATCGCTGAAGTCACGGTCCTGGCTATCAAGCCACCATAAGAATTCCTCGACAAGTGCCTGCGCCGCTCCAAAAGGCATCTTGAACTCATGATACTCTTCAACCGATTTCGTCGCTTCTTCCAGAGCCATTTTGTGTTCCGGCTCATCCAAGTGGATTCTCATCCCATTCTCCTTTATGGGAGCCACTAGGGCTCCCGAGCTACAACGGTATGTTCTTCGGATCTGGCATCTTTTGCTGATCGTTCAATTGGCATCACCTCCTTCCAGTGCTGCATCGATCATGGCTTTCCAGCATTCTTCCGCAGGAAGTCTCTTTCCTATGGATGCCAAATCCCCCAAAGCAAGCATATCAACGGAAGGTTTGGTCATGGCCTCGATTGCGGCGATAGCGGCATATCGGTAATCTACGCCGACTCCATCAGGGAGCGCGGCCGCAATGTTATCCTGAATGGCTTGCGCTACCTTCTCGATCATGTTCATTCCACTCTCCTTCCGGACCGTTTGCGGACCTCTTCATCGGACAGAATAGGAACAGGCGAGAACAAAGAGAAACCGCCTGTCCCAGAGATGATGGGTTTTCGCGAAGCATCCTCCGTTCGGGACGTGGGGGTCGAGTGTTCGAATCACTCCACTCCGACCAGCCAATTCCATTGAATATCAATGGTTTATTCCAGAAACAGTCTACTTCGAAATCACCTGAAATACAAGAATCGGACCGTTTGCGGACCGGTTAAAATGCGTTCGCTGCCTGATTCTGGAAGTCAGGACTGGCGTGCGAATAGGTCCGTTCGAACTCTTCCGTCGTCATCCCGAGAGATGCGGCCGCCTGTTCCGTGTCTACTCCAGCCTGTGCAAGCCACGTAGCGCGAGTATGGCGCAAGACGTGCGGCGTCACGTCATCGGTGAACCCCGCCGCATCCCTGACCGTCCTGAACGCCTTGTGCGGCTTCGTGATCTTCTCACCCTGGTAGGTGACGACATAGCGAAGCGTGACGGCTTTCCCCTCCGAATCAACGCCGGTGTCAGCCTTGTGCCAATATCGCAGAAAGCGAAGCAGGCGCGGAGGTATCTTGACTGGTGTCCGTCGCTTGTTGTGCGCGACACGCTCGCCATCGGCGCGGCGATATATCACGCCTCGGTCAAGATCGACGTGGCCGCCATTGGTGTTCGGTATCCACTGCAGGTTCAGGATCGCAGTCAGGCGGGTTCCCGTGTAAAGGCCGATAAGGATCAACCGGACTAGGTGATCGCACTGTTTCTCGTTTCGCGCCGTGCGGAGTAGCTTCGCCACATCCGAGCGCGTCAACCACCGCTGGCGGGGCATTCCTTTTTCAGGGAGGGTCACCTTCGGCACCATGTCCAGTGTATTTTCGGCATGGTAGTAATTGATTGCCGCGCGCATGACTTCCAGATCCCGCCTCGCGCCACCAAGGTTCCCGCGGTCAACGGCATAATCCCGGCACGTCTGGCCCTTCACCTCTGTCAGAAACATATCTCCGAAGAAGTCTCCAAGCCGATCGATCATGGCGGACGTTTCCTTTGGCCGCGCTGTCGAATCGGCTTTTTCCGTCAGGTAAATCATGAGCGTATCGCCCACGGTCACCTCAGAGGCACGACTGCTCCGGATCGGCCGGTAATTGGAGTGGATGTATTCTGCGAGCTTTTCTTGCGCTCTGCCAACATCTGCTTCAGCGCAATCCGTGGCGATACGCTGCTTTCCGTCCTTGATGAACCATGTTCCGGTATCCGGTCGGAGCCAGAGCCTTGCGGGGCGTCGTTTTTGCGGCATTTGTCGATCATCCTCTTGATCCCGTTTCGAGTTACGAAATCCTTGTTGGCGATCTGAATGATTTCGAGATTGCCCTTCCTCGCCTCGGTGCGAAGAGAGGATTTCGTCAACTGCCCACGAAAGAACACTCGGCAGGCTTCTGCAAGGGTGATTGGCTCGTCGTCGCCGATTTCCGTCATCCTACCCCTCCTTTATGGCGTCGAGTGCGGCGCGGGACTGCGCGGGTGCGCCAAACGGGTTCCCCGGCGTTTTTGCTGGGTAGTAGGTGAATACGTTCTTGAACGTTTGACGCGCCAAGGATCTATTGTCGTCATGCCACGGAGGGACGTAGGAGCAGATCGCGAAGGTGGTGTCCATATCGAGATTTCTCACGTGCTTAGACACGAAGTCGGAAATCTTCATTTTGTGATGCGTTGTATTTGGCGCGGTGAACCTAACCCTATCGCCTATATCAACGCCAATGTAAGCGGCGTGGTCCTTGAAGATGAAGGCCTGTGGGGCGAAGGCACACCCGAGATCAACGACTGTCCAGTGCTTCGGGATGATAGAGGCAAGCGCGAGATAGACGCTTGTGAACCCAAGAAACTCTATGTCGATGTCACATTCATCCTGGCTGAGAACGGCGTCCAACTGGCTTTCCGGCATCAAATGCAAAACTGGGTCGATCATCACCACAGATCCTCCGAAAACAGTTGGGGAGTATCCTTTGTGCCAATTTGTCCGGCACGGTGGGCGATGTAGAAGCCTTCAACGCGATTGACGAATCGACCTGTGCTAGTAAGAAACCCCTGCGATGCCGTCGCAGAACTCTCGTCGAGATGCATCTCCAAATCCATCGTTTGAAGTATGGTGTGGTGGCGAGCCGGCGGCGGTAGGGAGATCGTAGCGCCGAATTGTATGGCTGCTGCAATGATGCGTTCTCGTTCTTCGCTCATCTCGACTCCTCCACAGCCCTATAAAGCGCTCTATACCCCAACGATTGCTTTGGAGAGCGGGAAGCGGATTTCTCCGAGACGGGGAAGCCGGGGCCGCTCAGCTTCTTCACCGGAGCCGTCTTGAGGCCGTTAGCCGCATTGTATTGCCGCTTGGCCTTAGCGATCTGCGCAACATCCCTATTGGTCTTACCGTCTTCGCCTCTGTGGCAGCACTTGCCGAGCAATTGGCCTTCAGCGATGGTGATCTTCTGCTGCTTGTCGGCTTCAGGGCGCAGAGCTTCAGCCAGGATATGGTCGATTTCCCATGAGCCGCGCTTCAAGGCGAGATTGCAGCACTCGCACCGGACAACGCCTTCGGAATCAGTGGCGCGCTCGACGATCTGTTCTTTCTGGTTACGTGTGAAGTTCCTCCGGCTCATGGCGCATCCCCCTCAATGGGTGGTGGGGTATGCAAT